>CAJFVK010000086.1 GCA_904420435.1 uncultured Oscillospiraceae bacterium
CAACGAGATCATCCAGGACATGTCCGACAGCGCGCCCTATGTCCTGTGCCAAGGCGGCAAGGGCGGCTGGGGCAACGCCCACTTCGCCACCCCCACCCGCCAGGCCCCCCGGTTCGCCAAGAGCGGCCTTCCCGGGGAGAGCCACGACGTGGTGCTGGAGCTGAAGCTCCTGGCGGACGTGGGACTGGTGGGCTTCCCCAACGTGGGCAAGTCCACCCTTCTGAGCGTGGTGAGCAAGGCCCGGCCCAAGATCGCCAACTACCACTTCACCACCCTCTTCCCCAACCTGGGGGTGGTCTACGTGGAGGAGGGCGTCTCCTTCGTCATGGCGGACATCCCCGGCATCATCGAGGGCGCCGCCGACGGGGCGGGCCTGGGCCACGACTTCCTCCGGCACATCGACCGGTGCCGCCTGCTGGTCCACGTGGTGGACGTGTCCGGCAGCGAAGGCCGGGACCCGGTGGCGGACTTCGACGCCATCAACCTGGAGCTCCGGCAGTACAGCCCGGAGCTGGCGGAGCGCCCCCAGATCGTGGCGGCCAACAAGGCGGACATTGCGGCGGACGATAGCCTTCTGGAGAAGCTCCGGGAGCACGTGGAGGCCCTGGGCTATCCCCTCTATGTGATCTCCGCCGCCGCCCACCAGGGGGTCCGGGAGCTGGTGTACGCCATCGCCGGGAAGCTGAAGGAGCTGCCGCCGGTGGCGGTGTACGAGCCGGAGTACGTAAAGCGCCCGCCCCAGATCGACACCTCCGCCCCGGTGGAGATCACCGTGGAGGACGGGGTGTACCTGGTGGAGGGCCCCTGGCTGGAGCGGCTCATCTCCAACACCAACTTCGGCGACTACGAGAGCCGCATGTGGTTTGACAAGATGCTCCGGGAGGCCGGGGTCTTTCAGCGGCTGGAGGAGCTTGGCATCCAGGACGGGGACCTGGTGAGCATGTACAGCCTGGAATTTGAGTACCAGCACTAAAACCCTATGCTGGCTGCATAGGGTTTGCATAAAGCAGCCGGAGGGCAGAGGCTCTCCGGCTGCTTTTCTTGCTGTTTCAAGGGTTTCCCCTCTTGACAAAAGAGCTTCTCCTCTGTATATTGGGTGTAGATAAATTCACCTGAATCTGTGTGAAATCGAGAGGAGAATGTGAAATGACAACAGATTATGGAATGTTGATGGAGATGATCGAGAGCGCCTCCAGTATGCTGGGCACCCTGTTCTACGCCATGGCCGTGGAAAAGATGATCGGCAGCGAGTCGGGGTCCATCTTCACGACCATCGCGGTGGTGTGTGTCCTGCTGGGTGCGTTTTTCTGCTTCTTCGGCTACCGGTTCCGCCGGTTCGTCGGCGCGTTTGCCTGGGCAGTGGTCGGCTTGTTTGTCGGCGGCATCTTCATCACGGATCAGTTGGTGGTCGGCCTGATTATCGCCGTAGCGGCGGGCGCCCTGTGCTTCCGGTTCCAGAAGGTGGGGGCCTTCCTGTACTGCTTCCTGTCGGCGGGGGGCCTCTTCTGCCTGCTGACGGTTTCCATAATGGACTTCGCCACAGGGTTCTCTCTCTCCCACTTCATCCCCTCCCTGCTGGTGGGCCTGGTGTGCGCCATCGCGGCCATGAAGTGGGACCGGCCCCTGCTGATCCTGACCACCGCCGCCTTCGGCGGGGTGATGGCGGGCCTGGGGGTGGCCCTGCTGATGAACGTCACCAGCTTCGGCACCTGCCAGACCATCATGATCGTGGCTGTGGCGGCGGGGGCTGTGTTCCAGTGGGTCCAGAGCAAGCCCAAGGCGACCACTGCCCCGGCCCAGCCGGGAGCCGCTCCGGTGCAGCAACCCGTCCAGCCCATTCAGCAGCCTGTCCAGCAGCCGGCGCAGCCCATCCAGACCGCCCAACCCGCTCAGCCCCAGGCCCCGGCGGCACAGAGCGTCCAGCCGGCCCAGAACGCCGGCCAGGGCGGCCTCCAGGATCCGGTAGGCCCCCTCTTCGACGGCCAGGACAAGCAGTAAAACCAAACCAGGAAAAGAGCGCCGCGGCATCTGCCTGCCGCGGCGCTCTCCTTTTCTGTCCTCTGCTTATTCGATCTTGATGTTCCGCTCCCGCAGCCGGTGGTAGACAAAGCCCCGGAACAGAGTGTACATCACCGAGGTGAGGGGGATGAAGATCATCATGCCCACGATGCCCATGAGGCTGCCGCCCACAGTCACCGCCATCAGCACCCACAGAGCCGGCAGGCCCACGGAATTGCCCACCACGTGGGGATAGATCAGGTTCCCCTCCACCTGCTGGAGCACCAGGAACATGATGACAAAAATCAGCGCCTGAGTGGGGGACACCATCAAAATCAGGAACGCCCCCACGAAACAGCCGATGAACGCGCCCACAATGGGGATCAGGGCCATGACGCAGATCAGGCAGCTGATCAGCAGGGCGTAGGGCATGCGGAAAATGGACATGGCCACAAAGAACATGGAGCCCAGGATCAGCGCCTCTGTGCACTGGCCGGCGATGAAGTTGGAGAAAATCCGGAAGCACAGGGAGAAGACCTCCACGGTCTTCCCCGCCCACTTGCGGGGCAGCAGGGCGTAGACGATCTTCCTGCTCTGGAGCCCCAGCTTCTCCTTCTGCAGCAGCACGTAGCAGGAGAACACCAGGGCGATGAAGGCGCTGAAGATGCCGCTGACCACGGTGCTCACCGCGGAGATGGCGGAGGTCAGCACATTGGTGGCGCCGTTTTTCAGGAAGTCCATCGCCGCATTCAGGATGCCCTGCCAGTCGATCTGCCGCCAGTCCAGGGACAGCTCCTGCAGCCACTCGATGATCTGCGGGTTGTTGGCAAAGGTCTCCTCCCCCCAGCGGACCGCCCGCAGGAAGAAGTTGGAGATGGTAGAGCCCAGGCCCATAATCGTCGTCGCCAGCTGGGGGATGATGACCAGCATGAGCACCAGAATCACCAGGATCACCAGCAGCACCGTCAGCAGCAGGCTCAAAGGCCGGACGAAGCCGGGCCGCTTCCCCTTCTTCCGGATCAGGCGGCCGAAAATCAGCTTCTCCAAAAACCGCATGGGCAGGTTCAGAATGAACGCCAGGGCGCCGCCGGCCAGGAACGGGCTGAGCACGCCGATGACGAAGTCCACAATGTCCACCACCATCTCGATGCGCTGCACCGCCACCAGAAGCAGCACGGCAAAAGCGATCAGGAGCATGATCTTTTTCATGTTGGAACGATTCAGTTCCATGTCGATCCTCCTTCTGTCCGGATACGCCGGATACTACAATAGTACCTGTCCAGCTTCCGCTCGTCAAGGGGATTCCCAAGTTTTTTCAGCTTCCGCTCTCCCCTCCTGAAAATCTCCCATTTCCTTCTCCGCCGGCCTGTGGTATACTGACAGTATGTGACGCCACAAGGGAGGACTTTCCATGCAGCAGCTCCACCAGGAATATGCCCGGTCCATCCGGGAGTTTCTCGCCGCCCTGCCCCCGGCCCTCCGCTTTCCGCCGGAGCAGGCCGACAACTACTTCCGCTCCGCCATCATGTCCGTGTGGGCCCGGGGCCACAACGGCAGCGGGGACCAGGAGGCCATCAGCCAGATCTACACAGAAAAGCAGATCCGCTTTACAGAGGAGCAGTACCGGCGGGCCATCTCCTATTTTAAGGGCGACATCCGGGCCCGGGTGCCGGATCCTGCCTTCTTCCCCGCCCTGGTCCGCTTGGATAGCGACAAGGGAACTGACTTTACAGGATCTTTTCTCGCCCTGCAGGACGCCGTGCTGACTCTGGCTGCCGCCTACGACGGCAGCCTCACCCTGGGGGAGAGCCGGCAGATCACCGCCCTGAAAAAGCAGCTGGAACACAGCGCCGGCCGCGCCCCGGCTTCGGATGCCCGGAAGCCGGACCAGCAGCAGGAGCTCAACCAGCTTCTAGACGAGCTCCAGAGCCGCCTGAGCCAGGACGTGGCCCGGGATTTCTTCGGCCCTGAGGAGGCTCCGCCCTCCGCCGCGCCTGCCGAGCCATCTGCCGCCCCCGCCGGGGAGAAGCAGGCCGCCGGGGAGGCGGAACCGGCCCAGGAGGAGCCGGTCCCCACTCTGGAGGAGGCCATGGCGGAGCTGAACGCCCTGGTGGGCCTGGAGTCCGTGAAGGCCGACGTGGAGAGCCTGGTGAACCTGGTGAAGGTCCGGAACCTCCGGCGCAGCCGGGGCATGAAGTGCCCCACCCTCTCCCTCCACCTGGTGTTCTCCGGCAATCCGGGCACCGGCAAGACCACGGTAGCCCGGATCATCGGGAAGATCTACCGGGCCCTGGGGGTCCTCAGCAAGGGCCAGCTGGTGGAGGTGGACCGCAGCGGCCTGGTGGCCGGCTATGTGGGCCAGACCGCCATCAAGACCCAGGAGGTGATCCAGCGGGCCCTGGGGGGCATCCTCTTCATCGACGAGGCCTACGCCCTGGCGCCGGAGCACGCCGGCCAGGACTTCGGCCAGGAGGCCATCAACACCATTCTGAAGGCCATGGAGGACCACCGGGACGACCTGGTGGTGATTGTGGCCGGATACGCCTCCCTGATGCCCCGGTTCATCCAGTCCAACCCGGGACTTCCCTCCCGCTTCAACAAGTATCTCACCTTTGAGGACTACACGCCCCAGCAGCTCCTGGAGATCTTCCGCCTGCGGGCGGAGGGAAACGACTACCGCCTCTCTCCCCAGGCGGAGGACCTGCTGCGCCGGCGGCTGGAGGTCCTCTATGAAAACCGGGATGAGAACTTCGGCAACGCCCGCACGGTCCGGAACTTCTTTGAGAAGGCCGTGGCCCGGCAGGCGGACCGGGTGGCCCAGCTGGAGGCGCCCACGGATGAGGACATCCGCACCATCCTCCCGGAGGACCTGCAGGACATGCTCTGAGCCGCAAAAACCGGCCCGGCACGAAGCCGGGCCGGTTTTCTGCCTATGGTTCCGCTCCCAGCCACCGCCGCAGCAGCCTGCGCCACCGCTTCCGGTACAGGGCTGTCAGCCTCACCAGGGCCAGGTCGTAGAGCAGGAAGGTCAGATTCCCCAGCACCACCAGCAGCGCCCCCAGGACCGCTGAACCGGCCAACTCCTCCGCCGGCAGCAGAAAGATCCACACGGAGGCGGCCCACACCGCCCCGATCCCGGCGTTGCAGAGGACAAGCTTCCCCAGCAGGCGCAGGGCGGCGGAGGGGACGGCCTGGAGCTTCTCCCGGAGGGCCGGGTAGTAGCCGAAGGCCAAAAACACCAGGGCCGTCTCCCGGTCCGGCGACAGCAGCAGTCCCAGCACCGCCGCCGCGCCGTACACTGCCAGGGCCCAGCGGCTGCCCCAGGCGTCCTGGGCCGGGATCAGGGGCAGGGTGGCCAGAATCGCGGCGCAGTAGGCCCCGAAGGGCAGCAGGCTCGTCATCATCAGCGCCACCGACAGCGCTGCCAGCAGGCCGCAGGCCGCCAGGCGCCGGGTCCGCCGGTCCGGATTCGCCATAGGTCCTCCCCCCTTTCGCCTCTATTATGCACAAAAGGGCGGGCCGGGTCAAGGCCGGAACCGCTTCCCGCCGCCGGCCCGGCGGACTTTCCTGTGAGAGATCGCCGCTCTTTCGGGAGCGGCCCGGAAAGCCTCTTTACTTTTCCGAACGTTTGATCTATAATAAACCCACCAAGCAAAAAGGCGGGCGGGCCTTTGGAGAGGAGGAAGGGGTATGCGCAACCGGCAGATCTGCTGCTGCTTTACCGGGCACCGCCCCGGGAAGCTCCCCTGGGGCTACAACGAGGCGGACCCCCGCTGCCTGGATCTGAAGCGCCGTCTCCGGGACGCGGTGGAGGCGGCCTACCAGGAGGGGTTCCGTCACTTCATCTGCGGCATGGCCCTGGGCTGCGACCTCTATTTTGCCGAGGCGGTGCTGGCCCTGCGCGGCCGCCAGCAGGATGTGACATTGGAGGCCGCCATTCCCTGCCCCACCCAGGCCGACGAGTGGCCGGAGCCGGACCGCCGCCGCTATCAGGCCCTGCTGGCGGCCTGCGACTTTGAAACCATGGTCCAGGACCACTACTCCCCCGGCTGCATGCAGCGGCGCAACCGGTACATGGTGGACCACAGCGCCCTGCTCATCGCCGTCTACGACGGGATGCCCGGCGGCACCCGCCGGACTCTGGAGTACGCCATCCGGCAGGGGGTGTCCTTTGTGGATCTGCCGCCGGTGGGAGGCAGGCCATGAGCCGGGTGGTGCTCCACTGCGACCTGAACGCCTTCTACGCCTCGGTGGAGCTGCTGAGCCTGCCCCGCCTGCGCCATCTGCCGGTGGCGGTCTGCGGCGACCCGGTGTCCCGCCACGGCATCGTCCTGGCGAAAAATGAGCTGGCCAAGCGGGCCGGGGTAAAAACCGCGGAAACCATCTGGCAGGCGAAAAAGAAGTGCCCGGAGCTGGTGTGCATCCCGCCCCACCACAGCCGCTACCGGGAGTACTCCCGGCAGGTCAACGCCATCTACCTCTCCTACACGGACCTGGTGGAGCCCTTCGGCATCGACGAGAGCTGGCTGGACATCACCGGCAGCATGCACCTGTTCGGCGGAAACAGCCGGGAGATCGCCGACGAGATCCGCCGGCGGGTCCGGGAGGAGCTGGGGCTCACGCTGTCCGTGGGAGTCAGCTTCAACAAGGTCTTTGCCAAGCTGGGCAGCGACTACCGGAAGCCCGACGCCACCACGGTGATCTCGGAGGAGAACTGGCGGGAGCTGCTGTTCCCCCTGCCGGTGGGCGCCCTGCTCTATGTGGGCCGCTCCGCCGCCTCGGTGCTCCGCCAGCTGGGCATCCGCACCATCGGGCAGCTGGCCCGGGCGGACGAGGACCTGCTCTCGGAGCGGCTGGGGAAGCTGGGCGTTCAGCTGCACCGCTACGCCAACGGCCGGGACCGCTCCCCGGTCCGCCCCTGGCACCAGAAGGAACCGGTGAAAAGCGTGGGGAACAGCACCACCTTTCCGGAGAATCTGACCACTCTGGCCCAGGTGCGCGCCGGCACCGCCCTGCTCTGCGACAGCGTGGCCTCCCGCCTGCGGCGGCACGGACTCTACTGCGCCGGCGTGCAGGTGAGCATCAAGGATCCCCAGTTCCGCACCATCTCCCGGCAGAAGCAGCTGCCCCGCAGCACCCACCTGATGGGGGACCTGCTGGACGCGGCTATGGAGCTGCTGCTGTCCGCCTGGAAGCCCCCAAGCCCCATCCGGCTCATCAGCGTCACCGCTCTCCACATCACCGAGGCGGAGGACACCTTCGCCCAGGAGGACCTGTTCCAGCAGGCGTCGGACGCCGCCCGCAGCGAAAAGCGGGAGCGGATCGAGCAGGCCATGGACGCCATCCGCGGCCGCTTCGGCAGCGACGCCATCTCCTTCGGCGTTTCCGGCCCCGGCGGCAGGGACCGGCACTCCGACTGACCGGAACCCATGTATTTGCTGTATTTTTCCGGGAAAAGGCTTGCAAATCCCGCCGCTTCCCAGTATGATAAGCAGTGTGCAGAATGATCCAGGCTCACTGTGCCGCTGCCGGCGGCAGGCGCGCCGCCAGAAGAAAGGAGTCAACACGATGATGAAAGCGTATTCCGCCATGACCAGGGACGAGCTGAAGGCCGCCCGCGATCAAGAGCTGAAGGCCTACGACCAGCTGAAGGCCAAGGGGCTGAAGCTGGACATGTCCCGGGGCAAGCCCGGCGCAGAGCAGCTGGATCTGGTGATCGGCCTGCAGTCGGTGATCCAGACCAACGAGGACTGCTTCGACGGCAGTCTGGACTGCCGCAACTACGGCACCCCCATGGGCATCCCCTCCTGCCGCCAGCTGTGGGCGGACCTGCTGGGCGTCCGGGTGGAGCAGGTGATGGTGGGCGGAAACGCCAGCCTCAATCTGATGTATGACACCATCGCCCGGGCCTATACCCACGGCCTTCTCCACAGCGACAAGCCCTGGTGCAAGCTGGACAAGGTCAAGTGGCTCTGCCCCGTCCCGGGCTATGACCGCCACTTCTTCGTCACCGAGTCCTTCGGCTTTGAGATGATCCCCGTCCCCATGGACGACAACGGCCCGGACATGGATCTGGTGGAGGAGCTGATTCGGGACGAGGCCGTCAAGGGCATCTGGTGCGTCCCCAAGTACTCCAACCCCACGGGCTGCATCTACTCCGATGAGGTGGTCAACCGCCTGGCCGCCATGAAGCCTGCCGCCAAGGACTTCCTCATCATGTGGGACAACGCCTACTGCATCCACGAGTTTGAGGGGGATTTCGTCCCCTTCCCGGATATCCTGAGCCTCTGCGAGAAGTACGGCAACCCGGACATGGTGGTGGAGTTCGCCTCCACCTCCAAGGTCACCCTCCCCGGCGCCGGCGTGGCCTGCATGGCCACCAGCGAGGCCAACATGAAGTACTTCATGAAGCTGATGGGCTTCCAGACCATCGGCTATGACAAGATGAACCAGCTGCGCCACGTCCGCTTCCTGAAGGACAAGGAGCACACCCTGGCCCTGATGAAGCGGCACGCCGCCGTCCTGGCCCCCAAGTTCCAGGCGGTGGTGGACGGCCTGGAGCGGGAGATCGGCCCCCTGGGCTTCGCCTCCTGGAGCCACCCCAAGGGCGGCTACTTTGTCAGCCTGGAGGTCATGCCCGGCACCGCCAAGCGGACGGTGGAGCTGTGCAAGGAGGCCGGCGTGGTCATGACCCCCGCCGGGAACCCCTTCCCCTACGGCAAGGACCCCAAGGACTCCAACATCCGCATCGCCCCCTCCCTGCCTCCCAAGGAGGAGCTGGAGGCCGCGGTGGAGGTCCTGTGCGTCTGTGCCAAGCTGGCGGCCCTGGAGAAGCTGCTGGCGGAGTAAGCACCGCTCCGGCTTCCGCCGGATTCTGAAAAAGGCACCAGGCTTTGGCGGGCATTCCACCTCATTCGAGGAGGGCTGCCGCCCCCTCGAGCTCCCCGTCGGGATCCCCTCTTTTCCAACGCTTACTGGTTTTTCGGCTATGATGAAAGCCGGACCTCCTATTTGAGGAGGTCCGGCTTTCTCAGCTGTTTGGGGCGTTTCGTTCTGGGCAACCTCCCAGTTTCTTTCCGCCCTCCGGGCACGGGCCCGGAAACCGCCCGCTCCTGTTACGCCTGGGCGGCGGTGATGTCCTGGTAGGTATCCAGGTCATCCGGCAGAGTCACGGTCACACTGTTCCCGACGGAGATGTCGGAAACCGCCATCTCCAGGGAAACGGACACCGGCACGTTCTCCACCGTCATCTCCATGGTCATGGAGATGGTCATGCCCGTCAGGCTGTCATCCTCGACAGTCACCACAGCGGTGGCGTCCCCCAGGGTCATGGAGGCATCCGCCGAGTCCACCGTTTCCGCGGGCATGGCGCCCATCACGCTCTGGACCAGGCCGCTCATGGCGCCGCCGGCGTAGGTGATGGTATAGGTATCCACGCCGCTGGAGGAGGTGATGGACAGATCCTTCACCAGGCAGATGGGCTCGGACTGCCCCGCCGTGCCAGTGGACAGGAGCTCCGTCTGGCTCATGACCTCCTCAAAGGACAGGGGCATCCTCAGCTTCTCGCCGTCCATGCTGACATAGTAGTAGCCGTCCGCATAGTAGTAGGCCAGGTCGCTGGTGGTGTGGGCCTCCTCCTGGCTGAGGCCCATCTGCGCCGCCAGCTCAGGATTGATGGTCACCTCCATGGCGCCGGTCATGGCCATCCGGGTCTGATCCATGTGCTCCAGATCCGTGTCCACCGCCGCGTCCAGATTCATGGCATAGTCCATGTAGGGCACCCCGGCCAGGGACATGCTCATGGTCATATCCATGGCCATGGACATCTTCTCCTCCTGGGACTGGCTGCCGGCGGCGGCCAGATAGCTCCGGTAGTCGGCAAACAGCTGGTCATAGCCCTTGGTGTCCTGGATGGCGCCCTCCTCAGCCAGCTTGCTCAGCAGGTCCGCCTCCCCGGTCTTGGGAGCGATGGACAGGGCGGTGTAGCTCATGGCCACCACGTCGTCCCGCAGGAAGTTGTCCTCATCGCAGTTGGCCATGTCCACCACGCCGATCTCCCGGGCAAAATCCATGGCGTCGGCATAGGCGAAGTCGCCGCCCTCCCCGTCGGAGTAGCCCAGGGCCCGCAGCAGGAAGGTTGCGTAGTGCTGGGCGGTACAGGGGTTGTCCGTTCCATAGATGGTCTCCGACTCCCCGTTGACCAGGCCGTTGTCATAGAGGTACTGGACATAGGGCTTGGCCCAGTTGGGCACGTCGGTAAAGGGCGCGGTGTATGTTTCCGCGGCCAGGGCATCCTCCTCGGCGCCCAGCAGACGGACCAGCATCACGCCGGCCTCCACGCGGCTGGGGGCCCGGTCCAGCTCATAGCCACTCTCCGTGCCCTGGAACAGCCCCAGCTCATGGAGGGCGTCGGCGCAGTGGGTGAAGTCGGCGGCAAAAGCCGAGATGGCCAGGGCCGACGCCAATACCGCGCTGAGCACCAGCAGTCTTACCATACGTTTCATCATTGTTCCTCCTTATTTGTTTTGCGCTGCGCGCATCTCTATCATACCACGCTCCAGGCCCTTTCGCAAAGGGTAAAACCGTTTTGCCGGCGTATTTCCCGCGGGAAATGCCGCCCCGGCCGGCCGCCGCAAACATCGCCATACCATACAGGAAAAAGCGGGGGGACGCCGGCGGCGTCCCTCCGCTTTTCAGAATTCCTCAAACGCTGCCCTCCGCCGTCCCCATGGCGAAGGAGGCGCAGATCAGCCCGCCGCCCCCCGCCGTGGCGGTGGCACAGCACCCGGCAGATGCTCAGGCCCAGCCCCAGATGGTCGTCCTCCGGGTTGTCCTTGGCCTTGTAGAAGGGCTTCAGGGCCTGCTCCAGGGCCCGGACGGAGAAGCCGTCCCCGTCGTCGGAAACCAGCAGGCACAGGGTATCCCCCGCGGCGGACACGGTGATGTCGATCCGGCGGCGGGCGTAGCGCTCGGCATTGGAGAACACGTTCTCGCAGACCTCCATGACGATCTCCGGGTCCACCCGCCACTTCTCCTCCTTCTCCGGCAGGTGCCACGTAAGTTCCTTCCCGGTCAGCAGAATCCCGGCAGCGGTACGCATCTGCCGCAGCAGCTCCCCACTGTCCACCTCCCGGCGGCGGATCTCCACGTCCTCCAGCCGCTGGAGCTTGGCCATGGCCTCGGTGTAGTTCTCCAGGCGGGCGATGTTGGCCGCCATGACCTTGACCTCCTCCACCGCCTCCTCCCGGCTGAAATCCTCCTGGGGCAGGGAGGCCAGCAGCAGATCGCTGTGGCCCTTGAGCACCGTCAGGGGGGTGCGCAGATCGTGGGAGAAGGCGGCGTTCAGCTGCCTGCGCTCGTCCATCTGCCGCCACAGCTCCCGGTTGTTCTCCAAAAGCTCCCGGCGCATCTTCTCAAAGGAGGCGCACAGCCGCCCCATCTCGTCCATCCGGTCATACTGGATGGTAAAGTCCAGCTGGTTGGCGGCGATCCGCTCCGAGGCCCCCGTCAGCAGCTCGATGGGCCGCCGGAGCTTCCGCCGGAAGAACCAGAAGGCGCACAGGAGGGTCCCAATCCCGTAGCAGAGGGGCAGCGTGATGGTCTCCAGCGCCGCCAGGACCAGGTCCCATGCCTGATCCCCCGGGGAGTACCGGGGGATCAGGACGATGCTGTCAGCATCGCCGCGCTCCTCGTCGGTCAGATCCTCCCACTGGCCGCTCCCCCGCACCATATAGAGGCTCTCCTTCTCCGCGTCCACCACGAAGGTGTCCGTCACCTCCCCGGCGCTGTTGTAGATGGTGTAGGTCACCTGGTCGCTGTAGCTCACGTCGTAGCGGCCCCCGTCGGGCACGTCGTAGGTGACGGCCATCTCGTCGTACTTCAGCCGGAGATACACCCGCTCGTCGTTGAGCACATCCAGCAGGATAAAGCAGATCAGGGTGATCACCACAAAGGCCACCAGGGTATAGAGCACATAGGAGGCCCGCAGGGACATATCCCGCAGGGGCCGGCGCTCCCGTCCCCTCACCGCACCCATTTGTAGCCCACCCCCCAGACCGTCTGGATATAGGGCTTGGCGCCGGCGTTGGACAGCTTCACGCGGATGCGCCGGATGTGCTCCGACACCACGGAGCTGTCCCCCTCGCTGTCATAGCCCCAGACCCGCTCGTAGATCCTCTCCCGGTCGAAGACCTGGCCCACGTTCTGGGAGAGAAACTCGATGATATCGAACTCCTTCTTGGCGAAGTTCAGCTCCTGGCCCCGGACGGTCACCGTCCGGTCCGTGTAGTTGATCATCAGCTCGTCGTCAAAGCGGACCGACATGGCCGCCGAGCGCCGGACCTCCCGGCGCAGATGGGCCGCCACCCGGGCCCCCAGCTCCTCCAGCGAGAAGGGCTTGACCACATAGTCGTCCCCACCCACGGCGAAGCCCTTGACCTTGTCGCTGTCCTCGATCCGGGCGGTCAGGAAGAGGATGGGGCAGCTGACCCCCTCCCGGATCCGGCGGCAGACCTCAAAGCCGTCCATATCCGGGAGGTTCACGTCCAGGAGGATGATGTCCGGCTTGGCGGAAGCCTTCTCCAATGCCTCCGCGCCGGACAGGGCCGTCATGGTCTGATAACCCGCCCGGCGGAAATAGCTCTCCAGGAGGTGAACAATGTCCCGCACATCGTCAACAATCAGGATTTTCTGGGCCATAGTCCCTCCTTTCCCGCTTACACCTTGGTGGTGTCCTTGGATACCTTCGTCTGCTGCAGGTCGCTGATGGAAACGGACACATTGTGCTCAATGTGCTTCCACTCCACCCGCTTGAAAATCGCCACGAAGGAGATGGGGATGTACGTGATCATGAAAAGCGGGAAGGTAAAGATATAGGCCACACGCTTCCAGGGCGCCGTGTCGATCTTCCGCCACTGGGCGATGGTGGTGATGCCGCCCAGCACCGCGAAGAGCAGGTACATGTTCCCCAGGGTCTGCAGCGCCGGCAGGAGGGCCGGGATCAGGCCGTGGCCGTTGAGAATGGAAACCGCAGCCGCCACGCCGTTGATGATGATGCTGAAGGCCGTGAGGATGATGGCGGGCATGATGTTCATGGTCATGTCGAAGCAGGCAAAGCCGCCCTTGCGGAAAACGCCCTTCAGCAGCTTTCCGCCGTATTTCCCGAACACCTGGAGGTAGCCCCTGGCCCAGCGCATCCGCTGGTGCCAGGAGGTGCTGAACTTCACCGGCTGCTCGTCGTAATAGACCGCATCCTTGCAGTAGCCGATCTTCTCGCCGTTGACCACGTTGTGGATGGTAAACTCAATGTCCTCCGTCAGCAGGTGGAAGTGCCAGCCGCCGCACTTCTCCAGGATCCGGCGGCTGAAGAGGAAGCCAGTGCCGGAAACGGCGCAGCTGGTGTTCAGCAGGAACCGGGGGTGGTTCAGCTGGGAGGCCTCCCGGAGGAACCAGAGGCCGTAGCCCGCGGAGATCCAGTTGTCCCCGTAATTCTTGGCGTTGCGGTAGCTGGTGATGATCTCATAGCCGTCGGAGAAGGTGCGGTTCATCTGGGTGATGTAGTCCGGCTCCAGCAGGTTGTCCGCGTCGAAGACGAAGTAGCCGTCAAAGGGATCGAAGTCCCGCTCGATGCTGTCGATCAGCACCTCCATGGCGTACCCCTTCCCCACCTGGGTCTTGTTCTGCCGCTCATAGACCACCGCCCCGTGGTCCCGGGCCACCTGGGCCGTGGTGTCCGTGCAGTTGTCGGCAATGACGAAAATCTGGACCAGCTCCGCGGGGTAGTCCTGATTCTTGATGCTGTCGATCAGGTGTCCCACCACCTTCTCCTCGTTCCGGGCGGCGATCAGCACCGCGTAGCGGTGGAGCTTGGCCGGAGCGTGTGGCTTGTCCTTTTTGAACCAGGGCACGGCAATATAGACAAATTGATACAGATAGCAGCAGAAAAACAGCACTGCCACACAGTAGTTAATCCATCGGATTGCTTCCATTTCTCTTTACCTCATTCTGTCTGCAAATTTTGTGGTACAGCAGCAGCCCACCCGCGCTGAGCAAAAGCGTTCCGCCAAAAACCAGCACCGCAAAAGTGAAATCTCCCATCCCCAGGGCGTTCCCACTGATGGTGGATGTCACAATGCTGGGCAGCCGGGCCGGCGTGGTGATCACCAGCCAGTGCCACAGCTTCATATCCGTCAGTCCCGCAACATAGGTCAGAATGTCCTTGGGTGTTCCGGGGATAAAAAACAGGGTAAAAAACAGCAGTCCCTGCCGCCGCTCATTCTTCAGAAAGCCCAGGGCTTTGATCTTCTCCCTGGGGAAGAACACCTCCACCGCCATCGCGCCGAAGCAGCGGACGAACAGCAGCACCACAACGCTCCCCAGGGCCGCCCCCAGAAGGCACAGCAGCGTCCCCTCCCAGGCGCCGAAGGCGTAGCCCGCCCCCATCTCCAGGGGCTCGCCGGGGATGACCGCCACAAAGATCTGCAGGGCCATCATGCCGATGAAGGCGAGCTTGCCCCAGATGCCCCAGGCGCCGACCCACTCCCGAAACGCCTCCGGCTGGGACACGAACTGGATCAGGGGCCGCCCCACAAACCAGAACAGGCAGGCCGCAAACAGCACGAACACGCCGATGGAGCCTCCGGCCAGCAGCTTTCTCTGCCTCTCTGTCAGGGTGCGGGGATGTTTCATGAACGGCTTCCTCCTGATCGGATCGTAGATTGGCCGGAGCTCCGGCCTGATCTGATCCTATCAGGCAGTTTTCTATTTTTCCTCTACAGTTTTTCGCCTTTTTTTCCCTCCCCGTTGATCTCCCGCCGCAGGGCGGCCTGGATCCTGTCCGCCTCCTCCTCAAAGGGCTTCTCCCGGTCAAACTGGAGGCCCGGCGCGGAGCGCAGCGTCCGCCGCTTCCGGTCCATTTGGATGGGAAGAAAGGTCAGCGGCTCCTGGTGCCGTTTCCGCCAGAACCGCTCCAGCAGCAAAAAGCCCCGATAGATTTCGCCCATCTCATCGCTGCTGTCGGCGTAGTCGATGTCCGGATAGATGATCACCGCCTCGCCCCGCTCCAGGGCCTGGATCGTCTCCCGGAAGGTGGCGGCCGCCTGAACGGAACCCCGGTAAACCGGGATGGACGCCGCCGAGCGGACCAGGCGGCTGACGACCCCCGCCGTCAGGAGGGCCAGGCCCTCCGCGGCCCATCGGGGATAGCCGAAGCGCCGGGAGAAGGTATAGTCCGCGTACTGCCGCCGGCAGCTACGGTAGTTGAAGAACACGTGGAGCACCCAGGGCCGCACCGGGAAGGGCAGCCACGCCAGGGTGTTCAGCGGGCCGGCCATGTTGCTGTGGCTGCAGATATAGACGCAGGGGCCCTGGATTTGTTCCACCTGGGTCCGCCACCGAGGGCGCACCAGCCGCCAGACAAACCGAACAGCGATGAACAGCGGGCCCTGCTGGCTCATACGGGCTCCTCCTGGTGGAAGACCCACCGGAGCTGGACCTGATAGCTGACGATGGCCAGCAGTATGTCGATCACCGCCTTGAGCAGCACCGCGGGAACCGCCGGCAGCAGCGAGGAGGCGGCCATCAACAGCCCGTAGGAGGTCCCCAGCTGGACCGCCCACAGGCAGTAGTAGCGGAGGACCGCCCGGCGGCGCACCTGCCCGGAGCCCCGGAACACGTAGCGCCGGTTCAGCGTGTAGTTCAGGGCCGATGACAGCCCCCGGGACGCCAGGGCCGACCACAGGTAGCACAGGGCCAGGGGCAGCGACGCGAACAGGAACCGGTAGCACAGGAAAAATCCCGCCACATCCACCACCGCCGACAGGGCGGCGGCCAGGGTATAGCGCCCCAGGCCGGACATCAGGATCCGGAAGATCCGCCAGGAGTCCCGGAAGGTGCTGAGATGGGTGCCGGAATTGTTGTCAAAATAGATGGTCTGAATGGTGATCTGCCGGTAGGCGATGTGGTCGTGAACCGCCGAGATCAGCTGGTTCATCTCATATTCAAACCGCTCCCCCTTCACCTGGAGGGCCCAGGGCAGGAGTTTGCGCGGGATCCCCCGCAGCCCGGTCTGGGTGTCGGACAGCTTGGCTCCGTAGAGCAGATGGAAGGCGAAGCTGGTCAGCCGGTTTCCGATTTTGGACCGGGTGGGCACGTTGTCCGACCGCAGGTCCCGGGTGCCCAGGACCAGCCCCTCTTCCCCCCGGTCCAGCAGGGTGGCGATGGCGCACACATCCTCCGCCGCGTGCTGGCCGTCCGCGTCCGCGGTGACCACGCCCCGCAGCGCCCGGCAGCTCTCCGCGTCCAGCACATATCGGCAGGCCGTCTTGATGGCCTGCCCCTTGCCCTGGTTCGTCTCATGAACCAGGACGACGCAGCCCTCCCGCCGGGCCAGGGCGTCAAAAATCTCCTGCCGGTCCGGCGCGCTTCCGTCGTTGACCACAACCACCGCCGGGATCCCCCACTCCAGGAGGTCGTCCACATACGCCGGCAGCGTTTCGCTCGGGTTCAGCGCGGGAATTGCCACCGCGCTGTGATAACCGCTCAAAGCGCCACCCTCCTTTCCGGCCGGCGGCGTCCCATCGCCGCGCCCAGCCGGGGCGGTCGGGACGAAGCCAGTCCGGGCATCCGATCCGGGACGGCGGCAACTGGCAACCATACCATTCCCTCTCCTCCCTTATCTCCAAAAGTTTCCCCTCTGCGGGGGCATGCCGCCCGCGGCGCGCGCGGCAAAACGGGCGGATCCGCCGGCGAAAGCCGTCCGGCGCGCAACACTCCAGTTTAATGCTAGAGAGTATACTATACCTTTTTCAACAATTCTTCAACTGCCTTTTGTCGGATGGCGCGCCAAAGTTTTCCCCGGGCGGAAAAACGCTTCTGGTTGGGCGATTCAGGAGAATCGCCCAACCAGAAGCGTACTAAACAGCGCGGTGTATTTTTTGATTTCCCTGCCAGCGGCAAAACCGCGGGGCGCTTACTTCCCCCGGGGCCGCGGAGGCATCTTCCAGGCCTCGTGGTCCGTGTGGAGCAGCTCGTGGGCCCGGTGGGACAAGGGCTTTGTCAGGTAGTCCCGGTACAGTGCCTGGACGGAGGGGTTCTCGTGGGAGAAGCGCAGGTGGTTCACCTTGTCCAGGCCGTAGAGCACCTGCCCCCGGTCGCCGGCCAGCTCCTGGGCCTCGTGGATGGGCTGGCCGCCGCCGCCGGAGCAGCCGCCGGGGCAGGCCATGATCTCCACAAAGTCGTACTGGACCTTTCCGGAGCGCAGGGCCTCCATCAGCCGGCGGGTGTTCCCCAGGCCGCTGGCCACCGCCACCCGCACGGGGATGTCCCGGATGTGGAAGGTGGCCTCCTTCCAGCCCTCCTGGCCCCGGACATCCTCAAAGGCGTCCGCATCCGGGTTCTCCCCGGTCACCAGATAGTAGGCCGAGCGAAGGGCCGCCTCCATCACGCCGCCGGTGGCGCCGAAGATCACGCCGGCGCCGGTCCCCACGCCCAGGGGGGAGTCGAACTCCTCCTCCCCCAGGGCGTGGACGTCGATGTGCTCCGCCCGGATCATCCGCTCGATCTCCCGGGTGGTCAGCACCAGGTCCACGTCCGGATCGCCGCAGGCGTCGTTCATGACCTCAATGGCCGCCTCCTCCTTCTTGGCGAGGCAGGGCATAACGGAAACGCTGAAGATCCGGTGGGGATCCACGCCCAGCACCTGGGCGAAATAGCTCTTGGCCACAGCCCCGAACATCTGCTGGGGGCTCTTGGCGGTGGAGAGGTTTTGCACCATGTCCGGGTACTGGCTCTTGATGAACCGCACCCAGCCGGGGCAGCAGGAGGTGAACATGGGCCAGGCGTATTTCTCCGGCTCCTGCATCCGCTCCAGGAACTCGCTGCCCTCCTCCATGATGGTCAGGTCCGCGGAGAAGTCCGTATCGAAGATGTACTGGAAGCCCATCCGGCGCAGAGCGGCCACCAGGCGCTTGACCGTAGCCTCCTCCCGGCTGAGGCCCAGGTTCTCCCCCCAGGCCGCCCGAACCGCCGGCGCGATCTGCACCACGGTGATCTTGTCCTTATCGCTGAGAGCGGCGAAGGCCCGCTGGGTGTCGTCCCGCTCCCGCAGGGCCCCCACGGGGCAGTGGGTGATGCACTGGCCGCACAGGGCGCAGTCCGCCTCCCGGATGGTGCGGCCCCTGGACACGTCCACCGTGGTGCGGGAGCCGGTGTTGGTCACGTCCCAGATGTTGAGGCTCTGGACCTTGTCGCAGACCTGGACGCAGCGCATGCACTTGATGCACTTGCTGGCGTCCCGGATCAGGGGGAAGGAGGCCGGCCAGGGACTGGACGGGATCTCCTTGTGGTAGTTGAGGTGGCTGAGCCCCAGGTCGTTGGCCAGCTTCTGCAGCTGGCAGTTGCCGCTGCGCACGCAGTAGGGGCAGTCGCAGTTGTGCTGGCTGAGAATCAGCTCCACGTTGGTCCGCCGGGCCTCCCGGACCCGGGGGGAGTTGGTGTGGACCACCATGCCCTCCCAGACGCGATTGTTGCAGGAGGCCACCAGCTTCTGGATCCCCTCGATCTCCACCACGCACACCCGGCAGGCGGCGATCTCATTGATATCTTTTAAGTAGCAGAGGCTGGGCACGTTGATACCCACGCTCCGGGCGGCCTCTAAGATGGAGGTGCCGCCGGGGACTGTGACGGCCATGCCGTCGATGGTCAGATGCACCATGTTCACCATTTGACACTCCTCCCTCCCTTGAATACGCCAAAGCCGAAGTGGTCGCACCGCAGGCAGCGGCCCGCCTCCTGCTTGGCCGCCTCGTCGGTGAAGCCGCACTCAATGCAGTGGAAATTTTCCTTGCGCTCGTAGGCCTTTTCCATAGGCAGCTCGCTGCGGCCGCAGCTGGGCCGCTCGCCCAGATAGGGCTGGGGGATCTCCACGTCCACCTCGATGGTGTGCTCAAAGCCCAGGTACTCGTCGATATTGGCCGCTGCCACCTTGCCCGCGGCGATGGCCTTGATGACCGTGGCCGGGCCGGTGACGCAGTCCCCGCCGGCAAAGATCCCGTCGTTGTTCTCAATGCCGCCGCTGGAGAGGGCGGCGATGGTGCCCCGGTGGATGGGGACGCCGGCCTCCTCAAAGGCCTTCAGCTCAATGCTCTGGCCGATGGCCACCAGGATGATGTCCGCCTCCACACGGACCTCCGGCTCCGCGGCCTTCTCCGGCCGGGGCCGGCCGGCGCTGTCGATGGCGCCCACCCGCTGGGGCTGGACCCACAGAGCGGTGACGTTGTCGTCCTTGTCGGCCTCGATGCGCACCGGGGCCATCATGGTCAGCAGCTCCGCGCCCTCGGCCATGGCGCCCTCCACCTCCTCGGCAAGGGCGGTCATATCCTGCTGGCGCCGGCGGTAGACCACACTGACGGTTTTGGCCCCCAGGCGGATGGCGGAGCGGGTGCAGTCCATGGCCACGTTGCCGCCGCCGATGACGGCCACCCGCTTTCCGGTGAAGTCCGGCATATTCCCGTCGCCGATGGCCCGGAGCATCTCCACCGCGGAGATCACGCCCCGGGCGTCCTCACCCTCGATGCCCACCTTTTTGTCCGTGTGGGCGCCGATGGCGATGTACACGCTGTCGTAGCGCCGGTGGAGCTCCGCCAGGGAGATGTCCTTCCCCACGGCCACCCCAAGCTTCACCTCCACGCCGGTGGCCAGGATGGCGTCGATGTCCTTCTGGAGCTCCTCCCGGGGCAGCCGGTAGCTGGGGATGCCGTAGCGCAGCATGCCGCCCAGCTGCTTCCTGGACTCGTAGACCGTCACCTTGTGGCCCATCAGGGAGAGGTAGTAGGCGGCGGAGAGGCCGCTGGGGCCGCCGCCTACCACGGCCACCGTCTTGCCGGTGGGCTCGGCGCAGGGGGGAGGCGGCACCACGCCCGCGTGGTCCACCGCGTAGCGCTTGAGGCCCCGGATATTCACCGCGCCCTCGATCATGTTCCGGCGGCAGCGGGACTCGCAGGGGTGCTCGCACACCAGGCCGCAGGCGCCGGGGAAGGGGTTGTCCTT
>CAJFVK010000087.1 GCA_904420435.1 uncultured Oscillospiraceae bacterium
GGGCTACAGCTTCATGATCCTCATGCTCACCGACGTGCTGAAGGAGGGGTCCAAGCTCCTCTACATCGGGGAGCCGGAGCTGATGGAGCAGGCCTTCAACGTGAAGCTCAAGGACAACGAGGCCTTCCTGCCCGGCGTCATGTCCCGGAAAAAGCAGGTGGTCCCCATGCTCTCCGCCCTGTGGGGTTGATTTTTCCAATCCATTTTGTATCTTTTTGTCGATTGATTGCATTTTGTATTGCCAGAGAGGAGGTTCTCCATGGATGTAAGTGAAATTCTGGCCGCTGTGGACCACACCCTGCTCCGGCAGGACGCCCGCTGGGAGGAGATCCGCCAGGTCTGTGACGACGGCATCCGCTACCGCTGCGCCAGCGTGTGCATCCCGCCCTCCTATGTGGCCCAGGCCCGGGACTATGCGGCGGGGCGGATTCCCATCTGCACGGTGATCGGCTTTCCCAACGGCTACTCCACCACTGCCGCCAAGTGCTTCGAGGCCCGGGACGCGGTGGACAGCGGCGCCGGGGAGATCGACATGGTCATCAACCTGGGCTGGGTGAAGGACAGCCGGTGGGAGGACCTGCTCGCGGAGATCCGGGCGGTGAAGGAGGCCTGCGGCGGCAGGCTCCTGAAGGTGATCGTGGAGACCTGCCTGCTCACGGAGGCGGAGAAGCTCCGCCTGTGCGACATCGTTTCCCGCTCCGGGGCGGACTACATCAAGACCTCCACCGGCTTCTCCTCCGGCGGGGCCACCCGGGAAGACGTGGCCCTCTTCGCCGCCCACAAGGCGCCCCACCTGAAGATCAAGGCCGCCGGCGGGATCTCCGGCCTGGAGGACGCGGAGGAATTCCTCCGGCTGGGCGCCTCCCGCCTGGGCACCTCCCGGATCGTGAAGGCCGTCAAGGCCATGGAACAGCGCTGAAGACGATCTGGTCAAACATTTGTCCGGGGGCATCCACAGCGGATGCCCCCGGACTTTTTTGCGCGCGTTTTTATGCCAGCAGGAGCAGGTATCCCCCGTAGGCCGCCAGCAGCAGCGCCCCCTGGAGCCGGGAGAACCGCCGGCTCAACAGAGCGGGAACCGCCGCCAGCAGCACCAGCGCCAGACAGGCGGGCAGATCCAGCGCCGTCCCCTGGGGGGAGATGGGGAGGTTCCCGCCCCTGAGCAGGGCGCAGAGGGGCAGAATCAACGTCAGGTCGATGATGTTGGCGCCGATGATGTTCCCCACGGAGAGGGCGCTCTCCCCCCGGGCGAGGGCGGCAATGGCGGTCATCAGCTCCGGCAGGGAGGTGCCGATGGCCACCAGGGTGACGCCGATGATACCGGCGGGGATCCCCAGGCGGAGAGCCAGCCGGGAGCCGCTGTCGATCAGCAGGTCGGCACCCCAGACGATCCCGCCCAGCCCCAGGAGGAACCGCAGCAGCTGCCATGGCAGCTCCCGCCGTCGGAGTCCCGCTGCGGCCGGCGCCGGGCCCTCCCCTCTGGCGGAGGCGACGCCGGCCCACAGGTAGAGAAAAAAGATCCCCAGCAGCAGGGTGCCGGGCCCGGCCCCCAGGCTGCCGTCCCGGCACAGGAGGTACAGCACAGCCGCCGCCAGAGCCATCAGCAGCGCCTGGACGCCGATGCTCCGCCGCGGCGCGGCCGCCGGCAGGCACAGGGCGGAGAGCCCCAGAATCAGGCCGGTGTTGGCGGAAACGGAGCCCACCGCGTTCCCCACCGCCAGGTCCACCTGGCCCTTGCCGGCCCCCATTACCGAAACCAACAGCTCCGGCAGGGTGGTGGCCAGGCTGACCAGGGTGGCTCCCACCAGGAATTTGGGCAGGCCGGAGGCCTCCGCGATCCAGACCGCCCCGGACACAAACAGATCCCCGCCCTTCACCACCAGCGCGATGCCGGCCGCCAGCAGCGCCGCCAACCCCAAAACGTCCTCCAAGCCATCCGCCCCCCTCCGGTACAAGCTGCTCCTAGTATACTGGCCCCGGCGGAAAATTATGCCGGCGGGGGAAAGCCCCGGAAGAAGGGACGCCCCGGGGCGAGTGCCCCAGGGCGTCTGCTTACAGCTCCCGGTAGTGGTAAAACCGGGCGAAATTGTGAAACAGGATATCCTCCAGCAGGTCCTCCGGAAGGCCCAGGCGCAGGGTCTTCTCCAGCTCCTTTTTCGGGCACCAGATGGGATAGTCGCTGCCGTGGAAGATGTGGGTGGGGTCGTACGCCCGGAGGATCTCCATCAGAGGCGCCGGGTCCTTCACATAGGAGAAGGAGCTGGAGATGTCCGTGTAGACGTTGGGGAGCTTGGCCAGGGGCCGGATCTTTTCGATGTCCCAGTCCCCCCAGTTGCCCAGGTGGGCGCCGATGCACTGGAGGCGGGGGAAGGTGGTGGCCACCCGGATCATCCGCTCCGGCCCGGACACATTCACCCGGGGGTCCCCCATGTGGGCGATCAGGAACATGTCCTCCCGCTCCATCTCCTCAAACATAGGGAACAGCCGCTCGTCGTCCAGGGTAAAGTGCTGGAACTCCGGATGGATCTTCACGCCGTGAATCCCGTGCTCCCGGAGCCACCGGAGCTCCTCCCTGTAGTTCTGGTAGTCCGCGTGGAGGGTGCCGCAGGGGATGAATTTGGGCTGCTTGGCCGCCTCCTCATAAATATACCGGTTGATGTGCTCCACCTGGTGGGCGGTGGTGGCGGCGGAAAACACCATGGCGTAGTCGATCCCCGCCTCCTCCAGCACCTCCACCAGCTCCCCTACCGTGCCGTAGTGGTTGGGCGGCTCCGGCAGATCGAAATACTCCGCTGTGGCCACGGTGGCCTTCCGGGCCAGTGTGTCCGGGAAAATATGGGTGTGTACATCAATGACGCGCATAGAAAACCTCCAGGCGCCCCAGGCGCCGTGATTTCCCGCCGGGGAGGCCTGACCAGCCCCTCCGGCGGGTTGTTTTCTTTTATTGTAACACACACATTTTCTTTATAAAATTGCAGATACCGCCAAAATTAGCCCGGTTGCCAAAATCAAAATTAGGATAAGTTTCCAGACGAATTTGATCCACCGGTCGTAGGGCACCCGGCCGAAGGCCAGGCCGCCCATGACCACCGCCGCCGTGGGGGTGATGATGTTGACCACGCCGGAGGCCGCCTGAAAGGCGGTGACCACCAGGGCCTTGTCCACGCCGGCGAACTGGGCCAGAGGCGCCACAATGGGGACGGACAGGGTGGCCAGCCCCG
Organism: uncultured Oscillospiraceae bacterium; assembly: GCA_904420435.1. Classification (GTDB taxonomy): domain Bacteria; phylum Bacillota; class Clostridia; order Oscillospirales; family Oscillospiraceae; genus CAJFPI01. The sequence continues at coordinate 3,222 of CAJFVK010000087.1, forward strand.
AGGAGGAGGGGATCAGGATGGACAGGGGCAGGTACAGCAGGAACACCAGCAGCACAAAGCCCACGCTGCCTGCGCCGCCCAGCACCTGCTCTCCCCAGTGGAGAATCGTGTCGGTGATGGAGCCGTTGTTCATCAGCACCGTGATGCCCCGGCTGATGCCGATGATAAAGGCCACCCCCAGCAGGTCCGCCGCGCCGGACACAAAGGCGTCCGCCGTTTCCTCCTCACCCAGGCCGTAGATCAGGCCGATGGCGATGCCCCCCACCAGGAAGAGGGCGCTGAGCTCCGGGAACCACCAGCCGAAGGCCGGCAGGGGCAGTCCCATGTCCTCAAAGGGGATCACCGCATAGATCATCACCAGGAACACCAGGGCGAAGAGGGCCAGGGCCACCTTCCGCCGGCCGGTGAGGGGCGGCGCCTCCCCCTGGTGGTGGAAGCGCTCGTCCCGACCGGCCACCAGGGACCGGGAGGGATCCGCCTTCACCCGGGCGGCGTAGGCCATCACAAACCAGATGGCCGCCCCCTCGAAGAGGACCAGCATCAAAAGCCGCAGGCCGATGCCGTCCCCCAGGGAGGTACCGGCAAAGCCGGAGGCGATGCCCGTGGCGAAGGGATTCACCGTTCCGGCCATGATGCCGGCTCCGGCCCCCAGGAGAACCACCGCGATGGCCACCACCGCGTCGTACCCCGCCGCCACAAACACCGGGATCAGCAGGGGGAAGAAGGCCATCGTTTCCTCCCACATGCCGAAGGACGTGCCCCCCAGGCCGAAGAAGATCATCAAAATGGGGATCAGCAGCTTCTCCCGGCCGTCCAGCCGGCGGATGATGTTGGCGATGCCCGCGTCAATGGCGCCGGTCTTCATCATGACCCCCAGAAAGCCGCCCACCATCAGGATGAACACCGCCACGTCCACCGCGTCGTAGAACCCGTGGAAGGGGGCCAGGGCCACATCCCCCGGGTTCTGGGGCTGCTGCTCCACCTGGGTGTAGGTGCCGGCCACCAGGGTCTGGTCCTCCCGGCGCTCATACTCCCCGGCGGGGATCAGCCAGGTGGCTACAGCCACCGCCACCAGCAGGAAAAAGAGAATCGTATAGGCCGTCGGCATACGAAATTGTTTCATGGATATTCCCTCCTAGCTCCCCTAGTGTCCCCCGGCGGGCGGCGGGGATGCCTGGTAAATTCCGGAAGCTCTCTTGACATACCTTGATTATCAAGGTATAATAATCCTAGACTATCTATGTATAGAGAGGAGTGATCCTATGAAGCGCAGGGAGAAGGGCGCCCCGCCCGGGTCAACGGCCATGCTGGTCCTGTCCCTTCTGAAGGGGGAGGAGATGTACGGCTATCAGATCATTGAGGAGCTGGAGCGGCGGTCGGAATCGGTGTTCCGCCTGAAGGAGGGCACCCTCTACCCCCTGCTCCACAGCATGGAGCAGGAGGGCCTGGTGGCGGCCCGGGAGGCCCAGTCCCCCTCCGGCCGGCCCCGGCGGTACTACCGCATCACCCAGGAGGGGCTCCGGGTGCTGGAGGAGAAGACGGAGGAGTGGCGCTTATACGCCCACGCCGTGTCGGCTGTGCTGGCCGGGGGGTGAGGGATGAACAGGAGCTATTGGCTGGATATCGCCACCGGCAAAATCCGTTTTGGGCCGGACCGGGCCTGGGTGCGGCGGGAGCTGGAGGACCATATCCTAGACCGGATGGAGGCCGAGGAGGCCCGGGGCCTGACGGGCTGGGAGGCGGAAAAGGCCGCGGTGGCCGCCATGGGGGACCCGGCGCCTCTGGCGGAGGAGCTGGGCCGGCTCCACCGGCCCTACTGGGGCTGGCTGTGGCGGCTGAGCCAGTGGGCGCTGGGCATTCTCCTGGCCTGGGCGGTGATTGCCGGCGCCGGGTATCTCCGGAGCTGGTGGGACTCCCCCGTCCCGGCGGATCTGCCCACCTTGCCCGAGGCGGTGGAGGTGCGGGAGATCTCCACCGGTACCCGGACCAGCCGGCTGCTGGAGAGCTGGGAGGTGGAGGGCAGCGTCGATCTGGGAAACTACCGCTTCACCGTGCCCCTGGCCTACCTGCGGGAGATCACCTATGCGGGGCCAGAGGACGTGCCCGCCCAGTATGAGCTGGTTCTCTGCCTGCGGGCCAGTTCCTGGCGGTTCTGGGAGCCCATCAATAGGGGGCAGTACATGGTCCTCTCCCACGAGGCGTCGGACAGCGGCGGCGTCCGCTACGGCCGGTGGGAAGCCGGCCTCTTCAGCCAGGAAACCCATCGGAGCTATTTCTGCGTCACCTATGAGGACGGCCCCTTCGCCTCCTGGTTTGAGATTTTCCTGGATCTGCCCTCGGAAGAGGTCCCGGACTGGGTGGACATCCCCATCGGCTACGGGACCGAGTGCCTGCGGGTCAACCTCAAAGAGGAGGTGGTGACGCCGTGAAGCGGACCTATCTCCTCCGGACGGCGCGAAACCTCCTGCTGGCCGCCCTGGCGGCCCTGCTGATCTGGTGGATGGCCGGCTTTCCCCTGCCCACCCCGGAGCTGACCTTCCGCCGGGCGGAGCGGCAGGCCCTGGCGGAGTGGTCGGAGCTTGTCTGGCAGTATGAGGGAACGGCCGGCGGGGACAAGGACCTGCTGGTGGGTTTGGCTGACCGCTTCGTCCACGTCTGGCACCCCAACGGCTACGTCCTCTTCTGGCCCCGGCAGGAGGGCGGCACCCTGGTCCCCCTGCCCGCCGAAACCCGCTATCAGGACCAGGGCAGCAGCTATACGGGCCCGGTCCTCCTGGTGCCGGACCCGCCGGAGGGGGCGGAGAGCGCCCGGCTCACCATCACCCTGAGCATCAACAACTGGATGGAGGACTATATTGTCGGGGGAACACGCCAGGGGCAGGTGTTCTTCTTCCAACTGGAGATGCGCCACCAGAATGATGCCCACAGCATGGATGAGGCCACCGGCTTTTCCTGGCTAACCTATGAGCGGCCCGACTCCCTGGGCCTCAGCCAGTACCCCTACACCCTGGAATTTTTTGACGCATCCGGCAATCTCCTGTCCACCATCCGTCAGGAGGGCTGGCTGGAGGCCGCGGGCTGAATTGCGCCGGGAGGGCGCCGCTGTTGGGGCGCCCTCCCGGTTCGTCTGCTGCCCTATTTTTTACAGGTCGTCCGCGTCCTGGACCGGCTTCTCCCGGGGGTCCGCCGGCTGGCCAGTGTAGCTGCCGGAGGGGTCTGTCTTCCCGGTGACCAGGTCCGTCAGCTCCATGGCCTTCTCCATGGGCGCGGAGCGGCTGTTTTGCTTCTCCGTTTTCTTCTTCATCTTATTCACCCTTTTTGCCCCGCTGCGCGGGACGCGCAGCGGGGATCCCATTTCATTGGACCGGCCCGGAGTGAATCCGGCCCGGTTCAAGGTTTTGCCTCCGGCAAAACCCTTGTACGCCGGACTCCCGGCGCGCTTCTCCCCGAGAACTCACCCCATGGTGGCCACCAGCACCGCCTTGATGGAGTGCATCCGGTTTTCGGCTTCGTCAAACACCACGGAGTGGGGGCCCCGGAATACCTCGTCGGTGACCTCCCGGATATCCACACCCTTGTCCTTCCACTCCTTTGCCAGCTTGGTTTCAAAGTCGTGGAAGGAGGGCAGGCAGTGCATATAGAGCACATTGGGGTTGCCGGTCTGGCGGAGGGTCTCCTCCGTCACCCGGTAGGGGGTCAGAAGCCGGGTCCGCTGGGGGATCAGGTCCTCCTCTCCCATGGAGGCCCAGATGTCGCCGTAGATCACGTCCGCCCCCTTCAGGGCACCGGCGTCGTCGGTGATCTCAATCTTGGCGCCGGTGTCCTGGGCCACCTGCCGGACCTTGACCATCAGGTCCTGGTCCACCCCCTCCATCAGCTCCCGGGGCCCCAGGCCCACAAAGTGCATGCCCATCTTGGCGCAGCCGATCATCCAGGCGTAGCACATGTTGTTGCGCACATCCCCTGGGAACACCACCTTCACCTCCCGGAGGGGCTTGGCGCAGTGCTCCTCAATGGTCATCATGTCCGCCAGGATCTGGGTGGGGTGGTCCACGTCGGTCAGGCCGTTCCACACGGGGACGCCGCTGTACCTAGCCAGCTCCTCCACCACCTTCTGGTCAAAGCCCCGGTATTCGATGCCGTCAAAGAACCGGCCCAGCACCTTGGCGGAGTCCTCCATACTCTCCTTCTTCCCCATCTGGCTGCTGTTCGCGTCCAGATAGGTCACGTGGGCCCCCTCCTGGGTGGCCGCCACCTCAAAGGAACAGCGGGTCCGGGTGGAGGTCTTTTCAAAGAGCAGCACAATATGCTTGCCCCGGAGGGTGGGAGAGTCGATGCCGGCCCGGCGCTTGCGCTTCAGGTCGTGGCCCAGGTCCAGCAGGTAGCGGATCTCCTGGGGCTTCAGATCCAGCAGGGTGAGAAAGCTTCTTCCTTTCAAATTGACAGCCATAGTGTTCCTCCAAGCATCCTATTTGTTTTTCATTTTTCCGGGGACATGCGCCTCGGAAAATTCCTTGACCCGCGCGCCCAGGGCGCGCTCACCAGTGACGGCGGTCACTGGTGAGGGGGATTCTCAAGGGGGAGCCCGCTCCCCCTTGAACCAGGGGGGAATCTAAAGGGGGGGACGCAGTCCCCTCTTTACCCCACGCCGTCCGGAGCAGGACATGCGCCTGCGCAGGACACCGCTGCCCCTGGCCGCAGTCGGCCAGGGCCGCCTTTGCCGTGCAAAGGCGAGGGGGTATCGGAACCGCTGTGCCGCCGCAGGGGGCGCGGCGGTTCCGTATCTAGGGGGGACTGGTCCCCCCTAGAGTTTCACGTCCTCCCTCACAAAGGGCATGGACATGCACCGGGGGCCGCCCCGGCCCCGGCTGAGCTCACTGCAGGGGATGGTGTGGATCTTGATGCCGTTGTCCTCCAGGATCCGGTTGGTCACATAGTTGCGCTCGTAGACCACCACCTCCCCCGGGGCGATGGCCAGGGTGTTGCTGCCGTCGCTCCACTGCTCCCGGGCGGCGTCGATAACGCTGTCGCTGCCGCATTTGATGAGGGTGACCCGGTCCAGCTCCAGGTGCCTCCGGAGAATCTCCTCCAGGGTCCCCTGCTCCTCCCGGATCCGGATCTTCCCCTCCTCCAGCTCCATGATGAAGACGGTGATCTCCCGGAGGATGTTGGGGTGGACGGTGAACTTATCCCGGTCCACCATGGTAAAGACCGTGTCCAGGTGCATAAAGGACCGGCTCTTGGGGATATCAAAGGCCAGCACCTTCCGGAAGGTCCTGCTGATGGAGAGGACGGTATGGGCGAACTTGTCGATGCTGTCCTCATGGGTCCGCTGGGAGATACCCACCGCCAGCACCTGGGGACTGAGCACCAGGATATCCCCGCCCTCAATGGAGGAGTTCTCCCCCCGGTCATACCACTTGGGGGCGCTGCGGTAGGTGGGATGGTACTGGAAGATAAACTTCCCAAACAGGGTTTCCCGGTTCCGGGTGACCGTGTGCATCTTGTGGAGGGATACGCCGGTGCCGATGGTGGCAAAGGGATCCCGGGTAAAATAGAGGTTCGGCATGGGGTCCACCAGGAAGGGGTAGTCGTCGCTGCGGAAGCTGAGGTAGTCCGCCAGCTTTCCCGTTTCAAAGCCCCGGACGTCGCTCTTGCGCACGCCGGCCATCATGGCGTCCACCAGGGTTTTGTTGTCCATGCCGGAGAAGTAGTCCCGCAGGATATCCCGGACCCGGTGGCCGTCCAGGTCCGCCTCGTCCAGGAACTGCTCCACCAGCTCCCGGCGGACCTGCTCGTCGGCGATGGTTTCCGCCACCAGGTCCGAGAGGTACAGCACCTCCACGCCGTTTTCCCGGAGGCACTGGGCGAAGGCGTCGTGCTCGGCCTGGGCCACCTTCAGGTAGGGGATGTCGTCAAAGAGCAGCCGGTCCAGGTATTCCGGCATCAGGTTCTCCAGCTCCCGGCCGGGGCGGTGGAGCATCACCTGCCGCAGGCGTCCGATCTCCGAGGTATTGTGCAGCCCTGTGGAGGCTGTGGGTTCACGCATAGGTCGCATCACTCCTTTTCTGCCATAGGGTTTCCTGCCCGCCCCTGTTTCATACGTGACGAAGGGCGCAAAAAAACCAGCCCGGACGCTAAAAAGCGTCCGGACCTCAGGCTGTCGAAAACGGCTGCGCCTTTTTTGCAGCCCGAACATGCCGTATCCTTCCCTCTGCTCCACAGCGGGAAAATCCCCGCCGCGCGGGCGGGGACTTCTTCAACACGCTACGGCGCGGGCGAAATCACTTCTCTGTGCGTAAACGCGGGAACCGGCCGTCTAAGACGGCCGGTTCGTGCGCTGGGGCGCTCTGCAGGCAGTCCGGTGAAAAAGCACAGCTTTTTTCACCGGACTGTTTCTTTCGCTATTTGGACCGTTTCTTGCCCAGATAGGCCTCCTTGATGCTCTCGTCGTTGAGCAGCTCCTGGCCGGTGCCGGTGCGGGTGATGACGCCCGTTTCCATGACATAGGCCTGGTCCGCCACCTTCAGCGCCATATTGGCGTTCTGCTCGATGAGCAGGATGGTCACCCCCTGGCGGTTGATCTCCCGGATGATGTCGAAGATCCCCTGGACCACCAGGGGCGCCAGCCCCAGGGAGGGCTCATCCATCATCATGATCTTCGGCCGGCTCATCAGAGCCCGGCCCACCGCCAGCATCTGCTGCTCGCCGCCGCTGAGGGTGCCCGCCGCCTGCCAGGACCGCTCCTTCAGCCGGGGGAAGAGGTCGTAGACCCACTGGATATCCCCCTCCAGGCTGTCCTTGCGCAGGTAGGCCCCTACCTTCAAATTCTCCAGCACCGTCAGGTCCGGGAACACCCGGCGCCCCTCCGGCACCAGGGTGACTCCCTTGGACACAATCCGGTCCGGACTGAGCCCCGTGATGTCCTCAGCCTGGAGGTGGATGCGCCCGGCCTTGACCGGCACCAGCCCGGCAATGGCGCGCAGTGTGGTGGATTTTCCGGCGCCGTTGGCGCCGATCAGAGTGACGATCTTCCCCTCCGGCACCTCCAGGGAGATATCCTTCACCGCCTGGATTCCGCCGTAGCTGACCTGCAGCCTGTCAATCCTAAGCATCCTCGCTCACCCCCAAATACGCGTCGATGACCCGCTGGTTATTCTGCACCTCATCCGGTGTGCCGGCGGCGATCCGCTTGCCGAAGTCCAGCACATAGATCCGGTCGGAGATGTCCATGACCAGGTCCATGTGGTGCTC
>CAJFVK010000088.1 GCA_904420435.1 uncultured Oscillospiraceae bacterium
CCTCCCGGCGCGGCCATGCGCGGCTGCGCTCTCTCGGGAAATCTTTGCTTCTACTCCACCGTCACGCTCTTGGCCAAGTTCCGGGGCTTATCAATGTCGCAGCCGCGCATGAGGGCCACGTAGTAGGCGAACAGCTGCAGCGGCACCACCCCAAGACTGGGCAGCAGCAGATCGTGGGTTTCCGGGATGGTCATGACGGCGTTGGCCGTCTTGGCCATCTCCTCCCGGTGGCTCTCCGTGGTCAGGGCCAGCACGTCCGCCCCACGGGCCTTCACCTCTACTACATTGCTCATGGCCTTCTCAAAGAGCTTCCGGTAGGTGCCCAGAGCAACCACTAAGGTGCCGTCCTCAATGAGGCTGATGGTCCCGTGCTTCAGCTCCCCGGAGGCGTAGGCCTCCGAGTGGATATAGGAGATCTCCTTGAGCTTCAGGGAGCCCTCCAGGCCCAGGGCGTAGTCCACGTTCCGGCCGATGAAAAACACGGAGCTGTGGTTAAAGTACTGGCTGGCAAAGTACTGGATGTCGTCCTTGCTGGAGAGGATAGCCTCCATCTTCTCCGGCAGCAGGAGCATCTCCTCCAGCACCCGGCGGTACTCCGCCAGGTCCATGGTGCCCAGCCGCCGGGCAAAGTACAGCCCCAGCAGGTTCAGCGCCGCCATCTGGGTGGAGTAGGCCTTGGTGGTGGCCACGGCGATCTCCGGCCCGGCCCAGGTGTAGAGCACCACGTCGGACTCCCGGGCGATGGAGGATCCCACCACGTTGACGATGGAGAGGATCTTCGCTCCCAGGCGCCGGGCCTCCCGCAGGGCGGCCATGGTGTCCAGGGTCTCCCCGGACTGGCTGATGACCACCACCAGGGTCCTCTCGTCCACAATGGGATTCATATACCGGAACTCCGAGGCCAGGGCCACCTCCACGCTCTTTCGGATCATCCGCTCCAGGTTGTATTTGCCCACCATACCCACGTGGTAGGAGGAGCCGCATGCCACAATGTAGAGCTTGCTGATGTTTCGGATATAGTCATCGCTCAGGGGGAAGTTCTCCAAAAAGACCTCCCCGTCCCGGATCCGGGGGGAGATGCAGCGGCGCATGGCCTCCGGCTGCTCCATGATCTCCTTGAACATGAAGTGCTCATAGCCGCCCTTCTCCGCCGCGTCGATCTCCCAGTCCACATGGCAGATCTCCTTCTCAATGGGCTGCATCAGGTGGTTGTAGCACTGGATGCCCTCCCGGGTGAGCACCGCCACCTCCCCGTCGTCCATATAGCTGACGGAGCGGGTGTGGCGGATGATGGCGGTGACGTCGCTGGCCAGGAAGCTGCAGCCCTCCCCGTAGCCCAGGATCAGCGGGCTGTCCTTCCGGACGGCGATGAGCTGGTCCGGCGCGTCGGCGCAGAGGATCCCCAGGGCGTAGGCCCCCTCGATCCGCCGGAGGCAGCGTCCCACCGCCTCCAGGATGTCCACCTGATCCTGCTCGCAGAAATACTCGATCAGCTGGGCCACCACCTCGGTGTCGGTTTCCGAGGTGAAGGGCACCCCCTGGTCCATCAGGAAGGATTTCAGCTCCGCATAGTTTTCGATAATCCCGTTGTGGACCACGGCGATCCTGCCGCTGCGGCTGACCTGGGGGTGGGAGTTCACGTCGCTGGGGGCCCCGTGGGTGGCCCAGCGGGTATGGCCGATGCCAACGGTCCCGTCCACCATGGCGCCGCCCTCGATCAGGTCCGAGAGGACCTTCAGCCGGCCCTTGGCCTTGTAGACCGCCATCTCACCCGTTTTCTCCGAGTAGACCGCCACGCCGGCGCTGTCGTAGCCCCGGTACTCCAGCTTACTCAATCCGTCCAGCAAAATAGGGGCCGCCTGTTCCCGGCCCACGTAACCTACGATTCCGCACATAAAATGATTTCCTCCTGTTTTTGGTTCGTCTTCCGGCGTTTTTGGGCGCAGTACGCCCCTTCAGCCGCCGGAAGCGGTGAGAAAGCAAGAGGACAAACGCGCAGAGATTTGTCGCTCATTTTCCAGCCGCAGCCCCTTTGTTCCGCGGTCGCCCGCGTATTTGTAGGCTGCGTTACGCACCTGGAACCGGTGCGGAGGGGCATCCGCCGAATCTTCGATTCTCCCCTCTCCTCGTCGTCTGCGCGCCCTCCTTTTGGCGCGCAGCGCTGGCGCTTTTGATGGGACGTAAGCCCATGGACCTCCTTTCCATTCTGCGGCTTTTTGTTTTAATCTATTTAATCTATAGAAAGGCCCGGAGGGCCTCGCTACCTCGTCTGCGTCTATGGTGTGCCGCCCCGCCCTGGAATAACCGCCGGCCGGCCGGGCATACTGTCAGGGAAAGGATGTGTTCCCATGACAACGGCGTTCCTGCGCACCGTCATTTTGTATGTGGCGCTGATGGTAGGCCTGCGGCTCATGGGCAAGCGGCAGATCGGGGAGCTGGAGCCCAGCGAGCTGGTGCTCACTCTGATCATCGCCGACCTGGCGGCCGTTCCCATGCAGGATTTCGGCATCCCCCTGATCAACGGCCTGCTGCCTATCGCCGTGATGCTGAGCCTCTCCCTGCTCTTCAGCTTCTTCAGCCTGAAGTCCATCCGCTTCCGGGGACTCCTGTGCGGCCGCCCGGCCATCATCATCCGGGAGGGAAAGCCCATGCAGCGTGCCATGGCGAAAAACCGGTTCACCGTGGACGAGCTCTTTGAGGAGCTGCGCACCCAGGGCGTCACCGATATCTCCTCCGTCAAATACGCGATTCTGGAAACCAATGGGGAGCTGTCCGTCCTCCCCTACCCCGATCCGGCCCCGTCGCCGCCCACCCTGCCCATGCTGGTCATCAACGACGGCCGCGTCATTCAGCACAACCTGAAAAGCAGCGGCCACGACGTCAGCTGGCTGATGAAGCAGCTGAAGAAGCAGCGCCTCTCCTCCCCCCGCCAGGTCTTCCTCATGACGGTGGACGAGGAGGGGGCCATCCTCTGCATTCCAAAGGAGGCGCGCAGATGAAAGCCCTGTATCTTCCGGCCCTGATCCTGTCCCTGCTGCTGGGGCTCTCCCTGTGGACGGGCAGCTATGTGTCCCGCCGGGCGGAGGAGTGGTCCCGGTATCTGGAGGAGGCGGACCGGCTGGCCCAGCTGGAGCAGTGGGACCTGGCCAAGGCGCAGATCGACGCCGGCTATGAGCGCTGGAGCGACCGCCAGGCCCTGTTCCACATCATCATGGAGCACCAGGAGCTGGACGAGGCTGAGGTCCTGTTCGCCGCGGCCTACGCCGCCTGCGACCAGCAGGACGTGCCGGATTTTCACGCCGCCCTGGCCCAGCTGCTCACCCAGATCCGCCTGCTGGCAGAAACCCAGCAGGTGTCCCTTCAGAACATCCTGTAGCGCCGCTCCCGCCTGGGGCCATTATACCATACCGCCCCAGGCGGGCACAAGAGCGTTTTCTGATCCGGCGGACTCTCCCGGCGGGATTTTTTGATTTCACGGCAAAGTTTATCTACCATATCTTGTGCCTTCATGGTATACTGTACCATAGGATCGCAAAATTGGCCCTCAACAGGGCCGGTTTCCCGCGCCCGCATATCTCCGGAACAAGAAATGGAGGAATCGCCATGAAATGTCCCTACTGTGGATATAAAGAGAGCAAGGTAGTGGACTCCCGGCCCGCCGACGAGGGGGCCAGCATCCGCCGCCGCCGGGAATGTCTGTCCTGTGAGAAGCGGTTTACCACCTATGAAACGGTGGAGTCCCTGCCCATGGTGGTCATCAAGAAGGATGGCAGCCGCCAGACCTTTGACCGGCGCAAGGTGCTGACCGGCATGATCCGGGCCTGTGAGAAGCGTCCGGTCCCCCTGGCGGAGCTGGAGCGGCTGGCCGACGAGATCGAGCAGAATTTGCAGAACTCCCTGGAGCGGGAGATCAGCACGGAGGCCATCGGCGAGCAGGTGATGGAAAAGCTCAAGACCGTGGACGAGGTGGCCTATGTCCGCTTCGCCTCCGTCTACCGCCAGTTCAAGGACATCAACACCTTCATGGCGGAGCTCAATAAGCTGCTGGCGGAGAAGTAGTTTCGTCCGGCTGCCCCTCCGGCATCAGGGGGCGCCCCTGGCTGTCGAAGCGGAACACCGCGTAGGCGCCGCCGTCGATCCGCTCCACCCGGGCAAAGCAAAACAGGGCCGCCAGGGGAAAGGCCCCGCCTGCCCGGAAAGGGATGGCCAGGCAGCGGCAGCCCCGCTCCCGGCACTCTAGGGCTCCCTCCGTCCTCTCCAGCTCCCGCTGGAGGGCGGCGTTCCGGAAGAAGGGCTCCCCCCTGGAAACCTTCTGCCAGGGCGGCGCTTTCTGGAAGGGGAAGGACAGGCGCATCTCCCCGGCCACAGGCTGGCCCAGCCGGTCCAGTTCCGCGGTCAGCAGCCTGCGGCGGAGGGCGAGCCGTCCATTTTTCGGCTCCAGGACCCCCAGGGGCACCTCCCCCCGGCCGCACTGGAGAAATCCCCGGAACAGGCCGGACGGGTCCATGTCGCAGTCCATTTCCGCGCCGGTTCTCTCCCCGTCCCGCCACAGGCGCAGCACCCCGGCGGGACGCCCCTCCCGATAGACCGGAATCTCCATTCGCGTCCCTCCCCGCAAAACAGTCTAAAGCGTCCCTCCCCGCATTGTATGCGGGGAGGGACGCTTTCAGTCTATGGAAAGAGTTTCGCGGAGCTTACCCTCAGGCCGCCGTATAGCTTCCCCGGACCAGCAGCACCGTCCGCTCCTGGGCCGCCACGCCCCGGCCTGCCGCCGTCATCAGGTAGAGATGGTTGGCCGCCAAGGCGCCGCCGCTGGAGAGAGTGCTGCCGTCGGTGGTGTCCACCAGCCCCGGGTCACCCGGCGCGGAGCAGAGGGCCGCTCCCTGGCGCAGCAGGACCTCCGTCCCCACGCCGCCGGTCAGCGTCTGCCCCGCCTCCAGCGTCACCTCCTGAAAGGCGGCCGCCGCGTTGGCGGCGCCGGACGAGGCATTTCCTGTTTCCCCCTGGACCTGCTCCTCCAGCGCCCGTTCCAGCTCCCGGTTGCGCTCGGCCAGCAGCTGGTCCGCCTCCTCCAGGATGCTCTCCCGATAGGGGCCCTCCAGGTAGCTCCTGGTCACCAGGGGGTCGCTCTCCGAGCCGGCCCCGGCGGCCAGAGCCGCCACTGTGGCCCCCGCCAGGATCAGCGCCAGCAGGGGCAGAAGGCGCAGGGAAATCTTTCGCTTCATCTCGGTTCCTCCTATGTACAGCCCGCCCCGGCGCCGAAGGACCGGAGCCCGGGCGGGAACCATATATTCCTTTTCCTTCGTATCTCAGACCAGGCGGTCGGCGGACAAGCCAAAGCTGACGGCAATGGCCGCGTCGATCCGCGCCATCAGCTCCTGATCCACCCGCCCCATCTTTTCCCGGAGCCGGCGTTTGTCCAGCGTCCGGATCTGCTCCAATAATACCACAGAATCCTTGGTCAGTCCATGGTTTTGTGCGGGCAGCTCAATATGGGTGGGGAGCCTTGCCTTCCCCAGCTGGGAGGTAATGGCCGCCGCGATGACGGTGGGGCTGTACCGGTTGCCGGTATCGTTCTGGATGATCAGGACCGGGCGCACCCCGCCCTGCTCGCTGCCGACCACAGGGCTGAGGTCGGCATAATAGATGTCGCCGCGCTTGACGCTTGTATCCACTGTAATTCACGCTCCGCCGGAAGAAAGTGCCACGAAAGTGACCACTATCATTCTCCCACGCAGCCACGGAATTTATACAGGCGCCGCCGGAAAACCTGCGGCGCGCGCCTGGGGCCCCACCTCATCCTATGCCCCGCTATCCGGCCTGGTGCGTCCGGGCGGCTACAGGTACATCCGCAGCTCCGTACCCACCACCTTGCCCCGGCGCAGGAAGAGCCGGGGCACCCGCTTGCTCACCGCACAGGTGAGCTCGTAGGGGATGGTCCCCGCCTGGGCCGCCAGCTTGTCCACGCTGCTGTGGCTGCCGAAGATCTCCACCTCGCTGCCCACCTGGACGTGCTCCTTTCCGGTCAGGTCCACCATGCACATGTCCATGCAGATCCGCCCTCTCAAGGGGGCGAAGCCGTCGGCGGTGTAGAAGGCGCAGCGGTTGGAGAGGGAGCGGAGCAGGCCGTCGGCGTAGCCGATGGGCAGCACGCCGACCCGCTCCCGCCCGGCCGTCCGGTAGAGCAGGCCATAGCTCACCGCGCTGCCCGGGTCCAGGATCTTGATGGTGCTCACCGTGGTCTTCAGGGCCATCACCGGCCGCAGCCCCAGCTCCGCCGCGCCGTCGCCGCACCCATAGAGGATGATGCCGGGGCGGACCATGTCCAGGGCCATCTCCCGGGGGAAATTCACCACCGCGCCGCTGTTGGCGCAGTGGCGCAGGGCAAAGCGCTGCCCCCGCTCCTCCAGGGCGGCGATCACCCGCAGAAAGAGGTCAAACTGCCGCCGGGTAAAGTCCACGCTCTCCGGCTTGTCCGGCTCGTCGGACACGGCGAAGTGGGTAAAGATCCCCTCCGCCTCCAGCCAGGGGAGGGAGCAGGCGTGGAGGATCCCCTCCACCCCGGTCTGGAAGTGGCTCCCGGCGCAGAGGTACCCCAGCCGGGACATGCCCGTGTCCACCTTGATGTGGATCTTCAGCTTCTGCCCGCAGGTCCGGGCCACCTCGTTGTAGGCCACGGCCTTGGCCTCGCAGGTGACGGCCTGGGTGATGTCGTAGGCCAGCAGCTGGGGCACGTACTGCTCCGGCGTGTGGCCCAGGATCAGGATCGGCAGGCTGATGCCGGCAGTGCGCAGCTCCCTGGCCTCGTCCAGGCTGGACACAGCCAGATACCCCGCCCCCAGCTCCTCCAGGGTCCGGGCCACATGCAGGGCCCCGTGGCCGTAGGCGTCCGCCTTGACCACCCCCAGCACCTTGGTTCCCTCGCCCACCCGCCGGGCGATGGTCTGATAGTTGTGGGCCAGGGCGTCCAGGTCAATCTCCGCCCAGGTCCTCCGCAGCAGCTGTTCCATTCTCTTGGCTCTCCTCTTTCGTAAATTCCGTAAATTCCACCACATAGGCCAGGGTGTCCCCCGCCGCGATCTCGCAGCGCAGAGGCAGGCCGTCCTCGTGAAACCAGATGGTGTAGTAGAGCTTTTCGCCCTCCGTCCCCCCGTCCATCTCCGCGGTCAGCCGGATGCAGGGCTCCCCGTCCACGTCTTCCCGGCAGTGGTCCAGGGGGTACCCCTCCGCCATGGCCCGGAGGGACGAGGGCACCGCCCACAGGGGCGTCAGGTCCGTTCCGGAGTAGGTCCCCGCGTCCAGCAGCAGATCCTCGTACTCCAGCTCCAGCTCCTCCCCGTGGAACCGGGCGGCGACACCCGCCACCGTGTCCGGCGCGAGCACCTCCACCCGGGAGCCCTCCGGTGTCCAGGTGAAGGCCAGGGTATAGCGCCGCTCCTCCTGGCCGTAGTGACAGGTCAGCTCCGCCTCGCCCTCCGCGGCGGTCATCCGGCGGTATCCCTCCTGCACATCCAGGATCTCCTCTTCCTCTCCCCCGCCGCCGCAGGCGCACAGCAGCAGGCAGAGCCCTATCATTGGTGCAAAAAGCAGAGCTTTCCGCACGCACAGCACTCCTTCTAGTCCGTTCTTATCAGCTCCCGGAACACCCGAGGAAAGGCCTCCGGCAGGTCCTCCGGGGCCATGGCGTAGGCGGTCCCCTCCGCCTGGGCCAGATCCCCCGCCCGGCCGTGGATCCACACCGCCAGGGCCGCCGCCTCCACCGGCTCCATGCCCTGGGCCAGTAGGGAGGCCACCAGCCCCGCCAGCACGTCCCCGCTGCCGCCCTTGGCCAGGCCGCTGCCGCCGGTGGTGTTCACAAGGCACCGGCCGTCCGGCCCGGCCACAATGGTCCGGTGCCCCTTGCGCACCAGCACGCAGCCGTGGGCCGCGGCAAAGGCCGCGGAGGCGGCCAGCCGGTCTTCGCTCCTGGCGTCGCCCCCCAGGCGGGCAAACTCCCCGTCGTGGGGCGTCAGCACCGTCACCCGGCCCCGGCGCTTCTCCAGTACATCTATATGCCCCTCCAGGGCGTTTATGCCATCAGCGTCCAGCACCAGGGGGACGGTGATCTCCTCCGCCAGATGCCGGAGGAGGGCCGCCGTTTCCGGCGCCCGGCCCATGCCGGGGCCCAGGAGTGCCGCCTGGCAGCCCGCCAGCCGCTCCCGGGCGGCGTCCAGGGCCTCCCGGCCCAAGAAACCCTCCGGCGCGGGCAGGGCCTGGGGGATCTCCCCCAGGCACCGGGCCGCCACCGCCGGCCAGATCCCCTCCGGCACCTCCAGGAACACCAGGCCGCAGCCGCTTCTGGCAGCTCCCCGGGCCGCCAGCACCGGCGCGCCGGCGTAGTCGGCGCTGCCCGCCAGGATGCAGACCTTTCCGAAGGTTCCCTTGTGGCCGTCCTCCGGACGGCGGGGCAAATGGGCCGCCGCCCAGCCCAGGTCCACCGCGGCGGCTGGGAACTCCTCCCCCGCCAGGATGTCCGCCGGGATGCCGATGTCCCACACCAGGACCTTCCCGGCGCGGAGAGCCCCCTCCCCCACAAAGAGCCCGATTTTTGCCAGGGAGAAGGTGACCGTCACGTCCGCCTCCACCGCATATCCCAGCACCCGCCCGGTGTCCGCCTCCACCCCGGAGGGGATATCCGCGGACACGGTGGGAGCCGGGCTCTGGTTCATCAGGGCCACGGCGGAGGCCGCCGGCAGGCGCAGGGGGGCGTTGAGCCCCACGCCGAAGAGGGCGTCCACCAGCACGTCCGCCCCCATGGCGAAAGCGGCCTGCTCTCCGCTGGCGGGGTCGAAGTCCTCCAGGACGCCCCCCAGCTCCTCCAGCCGGCGGACCATCTCCCGGTGGTCTCCGGTCAGCTTCTCCCGGCTCCCCGCCAGGAAGACCCGGACCTGCCAGCCCCGCTGCCAGAGCAGCCCGGCGGCGGCGGTGCCGTCCCCGCCGTTGTTGCCGCTGCCCACGAAGACGGCGGCCCGCCTGGGCTCGCCGGGGCGGTTTCGGCGGTAGGGAAAATGCCCCTCTCCGGTGACCACCTCGCCCCGGGCCTCCGGCAGAAACAGCCGCTTTTCCCGGCCCCCGTCCGCCCTTTCCCCGGCCAGGTCCTCCGCCGCGGCCGCCAGGCCCTCCGCCGCCCGCTCCATCAAGGTCAGGGAGGGGATGCCCCGCTCCTCTATGGCGATCCGGTCCATCTCCCGCATCTGCTTCGCCGTAGCCAGCTCCATCTCTCAAGCCCTCCCTTACGCAATCTCTATGCAATTATAGCAACTCCCCCCTTGCATTTCAACCGGATTTGTGATATAAACGTCTGTAGTTTCAAATGCGTGGAACGGGAAAATAGGGAGTTTGCTTCCCCCAGAGAGGGCGGGCCGCCGGCTGCAAGCCTGCCCGGGAGGTGTCCCTTGGTTCGCCCGGGAGCGGCCCGTGAGAGCGGGACGGTGTTTCCGCCGTTACCGGAAGACAAGTGCGCGCCTCCTGCGGGGCGCGAATGCGGGTGGTACCGCGGAAGGGTTGCCTTTCGTCCCCAGTTGGGGACGGAGGGCTTTTTTCTTAGCCAAATTGGGAGGAGGGCACACATGATTATCACCACAACCAACAGCGTGGAGGGGCGCCAGATCCGGAGTTACCTGGGCATCGTCTTCGGGGAGGTCATCTCGGGGATCAATTTTGTCAAGGACTTCACCGCCGAGCTGACCAACTTCTTCGGCGGCCGCTCGGGCAGCTACGAGGAGGAGCTGACCCGGGCCAGGGAAACCGCCCTGCGGGAGCTGGAGGACCGGGCCGCCCGTCTGGGGGCCGACGCCGTGGTCGGCATCAAAATGGACTACGAGGTCCTGGGCTCGGACAACGGGATGCTGATGGTCACCGCCAGCGGCACAGCCGTCACCTTATCGTAAGAAAAAGGCAATCTGAATTCATTCCACAAAGGAGCAAAGGATATGAGAGAACAGTTAGCGAA
>CAJFVK010000089.1 GCA_904420435.1 uncultured Oscillospiraceae bacterium
CACCTCGGGCATCTCCTCGTGGAGCTTGGAGATGGGGGAGGGGGTGCGCACGCCGGCCACCACGTCCTCGCCCTGGGCGTTGATCAGGTACTCGCCGAAGAGGGCCTTCTCGCCGGTGGCGGGGTTGCGGGTGAAGGCCACGCCGGTGCCGGACTTGTTGCCGCTGTTGCCGAAGACCATGGACTGGACGTTCACGGCGGTGCCCCAGTCGTAGGGGATCTCGTTCATGCGGCGGTAGACGTTGGCGCGGGGGTTGTCCCAGGAGCGGAACACGGCCTTCACGGCCTCCATGAGCTGGACCTTGGGATCCTGGGGGAAGTCCTCGCCCTTTTCCTTCTTATAGAACTCCTTGAACAGGACCACCAGGTTCTTCATATCGTCGGTGTCCAGCTCGATGTCGTCCTTGACGCCCTTCTTGGTCTTGACGTCGTCAATGATCTCCTCGAAGCGCTTCTTGCTCAGCTCCATGACCACGTCGGAGAACATCTGGATGAACCGGCGGTAGGAGTCGTAGGCGAAGCGGGGGTTGTTGGTGAATTTGGCCAGGCCCTCCACCACCACGTCGTTCAAGCCCAGGTTCAGGATGGTGTCCATCATGCCGGGCATGGAGGCCCGGGCGCCGGAGCGCACGGAAACCAGCAGGGGGTTCTCAGGATCGGCAAACTTCTTGCCGCAGATCTCCTCCATCTTGGCCAGATACTCGTAGATCTGGGCCTGGATCTCCTCGTTGATCTGGCGGCCGTCGTTGTAGTACTGGGTGCAGGCCTCGGTGGTGATGGTGAAGCCCTGGGGCACGGGCATGCCCAGGTTGGTCATCTCCGCCAGGTTGGCGCCCTTGCCGCCCAGCAGCTCCCGCATGGAGCCGTTACCTTCGGAAAACAAATACACGTACTTTTTGCTCACAGATTGTTTCCTCCTGTAAAATGTTTGGTTCTGACAGATTTTCGTAAGCGCACTTATTATAAATAGATTTTTTCCATTTCGCAAGATAAAAGTCGAAGAATTTACCAATTTTTTTCACAAAAATCGGGGCCTTCCTTCGGGACGGGGGAGAAAAAAATTTTATCCGGCCCGACGGTTGCATTCTTCCGCGCCGCCGTGATATAATCAATATGATTACGCATCCATCAGAAGGCGCCCAGCCCTCTGGAAAAGGGGGCGGAAAGGGGAGCTGGAGTGTGGAAAAACTGACGGTGCCGGGCAATCCCAGGCTGATGGAGCTGATCCGCCAGGCGGCGGAGCGGGGCAGCCTGGGCCAGGCCTTCCTGCTCAGCGGCCCGGGGGACAAGTCCGCCGCGGCCCGCTATCTGGCCGCCGCCCTGGAGTGCACCGGGGAGAGTCCCCCCTGCGGCGCCTGCCGGGGCTGCCGGAAGGTGATGGCGGGAATCCACCCGGACGTGGTGACGGTGGCCGACCCGGAGCATAAGAACATTTCCGTGGAGGTGCTGCGCGCCGTCCGGGCCGACGCCTATGTGCTGCCCAACGAGGGCCGGCGGAAGGTCTATATTTTTCCAGACAGCGCCCTGCTGGACGCCAGGAGCCAGAACGTGCTGCTGAAGGTTTTGGAGGAGGGGCCCGCCCACGCGGCCTTTCTTTTCTGCGCCGACAACAGCGCCGTGCTGCTCCAGACGGTGCGCTCCCGGTGCGTGGAGTGGAAGATGCAGGAGGAGGACCCCTCCGCCGCCGGCCGGGACGACCGGGCCGGCCGCCTGGCGTCCCTGATCTGCAGCCGGGACCGGCTGGGCCTGGCGGTGTTTTTCACCCGCCTGGAGGTGGAGAAGGCCAAGCGGGAGGACCTGCAGCAGCTGCTGGAGGACACCCGCCAGCTGCTGGCGGAGCGCCTGCTGGCGGCGGAGGGCTGCGGCGGGACGCCCTGCCCACTGGACGCGGCCAGGCTGAACGCCGCGGCGGAGCTGCTGGACAGGCACCTGCGGCAGCTGCGCTACAATGTGAACGTGGGACACGCCGCCGGCGCCCTGTCTGTGGGCCTGGGGCGGATCCTGGAGAGGGACGGGCGCCGGGCCTGACGGCGCCGATATGAACAGAAGAGTAGAAAAGGGAGGGATTTCCTCTTGACAGAAGTCATCAGCGTCCGCTTTCGGGGCGGATGCAAAACCTATTATTTTGATCCCGGCCAGCTGACCGTCAGCGCCGGGCAGCATGTGATCGTCGAAACCGCCTCCGGCCACGAGTACGCCCAGTGCAGCGAGGGGAACCACCAGGTGCCGGAGCAGAGCGTGGTCAAGCCCCTGCGGCCGGTGGTGCGCATCGCCACGGACAACGACCGGCGGACGGACCAGCTGAACCGGGAGCGGGAGCGGGACGCCTTCGCCATCTGCGAGAAGAAGATCGCCGCCCACAAGCTGGAGATGAAGCTGATCCGGGTGGAGAGCAACTTTGACGGCAGCAAGATCATCTTTTTCTTCACCGCCGAGGGCCGGGTGGATTTCCGGGAGCTGGTGAAGGACCTGGCCACGGTGTTCCGGTCCCGGATCGAGCTGCGGCAGGTGGGCGTCCGGGACGAGGCCAAGATGATCGGCGGCCTCGGCATCTGCGGCCGTCCCCTGTGCTGCAGCCAGTTTATGGACGAGTTCGCCCCGGTGAGCATCAAGATGGCCAAGACCCAGAACCTGAGCCTGAACCCCACCAAGATCTCCGGCACCTGCGGCCGGCTGATGTGCTGCCTGAAGTACGAGCAGAACGTCTACGAGGAGGCCGTCAAGCGCATGCCCAAGAACGACTCCTTTGTGAATACCCCCGACGGGCCGGGGAACATCACCTCGGTGGACCTCCTCCGGGAGGAGGTCAAGGTGAAGCTGGACAACAGCGCCGATCCCCCCAAGACTTACAAGCGCTGTGAGCTGCAGGTGCTGCGCAACGGCAAGGGCAGCCGGGAGGGGATCGAGATCCCCGCGCAGCGGCCGGAGCGGTATGTGGCGCCGGAGCGGATGGAGCGGGCGGCGCCTTTCCAGACGCTGGTCAGCGACTTCGGCGGCGAGGAGACCGCCTCTGAGCCGGAGCGTCCCGCGGGAGAGCGGAAGCGGAGCCGCCGCCACCGGCGGGGCCGGGGCCAGTCCAAGGAGCAGCAGGGCCGGTCCGAGCGGCAGGCGTCCCAGCCGGAGAAGGCGGAGCGGGTGCCCGTCCGCCCCAGCGGGGAGACCACAGCGGAGAAGAAGGCTGCGGCGGACCGCCGCAGCAGCGCGGAGGCCAAACAGGAGAAGCAGCGGGACGCCGCTCCCGCCCGGGAGGGGAAGGAGGAGGGCGCCAAGCGCCGCCGCCACCGTCCCCGGCGCCGCCGCAGCGGCGGCGGGGGTGAGAAGCCCGCCGGCGAGGCGTAACGCTGCCGGGATGTGAAGAAAGAGGAGGTCTGAGCGGTGGGCAGAGAGCCGTTTCCCTGGTTTTCTTTCAAGTCCAAGGCCCAGCGGGAGAAGGAGCAGCAGCGCTACGGCGCCTGGGCCTTCCCCTATGGCGCCGCCCAGCAGGAGCGGATCCGCGCCCTGCTGGGGGAGCTGTTCCCCAAGGAGGAGCCCTCCCTGGCCATGGTGCGCTACCTGAACGGCCGGGAGGGCTACTGGGACTACTATGGCGAGGGCGACGAGGGGCGCGACCCCCTGGCGGACGCCCTGGCCGCCATGGTCCGGCGGAGCAACCGCAGGCCCACGGAGGAGCTGCTCCTCTACGCCGCGCTGATCCAGGCGGACGCCCAGGTGGGGCCGGAGCTGGACTACCCCACGGCGGAGGAGCTCCGGGCCCTGGCGGCGGCCCTCCGGTAGTTTTCCGGCCTCAGCGGACCCGGCGGACGGCGGCCCCATGGGGATAGTCCCGCCAGAGCAGGGCCTGGCCGCAGCGGTCGCAGAAGGCCTGGTACTCCCGCTCCAGGGGCGTTTCGCACCGGGGGCAGACAGGGAAGGCGCAGCCGTCAGGCCGCACCAGGATCTCCGAAACCGGCAGACCCGCCGGCGGACGGCGCGGGACGCTGCCGGCCGGGAGCCGGGGGAGGTCCTCCGGCAGGCTGGCGCGGACGGCCTCCAGGAAGGCCGCCGGGTCGGGGCACAGGGACAGGAGATAGAGGACGAAGGTCAGCGTGCCGGCCAGGCTGCTGCCGTGGTCCAGCTCCAGGTAAGACCGGGGATCCATCAGCAGCAGGGCCGCCATCTCCATCTGGGTGAGGCCGTAGGCCCTCCGGGTCTTCAGCAGCTCCAGATGGAACTGTTCCTTCAAAATCAGCCTGCAGGTTTGCCGCACGGGGCTCCCTCCTTCGCCGGTATTTGACAAAAGTTTACCCGGCGCGAAGGTCAGACAACAGGAGGCGCACCTCCGGTTGGGCAGATTTTTTGCCCGCCTGGGGGCCGCCCGGCGGAAAGGGCCGGACGGCGCTGGGCGCGGCTGCTTTGGAGCGGGACGGCGGCGCGTTTGCGCCGCTTTTTTCGGCTCCGGGGAAGTGGACGGCCGGGCTACCTGGACCCGTTGGCGTCCTCCTCCATCAGCCGGAGGGCCTTCCGCTTGGCGCGGGTCAGAGCCATACGGAGAGCGGACGGCTTCATGCGCCACTCTCTGGCCATCTGGGCGGTGGGCTTCTTCAGGAAGAACCGGTCCCGCAGCAGGTCGCGGCTGCGCTGGTCCAGCTTGGGCCAGACCCGCTTGAGGCAGGAGAGGTCCTCGGTCAGGATGATCTGCTGCTCCACGGACCGGCCTGTCTGGGCCGCCGGAGCGTCCAGATCCTCGTCCAGGGCCACCTCCCCCAGCCGATGCTTGTCGCGCAGGTAGTTCAGGGCCGTGTGGTAGGCCGCGGCGGAGACATAGGCCGCCAGCGCCGGACCCTCTTTGCCGCGCAGCACGTCGATGGCGTCGATCAGCCGCTCCAGGGTGACCTGCATCAGGTCGTCCGCAGCCCACGGATCCTGGACAACGAACAGGATCCGCCGGTAGATGGCCCGGCTGTGGTCCTCAAACAGGTTCGTCATCAGCGCGCGGTCATCCTCATTTTCGATGGCAAGGATTATGGCCGGTATCATAGGAACCCTCCTCTCTCTTTCTCTAAATGGAGTTTTTTTCCAGCCCTTACAGCGGGGATCCCGCCTGGGAAGCGGGGTTTTGGCTTTTTTCTTTCAAGTATAGCACAGGCGTTATCGGCGAAGTACGTATATAAACCAAGGGGAACCCCATATATTTATCACTGTTTGGCAGCCCGCTTTTCGGATAAAATAGTATTCAGCTGTTTGACTGAGCTTGGGTACTGGTCGACCGGAAAGGGCAGAGCATTGGAACACAACATTGACGCGAAGGTAAAAAATATTGCGTACAAACTGCGGAAAATCCGGGAGCGGAAGGGGTTAACCAGGGAAAAGTTTTGCGAGCCGCTGGGAGAGAACAGCGAGTATTGGGGCCTGATCGAGCGGGGCGAGCAGCCCATCAGCCTGGTGAAGCTGCTCCAGGTCTGCGAAACCTACGATATCCCTCTGACGGACGTAGTGGAGCTGGAGTGTCAGCCCCAGGAGGACGACGAGCTGCGCCGGCAGATCCAGGAGCTGCTGGGCCAGTGCCGGGGCAGGCAGCTGGAGATCATCAAAAAATTCATCACGGACATCGCCATGTCCCTGTAGGACGCCGGGAACCGGAGCCGCAAGGCCCGGGCCCGGCGTTTTGTTCTGCCTGTCTGCGGGGCGGGAGAGCCCCTGCGCGTTAGAGGAGGCAAACCCAAGGCCGAAAAAAGCGGTCTCTTGGTTGGAGATTCTGCACAAAAAGTGAAGGGAGAACTGTGCAACCTGGAGAAACTGGGAAATATATGGATTTTTCCGGTTGCAAAAGGCCGGTTCCGGTGTCTGCTATAGTGAACGGCCACAGGACTGTGTCCGCCCCTGGCCGGCGGCGCCGGGGGAATCCGGGCGGAGAGGAGGAGAGAGAGGAATGACCAGGCAGGAGGAGCTGAGGGAACAATACGAGGACGCGCTCTTTACCCTGCTGATGGAGGAGGTGGCCGTAGCGGAGGGCGAGGAGTTCCTCCGGGAGAGTGAGGCCCTTCGCGGCGACCCGGAGGCCGCCGTACCAGAGGAGGTGATCAAGCGGTGCCGGCGGACGATCAACCGGTGCTTTTCCAGGCAGCGCAGGAGGTCCCTTGCCCGTCAATTTCGGTGGGTGTTCCAGAAGGCGTCCGTGGTGGCGCTGCTGGGCGTGCTGCTGTTCTCGGCGGTGTACGCCATCTCGCCGGAGTTCCGGGTGGGCGTGCTGAATCTGGTGGTGGAGACCCTGGACGAGAGCACGGATGTGAGCTTTGTAGGTCCGGATGATACGACGTCTGAACGACAACTACAGATAGTAACCGATTGGATTCCAGACGGCTTTTATGTTACTGAAGAAGGGCAAGAAGGTAATTTGGCCTGGGTATATTTCTTAGATAATTATGGAAATGAGATAAAAATTGATGCTGTAAGAAGCACAGGACAGGTAACGAGCTGGGATACACAAGACACATCAACAATACCAGTAAGCATGAATGGCATGGAAGGTGCTATAATCTATAAAAACGACCAATTATCCCTGACACTTATCGATACGACAGAATCTATTACTCTCACAATTCGTGCCAAAGGAATTAATATGGAAGATTTAATTGCTATTGGCGAAAATACATACTGCAGTTTTGTCGAAAATTAGTGAGTAAGAGAGGGAAAAAATGAAAAAAAGATTTGTTTCAGCTTTTTTATTGGTTTTGATGATATTGACCACTGTCATGCCGGCTGCTCAGGCATCAGAAATTCAGCCTCGTTACATTGGTATATCACAAGTAACTGTTTCCTTAGATATAGATTCGACTGTTGTAGGAGAAAATCTTGCCAGTTGCCTAGGGTTTGTTGCTTTATATGATGGGTATAGTGCCGATGTTAAGCTAAGCTTACAGAGATCTACAAATAAAACAAGCTGGACTAATGTTAAAAGCTGGGAAGCATCTGGCGAAGAAGAAGTACGAATAACTGAAGAATATTTTGTACTGAAGGATTATTACTACAGAGTTAACATTCTGGTTTATGTATACTATGAAAGCGGCTCTTTAGCAGAAATTGTCACAAAAAATAGCGCAGTACTGCCATAATATAGCGTATTTTTGACGTTTTATATCTCTTACAATCCATACACAACACATACGAATACAGAACAGGCACGCATCCGGAGGGGCGGCCAGGCCGCTTCATAAACCTACAACTCCGGGCCCGGGGCTGGACGAGCTGTCCGCGCCGGGCCCGGCCCCCCTTGATCCACCGCCGGCGGACGCCGGAGCAAGTGCCTGCGCCGGCAGGCGGACGCCGGCAGAGCACTTGCGGAAGGAGGTGGGGCGCTGTAAGAGAGGAATATGCCAACCTGATCAAACGGGTCTTTCACGCGGACCTGCTCCGGTCAAAATCTCCCTCCCTGACCCAGGCCAAGGCGGCGGAGCGGCTGGCCATGGACCCGCGATCCTACAGCGACCTGCACCACGGCAGGGCCTCCTGCGGCCTGGTGACCCTGCTGCTCCATCTCACCGACCTGTCCGTGGACCCGGCGTCCTTTCTCGGCGCGCTCTGCGACGGCATCGACAAAATCCGCGGAAGCCCCAGTCAAAACGCGGAGATCATCCATCTATGGCGGGAAGCAGTGTCCTACCGGACGCCGCTTCCCGTTGTCAAGCGGTTCCGGGGCCGGGGTGTCTGCCCCAGCTGCAGCATTCCCCTGTACTGCGAGGGCCAGCCGTTCTGCATGGACTGCGGACAGAAGCTCCAGTGGTATTCCGCCCGCGGCGCGTCCTGACCGGCGGCCGCAGACTGCAAAAACAACAACACCGCGGCCATCCCCTCCGGGGAGAATGGCCGCGGTGTTTTCCGCAGTGAGGGAGAAAGCGCCCTGCAGACCCTCAGTCGCCGAAGGAAGTGCCGGCGTCCCGGGCGGTCTGGATGAGGGGGTGGTCCACCGGCAGGAACTTGGTCTTGCTGGCGGCCTCCTCCAGGGGCACAGGGACGATCTGGTTGCCCTGGATGCCGACCATATAGCCGTATTTCTGCTCCATGATCATCCGGGCCGCCGCCACGCCGAAGCGGGTGGCCAGCACCCGGTCATAGGGGCAGGCGGGGCCACCCCGCTGGTAGTGGCCGGGCACGGTGACCCGCGCCTCCTGGCCGGTGATCCGCTCCAGCTGGGCGGCAATGTCGTAGGAGATGGTGGAGTAGGGGTTGGCGTCCTTCTTCCGGCGGCGCTCCTCCTCGGAGAGGACCTTGTCGTCCTTGGAGATGGCGCCCTCCGCCACGGCAACGATGGAGAAGGTGCGGCCCTTCTTCTTGCGCTTCTCGATGGCCTCCGCCACCTTCTCAATGTCGTAGGGGATCTCGGGAATCAAAATCACGTCCGCCCCGCCGGCGATGCCCGCGTCCAGGGTGAGCCAGCCGGCGTCCCGGCCCATGACCTCCACCAGGAAGATCCGGCTGTGGGCCAGGGCGGTGGTGTGGATGTAGTCGATGACGTTGGTGGCGATATCCGCCGCGGACTGGAAGCCAAAGGTCTGGTCCGTGCCGGTCCGTGCCGTAGATGTCGTTGTCGATGGTCTTGGGCAGGGTGATGATGTTCATACCCGCGTCCTGGAGGAGCTTGGCGCTCTTCTGGGTGCCGTTGCCGCCCAGGACCACCAGGCAGTCCAGGTTCAGCCGGTTGTAGGTGTCCAGCATCTGGGGCATCACGTCGTTGCCGTCCTTGTCCACGATGGCCTTGCCGGGGATGTAGGGCTGGCGGGAGGTGCCCAGGATGGTGCCGCCCTGGGCGATGATGCCGGAGAAGTCGCTGGGGGACATGAACTTGTAGTCGTTTTCAATGAGGCCCCGGTACCCGTCGTACATGCCGAAGATCTCGATGTTGTCCACATACTGGTACAGGCACTTGCCCACGCCCCGGATGGCGGCGTTCAGGCCCTGGCAGTCGCCTCCGCTGGTGACGAGGCCGACCTTTGTTTTCCGCTTCATATGAAAAAATACTCCTTTGGGGAAATAGAAATCCACGATCACTATACCCCAAACCCATGAAAAAATCAATTCCTTTCTGCCGCCCCGGGAAAAGATTGGGCACATTGTTGGAAAGATGCCGCTTTTCCCTGGATTTGCCAGGGGTTGCCTTGACAAAGCTGCAAAAATTACATATAATCGAAAACGGTATGGGCTGGCCCCGACGGCCGGTCCCGTCAGAGGTGAGAGAGCAGTGCGGCCGGGGCTTGCGGCCATTGGTCCCCCGCCCCGGATGCCTGCATAAGGGCCGCGGCCTGAGGCGCGGACCCAACTAAGGAAAGGAAGAATTGCCATGATCTATTCTACCGAAGTTCAGAACATGTGCCCGGTCGCCAAGGGCGCCTACCATGGCCCCGCCCCCATCCCTGAGGAGGGCAAGTGGGTCCAGGCTAAGGAGATCAGCGACATCAGCGGCTTTACCCACGGCGTGGGCTGGTGCGCCCCCCAGCAGGGCGCCTGCAAGCTGACGCTGAACGTGAAGAACGGCGTCATTGAGGAGTGCCTGGTGGAGACCCTGGGCTGCTCCGGCATGACCCACTCCGCTGCCATGGCCAGCGAGATCCTCATCGGCAAGACCATTCTGGAGGCGCTGAACACCGACCTGGTGTGCGACGCCATCAACACCGCCATGCGGGAGCTGTTCCTGCAGATCGTCTACGGCCGCACCCAGTCCGCCTTCTCCGAGGACGGCCTGGCCGTGGGCGCCAGCCTGGAGGACCTGGGCAAGGGCCTTCGCTCTCAGGTGGGCACCATGTTCGGCACCAAGGCCAAGGGCCCCCGCTACCTGGAGATGGCCGAGGGCTACTGCACCCGCATGGCCCTGAACAAGGACGACGAGGTCATCGGCTACGAGTTCGTGAACCTGGGCAAGATGATGGACGCCATCAAGGGCGGCATGG
Source organism: uncultured Oscillospiraceae bacterium (assembly GCA_904420435.1). Lineage (GTDB taxonomy): Bacteria > Bacillota > Clostridia > Oscillospirales > Oscillospiraceae > CAJFPI01. Next base: position 9,920 of record CAJFVK010000089.1, read on the forward strand.
ACGCCAACGAGGCCCTGGAGAAGGCCAAGGGCCACTACGGCCAGTTTGACAACGCGGTGAAGTATATCGATCCCCGCCACGAGTAATTGAGAGGAGGACAAGAGAAATGGCTCTGTTTGAAAGCTACGAGAGAAGAATTGGTAAGATCAACGGCGTCCTCGCTCAGTACGGAATCGACTCCGTGGAGGAGTGCCGCAAGATCTGCCAGGACAAGGGCTTCGACCCCTACGAGATCGTCAAGGGCATCCAGCCCATCTGCTTTGAGAACGCCTGCTGGGCCTACTGCGTGGGCGCCGCCATCGCCCTGAAGAAGGGCGTCAAGACCGCCGCCGAGGCCGCCAAGGCCATCGGCGAGGGCCTCCAGGCCTTCTGCATCGACGGCAGCGTGGCCGACGACCGGAAGGTGGGCCTGGGCCACGGCAACCTGGGCGCCATGCTCCTGAGCGATGAGAGCAAGTGCTTCGCCTTCCTGGCCGGCCACGAGTCCTTCGCCGCCGCCGAGGGCGCCATCGGCATCGTGAAAAACGCCAACAAGGCCCGGAAGGAGCCCCTGCGGGTCATCCTCAACGGCCTGGGCAAGGACGCCGCCCAGATCATCAGCCGCATCAACGGCTTCACCTATGTGCAGACCCAGTTTGACTACTACACCGGCAAGCTGAACATCGTCCGGGAGATCCGCTACAGCGAGACCGAGCGGGCGGATGTGCGCTGCTACGGCGCCGACGACGTCCGCGAGGGCGTGGCCATCATGCACCACGAGGGCGTGGACGTGTCCATCACCGGCAACTCCACCAACCCCACCCGGTTCCAGCACCCGGTGGCCGGCACCTACAAGAAGGAGTGCATTGAGCAGGGCAAGAAGTACTTCTCCGTGGCCTCCGGCGGCGGCACCGGCCGCACCCTGCACCCGGACAACATGGCCGCCGGCCCCGCCAGCTACGGCATGACCGACACCATGGGCCGGATGCACTCCGACGCCCAGTTCGCCGGGTCCTCCTCCGTCCCCGCCCACGTGGAGATGATGGGCTTCCTGGGCATGGGCAACAACCCCATGGTCGGCGCCACAGTGGCTGTGGCCGTGGCCGTGGCGGAGAGCCTGAAGTAAGAAAAAGCCGAAAAAGACGGAAAAAATTCCCGGAGCAGCCGCTCCGGGAATTTTTTGCGCCGGTCATAGGAATGTGCCCTGGGGGGGGGAAAACAGCCGGGCGCTACAGCATGGCGCGCAGCTGGTCCACGGCCTGGAGAAAGACCTTGGGATGGGCCTGGTGGATATCGTGGGGAGAGGAAACCTCCACCAGCTGACAATTTGAAAGCAGCCCCGCCGCCTGCCGGGCCTGCTGGTCCGAGGCGGCGGCCAGCAGGGTGCCGTCCTTTGTCCAGGCGTCCTTGCAGTGGAGAAAGACCGTGGGGACCGTGATCTCCGCCAGGAGCTGGGCGTGGGGGATGCCGCTGTGCCAGGAGTAGTCGTAGAAGCCCTCCCCGAAGGCGGCGTCGTACTGGGGAAGGTAGAGAAACATCTGGTTCAGGCTGGCCGGCAGAAAGAAAAACTGAAGGGGCCGGTCCGGGTGGCGCTGCCGGTAGCGCTGGGCGTACCGGGCCAGCTTCTCCGGGACGCCGCCGGGGAGAAAGAGGCGGCCCCACAGGCAGCGGCGCAGATAGTAGGCCTCCCAGCAGACCTCCGGCCGCTCCAGGCGGTACTGGTGGAGCGGGGCGTAGGTGTCCTGATAGGCGAAGGACCTGGGGAAAAAGTCCGGCTCCGTGGAGAAGACGGGCGGGTCCTCCAGCACCGCGCCCGCCGCCAGCGGCCCGCCCCGGGCGGCCACATAGGCGGCCAGCAGGCCCCCGGAGGAGTGGCCGGACACCACGGCGGGGCTGCCGATCACATGGCGGATCAGCCAGAGCAGGTCCTCCCCGCCGGCCCGGAGGCTGTACTTCTCCGGATGGTGGCTGGACTGGCCGTGGCCGTAGCAGTCCACGGCGAACACGTGCCAGCTGCGGCTCAGCTGGGGCAGGACCGGGCTGTAGTCCTTCCAGCAGCCGGTCTGCCCGTGGATCAGCAGCAGGGGAGGGCCGTTGTCCGGCCCCTCGGCGTAGTGGATGACCGAGCCGTCCGGCAGGCGGACGTCCCTCTCCCGGAAGCCGGCCCGCCGGGCCCGGGCGAGGCTCCCCTGCCAGTAGTGGGTGCAGCGATAGAGGAACACGCCGGCGGCCGCGGCGAGCAGCGCCGCCGCCAGGCAGAGGACCAGAAGAGGCGTCATGTCCGCTCCTCCTCCGGCGGAAAGACCCCGGCCGCCCCGACGAAGCGCAGCAGGTCCCGCTGGTGCAGCAGGGCCAGGCCCCGGTCCTCATCGCCCAGGACCAGGAGCTGGTCGCCGGGGCGGATACCGAAGATGTCCCGGGCCTTCCGGGGGAGATGGATCTGCCCCCGCTCCCCCACAGTCACCGCCCCGAAGAAGTGCTTGCCCCGCGGAGGGACCGGCAGGCCGGTCCCCTGCCCGTCGTACAGCACCAGATTGTCCAGCGTGACGTCGAAGAGCTCCGCCAGAGTACAGCAGCTGGCCAGGTCCGGGGTGCTCTCGCCGCTCTCCCACTTGGCCACTGTCTGGCGGGACACGCCGGCCTTCTCCGCCAGCTCCTCCTGGGTCAGATGGTGGAGCCGGCGGAGGCTCGCGATGTTTTTACCGATCATTGCCATCACCTCGGCCCTATTATACCGGCTTTTATCCCGGCCGTCTATCAACCGGATTTAACAGCCGTGTCAAAATCCCTTGTCAGGGGGGACGCAGCTTGCCCGGCGGCCAAGGAGAGAGGGCGGCAGCGGAAACCGCTGCCGCCCTCCCGGACGCCATATGAAACAGAAAACCGGTCGCCCCGGCCCTGGGGCCCTCTACCGGACAGCGCGCCCCAGACGGCGCTGGAGGGCCAGGGCCAGGAGCAGCTTCCCCAGGTCCGGCAGGAGGAAGGGGACCACGCACCGGCCCAGGACCACGGCGATTCCCACCGGTCCGGCGGTCCGGGCGTAGAGGACCATGTACCACGCCGTCCCCACGGCGTAGCAGGCCGCGAGCCCCAGGACCATGGACGCGGCCAGCACCGGCAGGCTCCGGCCCCACAGGGCCTCGGCGGCCCACATGACCAGGGCGGTCAGAAGAAAGCCGAGAATGTAGCCGCCGGTGAGGCCGAAGAGGGCCCCCGGCCCCCCGGTAAAGTGGGAGAACACCGGCAGGCCCACCGCCCCCAGGAGCAGGTAGACCAGCACCGCCAGGGTGCCCCGCTTCCCGCCCAGCAGGGCCACGGCGGCGAACACGCCGAAGGTCTGGAGGGTGAAGGGCACGTCCCCCAGGGGGACGGAGATCCAGGCGCAGACCGCCATCACGGCGGCGAACAGGGCGATATAGGCCATATCCCGGACAGACAGACGGGCAGACGCAGACACAGCGGCACCTCCTTTGCTGGAAAGAGGGTACCACAACACAGCTTAATTGTCAACCTAAAATATATTCACGGTTGATAATTTGCTACATCAGGGGGGCCAGCAGCTTGAGGATCCGCCCGGCAAGCCGCCGCTTCAGGGGGATCTTCGGCAGGTCCGCCAGGGTGACCTCCTGGCTCTTGGCCAGGGTCTCCTGGAAGTCCCGCTCCGCGTCCGCCACCGCGTCCACCTTCCAGAGGAGGGCGGCGCACTCAAAGTGGAGAGAGAGGCTCCGGTAGTCTAAGTTGATGGTGCCCACCACCGCCTTCTCGTCGTCGCTGACAAAGGTCTTGGCGTGGACGAAGCCGGGGGTGTACTCGTAGATCCGCACCCCCGCCTCCAGCAGCTCCCGGTAGTGGGTGTAGGCCAGGGCGAAGGCATAGGCCTTGTCGGGGATGTGGGGCAGGATCAGCCGCACATCCACCCCCCGCTTGGCGGCGAAGGTCAGGGCGGAGATCATGTTGTAGTTCAAGATCAGGTAGGGGGTCATGATGTGGACATACCGGTCGGCCCGGTTTAAGATGTCCGTGTAGACCATCTCGCCCACCCGCTCCTCGTCCAGGGGGCTGTCCCCGTAGGGGAGGATGTAGCCGGGGCAGGGCCCCGCCGCCGGGACGGTGGCGTTCAGGTAGGGGGCGAAGTCCTCCTTGCGCTGCCCGATGTTCCACATCTGGAGGAACATGAGGGTGAAGCTGCGCACCGCCTCCCCCTCCACCAGGACGGCGGTGTCCTTCCAGTGGCCGAAGCGGACCTTCCGGTTGATGTACTCGTCCGCCAGGTTGAAGCCGCCGGTGAAGGCGGCCTTCCCGTCGATCACCAGGATCTTCCGATGGTCCCGGTTGTTGTGGTAGGTGGACACCAGGGGGCGGATGGGGGCGAACATCTTGCACTGGATGCCCAGGGCCTCCAGCTCCCTGGGGTAGTGGTAGGGCAGAAGGGAGATGGCGCAGGTGCCGTCGTAGAGCATCCGGACCTCCACCCCCTCCTTCACCTTGTCCTCCAGGACCCGGAGGATCCGGCCCCACATGTAGCCCTCCTCCACGATGAAGAACTCCAGGAAGATGAAGTGCTCCGCCGCCTCCAGCCGCTCCAAGAGCACCGGGAACAGGTCGTCCCCCAGGGGGAAGTAGTCCGCCCGGGAGTGCTCATAGACCGGGAAGCCCCCGTGGCTGAAGGTGTAGCGGGCCAGGGCGTGGAGGGCGGGCTCCTCCGTCCGCAGCCGCTCCATCAGGGGCTCGTTGCAGGAGACCAGGGAGAGGCTCTGCTCCTGGAGCTGCTCCAGCCGCCGGTGGATCATCCGGTGGCCCAGGTCCGTGATGACAAAGACGTAGAGGAAGCCGCCCACCAGGGGCACCGCCAGAATCAGCACCGCCCAGGTGAGCTTCACCGACGGGTCCCCGGGCTGGTTGGCCAGGTGGATGACCAGCACCGCGGCGGCCAGGACGATCAGGCCGTAGAAGTAGGACAGATGCTCCGCCACCGGGCCCAGGAACAGGGCGATCAGCAGGACGATCTGGAGGATCATCAGGGCGATGACGATGCCCGTGCGGCCGAAGATGATCTGGAAGATTCCCTTCTTCCCCTTCTCCAGCAGGAGGACCTTGTCTTTGTCCTCTCCTCTGTTTTTGCTGTGTTGGAACCGTTTGGACATAAGAAACTCCTGTCGCGCTTGGATTTTCTCCCATTATAGCACGGTTTCAGGGAAAAGTCACAACAGAATATATTTTCCGGAATCCGCGGGAATTTTGCCGCTGTTCACGATGTATTCAAAAAGGGGTGATAGAATATCTAAATTCTCTGGAAATCTGCACAGGAGGGAACAGAAATGAGGGGAGATTGGGGCCTTTCCCAGTGGCTGCTGACCTTTTTTGTCTATGGCTTTCTGGGCTGGGTGTGGGAGTCCTGCTTTGTGTCGATCCGGTCCCGGAAGTGGGTGAACCGGGGCTTCCTCTCCGGGCCCCTGCTGCCCATCTATGGGTTCGGCGCGGTGATTATCCTGCTGCTCACGCTGCCGGTGCGCAGCAGCATTCCCCTGATCTACCTGGTGGGCATGGCCGGGGCCACGGTCCTGGAGTACGTCACCGGGGCGGCGATGGAGCGGCTGTTCCACATGCGCTACTGGGATTATAGCCAGAAGCCCCTGAATCTCAACGGCCATATCTGCTTGGGCTGTTCCCTGGGCTGGGGCGTCTTTTCCGTCCTGCTGGTGGAGGTGCTCCACCCGCCGGTGGAGCGGCTGATCTCCGCCCTGCCGGAGCTGCCGGCGGAGATCCTCAGCGCCGTGCTGCTGGTGGCGGCCACGGTGGATGTCACCCGGTCTGTGCAGGCGGCCTTCCACCTGCGGCAGACGCTGGAGCGCCTGGCGGAGAACAATGTCCTGCTGGAGCGGGTGCAGAACGCCCTGAGCGAGGCCTCCGCCTCGGCTGCGGCCCGCTCCGCAGCCCTGCGGCAGCGGCTGGAGGAGCTGGAAGCACAGCTGCGGGAGAAGCGGGAGACGCTCAGCCGTCCTGTCCAGGCAGGGCGGGGCCGTGCCGCCTGGGAGGAGACCGCGGAAGAGCTGCGCCGGCGCAGGCTCCAGCTGCTGGACGCCCTGGAGGAGAAGGCGGCCCTGCTCCAGGAGAGCGGCCAGCGCCGCTGGGAGGAGCTCCGCCAGGCCCAGGAGCGGCTGGCGGAGCTGCGGGCGGAGGCGTCCCAACGCCGTGCCAAAGAGCTGAAGGGGCTGGCGGCGATGCTCCGGCGCAACCCGTCGGCAGCTTCCCAGGAGCACCGGCGGGAGCTGGACCAGATGCGCAATATCCTGAGTCGAAAAAAGAAAAAAGAAGAATAGGGCGCCGGCCGCCGGGGCATACTGAGCCCGGGAGGCGACAGGCATGGAGAAGAAATTCTGCCCCGGCAGGGGCCCCGGCTTCCCGGAGGGCCGGGACGACGTGATCAACAAGTACGGCACCTATGAGGTCCAGGCCACCTCGGGCACGGAGAACGAGTACCCCATGATTGCCCAGGGTCTGGCCAGGAAGGACCGGAACAGGAAGGACCCGCCGCCGGGAGGCGGGTGCTGAGAAGAAGCGGGGCGGAGAATGATTTCTCCGCCCCGCTTCCGGCTGGAAAAAGTCTTGTCAGGCTGTTTCCCAAGCCTGAACATGCCGCTATGTTTCGACCGCGGAGCAGCGGGAAAGTCCCCGCTGCGCGGGCCTCGCGCCCTGCTCCGCAAGGCGTTGCGGGGCATTGGATTTCCTTCGGAGCGGGCTGCCGCCCCTTTGAGCTACCCCCCGCAGCCCCCCTTTTTCCCGATGTATGCCGGCTTTTCAACACTCTGAGGCGGGAGCGGTTTGTGCAGTATAGATAAAACATCGGGGGATAAAGAGGGCAGGTTAGTGGGGATCGTCTTATTGACAAAAGTTTAACAGGCCCTTATACTGAGGATGTCAGAAATAGTTAAATAATTAACGATTTGTTAACATTCCTGTTTGCCAACTGTTTGTCCCAGATGATAAGGAGGTCCGTTCTATGGCAGAGAAACAGACAGCAGCCGTGATCGACAACACCGAGGCCCTGGCCGCCAAGATGGAGGCCATGCGCGCCGCCCAGCGGATATTCTCCACCTATACCCAGGAGCAGGTGGATCACATTTTCTTCGAGGCCGCCAAGGCGGCCAACATGCAGCGGATCCCCCTGGCCAAGATGGCCGTGGAGGAGACGGGCATGGGCGTGGTGGAGGACAAGGTCATCAAGAACCACTACGCCGCCGAGTACATCTACAACGCCTACAAGGACATGAAGACCTGCGGCGTCATCGAGGAGGACAAGGCCTACGGCTTCAAGAAGATCGCCGAGCCCGTGGGCCTGGTGGCCGCGGTGATCCCCACCACCAACCCCACCTCCACCGCCATCTTCAAGTGCCTGATCGCCCTGAAGACCCGCAACGCCATCATCATCTCCCCCCACCCCCGGGCCAAGGCCTGCACCATCGCCGCCGCCCGGATCGTGCTGGAGGCGGCGGTGAAGGCCGGCGCCCCGGAGGGGATCATCGGCTGGATCGACACCCCCTCCCTGGAGCTGACCAATATGGTCATGTCCGGGGCGGACCTGATCCTGGCCACCGGCGGCCCGGGCATGGTGAAGGCGGCCTACTCCTCCGGCAAGCCCGCCGTGGGCGTGGGGGCCGGCAACGTGCCGGTGATCATCGACGACACCGCCGACATCAAGCTGGCCGTCAGCTCCATCCTCCACTCCAAGACCTTTGACAACGGCATGATCTGCGCCAGCGAGCAGTCCGTCACCGTCATGGACAGCATCTACGGCGAGGTGAAGAAGGAGTTTGCCGCCCGGGGGGCCTACTTCCTCAAGAAGGACGAGATCGACAAGGTCCGGCAGATCATCCTGGTCAACGGCACCGCCAACGCCAAGATCGTGGGCCAGAGCGCGGCAAAGATCGCGGAGATGGCCGGCGTGGCCGTGGACCCCTCCGCCAAGGTCCTGATCGGCGAGGTGGAGAGCGTGGACATCTCCGAGCCCTTCGCCCACGAGAAGCTCTCCCCGGTGCTGGCCATGTACAAGGCCAAGACCTTTGACGAGGCCATCGCCAAGGCCGAGCGCCTGGTGGCCGACGGCGGCTACGGCCACACCGCCTCCATCTACATCGACACCAAGGAGACGGAGAAGCTCGACAAGTTTGAGGCGGCCATGAAGACCTGCCGCATCGTCATCAACACCCCCTCCAGCCACGGCGGCATCGGCGACCTGTACAACTTCAAGCTGCGCCCCTCCCTGACCCTGGGCTGCGGCAGCTGGGGCGGCAACAGCGTCAGCGAGAACGTGGGCCCCATGCACCTTTTGAACATCAAGAGCGTGGCGGAGAGGAGAGAGAATATGC
>CAJFVK010000090.1 GCA_904420435.1 uncultured Oscillospiraceae bacterium
GCTCTCCCTCCTGTCTGTTCTCTATCCGCCCCACAAGCCGGAGCGGGTGGGCCGATCCCCGCCTATTTTCTGTTCGGCTTCCGCTTGATTGTCAGCAGACGGAGAAAGTCGCCAAACAGGGACGTATCTGTCGGCTCAAACATCAGCCATTTCCCGTCGTGATACGTCCGCGTTTCCTCATAGATTCGCCAAATCTCCGCCGAGTAAGCTGACCGCTCGTTTTCAAAGCGCCGCCGCTCGTCCTTTCCCAGGATCACCATGAAGCCCACGCAGTTTTCTCTGGCATACAGCGCGCACAGGGTCTTGCCGCCCCTGCGGTATTTATACTCATAGGTCCACTCCTTCCCGCCGCTGCCCCACAGGCGCTCCATGTCATAGTGTTCATCGATCAAAGCGCACAGCTGGCTCCATATCCCATATAAAGCCTCGCCAAGCAGGGCGGTCATCTGTTCCGCGTCAGGTACTCTCTCAGGCATAGGGACCTCCTCTTCAAATGGGCTGTCGGCTTATCCGCCGCCATTTTATCACGGATTCTCCCCCGGCGCAACGCAGCTTCCTTTTTTGATAGTCGTTGAAAAGAAGAAACGGCGCAGCCCTTTGGCTGCGCCGTTTCCGATGCACCTATCTTCCGCGCGGCTTTATGGGCGGCTCAGCTTACGCCTCTTCTCCGCCGCTTGGCAGGAGGCCGCCTTACTCCTCGTCCGAGTCCTGACCGCAGCCGCCGCAGCAGCTGTTCTCATCCAGGGAGGACAGATCGAACTCCAGCTTTTCCCCGCAGTTGGGGCACTCCACATAGCCATCCTCCAGGATGCTCTCGTCGAAGTAGATCTCCTCCTCGCAGTTGGGGCAGGTGGTTTCATACACGGACTCGTCGTCCTCGTCCTCCTCTTCGTCTTCATCCTCCTCGTCGTCGGACTCAAAGAGAAGGGACTCCACATCGCTCAGGTCCTCGCTCACCGCGTCCAGGCCCTCTTCCATCTCCTCCTGGGCATCCTGCAGGTCCTGCAGCTCCAGGGCGATATCGTCCAGAACATCGATCATCACGGAAAGGATCTTTCCCTCTTTGGTGCTGCCGTCCAGCCCCAGGCCCTCGGCCAGCCCTTTCAGATATGCTACTTTCTCCGTAATTTCCATAGCGCGCTCCTTTCTTGCGGAGTGTTCCCCCGCAGACGATGGTGATGTGTCAATCACAAGCCGGTTTCTCAGCCCTTGCTGCGGCCCAGATACTCCCCGGTGCGGGTATCGATGGTGATCTTGTCGCCCACGTTGATAAACAGGGGCACCTTGATCTCTGCGCCGGTTTCCAGGGTGGCGGGCTTGGTCACGTTGGTGGCGGTGTTGCCGGCAAAACCAGGCTCGGTATCCGTGACCTCCAGGTCCACAAAGTTGGGGGCCTCCACGCCGAACACGTTGCCCTTGTAGCTCAGAACCTTGCAGGTCATGTTCTCCTTCACAAAGCGGAAGGCGTCGCCCAGGACATCCTTGCCGATGGGCAGCATGTCGTAGGTCTCCAGATCCATGAAATAGTACAGATCGCCGTCGTTGTAGCTGTACTCCATGTCCTTGCGCTCCACAAAGGCCTGCTCAAACTTGGCCGTGGGGTTGAAGGACGTCTCTGTCACAGCGCCCGTTACCACGTTCTTCATCTTGGTGCGGACAAAGGCAGCGCCCTTACCGGGCTTCACGTGCTGGAACTCCACCACCTGCATAACCTTTCCGTCCATCTCAAAGGTGACGCCGTTGCGGAAGTCACCGGCTGTGATTGTCGCCATATCTGATTCCTCCTATTGGTAAATCTTCCGTTCGCTATTCTACCCCATATGAATTGTAATTGCAAGCATTTTGTGGTAAAATTCTTCCATTCAGCGGTTTTAGGGGAGGTTCTGTCTATGGTGCCCATTTTGTACAGGGATGATTCCCTGATCCTTTGTCTGAAAAAACCGGGAATTCTCTCCCAGCCGGCCCCCGGGCGGGAGGAGAGCATGCTCTCCCTCCTCTCCCGGCAGGAGGGCGGCGAGGTCTTCCCCGTCCACCGGCTGGACCGGGAGGCGGCGGGGGTGATGGTCTTTGCCCGGACGTCCGCCGCCGCGGCCCGCCTCTCCGAGGACATCCGGCTGGGCCGCATGGAGAAGGAGTACCTGGCTGTGGTCCAGGGAATCCCCCTTGAGCGCGCCGGCACCCTCCGGGACCTTCTCTTTAAGGACAGCGCCCGGGGCCGGAGCTATGTGGTCCGGCGGATGCGCAAAGGGGTGAAGGAGGCCTCCCTCTCCTACCGGACGGTCGCGGAGCGCGGGGCGCATACGCTGGTGCTGATCCGCCTGCACACCGGCCGGACCCACCAGATCCGGGTCCAGTTTTCCAGCCGGGGCATGCCCCTCCTGGGGGACGTCCGGTACGGCGGGGAGCGCCGGGAGGGCGGCGCCATCGCCCTGTGGAGCTGGCGGCTGAAGCTCCCCGGCCACGACGTCCAGGCTCTGCCCCAGGGCCCTCTGTGGGAGGCGTTCGCCCCCCTTCCCTCTCCTCAGGAGCTGCTGGCCCTGTGGGAAACGGAGCTGCCGCCTTCCCCGGAAGGCCGTTGACATAACATTTTATTTGCCGTATACTGGTCCTGCCAGAATTGGACATTCTTTAACAAATCTGCCAATAAGGAGGGGTTCGATGCGTCGTTCCAGATGTTCCATTTTTCTCTCCCTGTGCCTTGCCCTGGCCTTGACCGCCAGCCTGGCTCCAGGCGCCTACGCCGAGGGCACCTACTCCGACGTTCCCTCCGGCCACTGGGCCTACGAGGAGATCCAGCAGGCCACCGCCGCCGGGCTCTTCAACGGCTACCCGGACGGGACCTTCGGCCTGGGGCGCTCCCTGACCCGCGGGGAATTTGCGGTGGCCCTGTGCCGTTTCTTCGGCTGGGAGCCCCTGGAGCGGGAAACCTACACCTTCTCCGACTGCACCAGCGGCTTCTTCCCGCCCTACGTGGAGGCCGCTTTCGTGAACGGCGCGGTGGAGCCAGCCGTCCAGTACCGGCCGGATGACCCGATCACCCGGGGCGAGATGGCGGAGATGATGGTCCGGGGCCTGGGCTTTGCCGGCCTGGCGGAGGACGCTTCGAGCCGGGCCGGCAGCAGCCCCTTCTCCGACCTCTCCACCGCCGATCCCGCCTTTGGCTTCGTGCTGGTGGCCTATGAGCTGGGAATGATCCAGGGCAACGGGGACGGTACCTTCCGCCCGGATGGCACCGCCACCCGGGAGCAGGTGGCAGCCCTGCTGGTAAGAACCTACCAGCGCTACCAGGCCCCCCTCTCCTTTCTCCACGGCTTCTACGCCCTCTCCTCCTATGGGAATATTTCTCTGACCGCCGATATGGACGGCGTATCGGTCGGCTGGGCCAGGCTGGAGATGGACGGGCAGTCCGGTCCCTATCTCCTTACAGAGCGCACCGCCGACAACAGCTGGGCCATCCCGGACGGCTCCCAGCTGGCGACGGACTACTTCGCCCAGCACGGCACTGACTGCAATCTGAACGTATTCACCTCCACCTATGACGCCCTCGTCCTCCCCGACGGCACGGAAACCAGCGATCTGGGCGCTCTGCTGGACAGCGCTTCCTACCGTGCCCAGGCGGCGGAGCTGCTGGCGGAGGCGGCGGCGGACTACCAGGGCATCACCATCGACTTCGAGGGGCTCCGGGACAGCGGCGGCCGGAAGGAGGCCTTTGTCGACTTTATGCGCCAGCTGCGCCAGGCCCTTCCGGCGGACAAGCTCCTCTATGTCTGTGTGCCGGACCCCACCTGGCACGACGGCTATGACTTCCGCGCCCTGGGGGAGATCTGTGACAAGGTGATCCTCATGGCTCACGACTACGACTTCACCATACCGGACTATTTTGTGGGGCAGAGCGCCCTGAGCCATCCCAATCCCCCGGCCGGCCTGACAGACGTATACCGGGCGCTGCTGGCTGTCACAGATGGGGAAACCGGGGTGGCGGATCTCTCCAAGGTGGCCCTGGCCGTGTCCATCGACTCCTCCGGCTATCAGGTGGATAGCCAGGGGAACATCACCACGACCACCCACTACGCCCCCGGCCCGTCCACGCTGATCCAGCGCCTGCGGCAGACCGACACGGTCCACGGGTGGTCAGCGGAGGAGCAGACGCCCTATATCACCTACACCATTGAGGACGGCAGCCGCTACACGGTCTGGTACGAGGATGCCCGGTCTGTTTCCGCCAAGATCCGCCTGGCCAAGATGCTGGGCATAGATGGGCTCTCCCTGTGGTACGTGGGCAGCATCCCCATCTATGATGACGCAGGACTCCATTATAATGTCTGGGAGGCGGTCCAGGCTGCGCGGTGAGCGGAGATGTTTCCCTACATAGCAAAAACAACCGGAGAGGGCTGCGGAGCGAACTATGCTCCGCAGCCCTCTCCTTATCTCTGCTCCTCCGCGGCCCAGTAGGCGTCCAGATCCGTGGCCGCCAGCACCAGGCGGCGGGTCAGCTCCCGCTCCGGGTGATGGAGAACCCGCTCCGCCGGCCCCTCCTCGATGATCTGCCCCTCCTCCATCACCGCCAGGTTCTGGCAGACGGACGCAGAGATGGCGATATCGTGGGTGACCATCAAAAAGGCGCACCGCTCCTGCCGGGCGATGTGGGCGATCAGCTCCACGATCTCCCGCCGGACCGCCTCGTCCAGCATGGAGGTGGGCTCGTCCAGCAGCAGGAGCTCCGGCTCCAGGACCATGGCCCGGGCGATGCTGACCCGCTGGCGCTCCCCGCCGCTGAGGGCGCCGGGGAGCCGGTCCTGATACCGGCTGAAGTCCAGCCGCACCAGGTTCATGGCCCGCTCCACCGCCTCCCGGCAGTCCCGCCAGCGCCGGGCCCGGCCCGTAAAGCGCAGGGGCTCGGCGATCAGCCGGAAAACCGGCATGGTGGGGTCCAGAGATGCGTAGGGGTCCTGGGCCACAAAGCCCAGGCGGCCCCGGACCTGGACGCTCCCCTGCTCCGGCCGGAGAAGGCCGGCGATCATCCGCAGCAGGGTGGTCTTTCCGCAGCCGCTGGGGCCGATGATCCCCAGGGACTCCCCCCTGCTGAGGGCCAGGGACACATTCCGCACCGCCTCCACCCGGCCTCGCCGGCTGGTGAAGGTCCGGCTCACCCCGGTCACTGTCAGGCACTCATCCATGGCCGCCTCCGATCTCCACCCGGCGGCTGCAGAAGGCGTCCGCCAGCCGCCGGTCGTGGGTAATCATCAAAATGCTCATGCCCTCCCGCTCCCGCAGCTTCCGGATGGTCCCCAGAATGTCCGCCTCCACCAGCAGGTCCAGCCCGGTGGTGGCCTCGTCCAGAATCAAAAGCCGGGGGTGGTACATCACCGCCAGGGCGATGGAGAGCCGCTGGCGCATGCCGCCGCTGAGCTCGTGGGGATAGCTGTGAAGGACGGCGGCGTCCAGCCGCACCAGCTGCAAAAGCGCCTCGCAGCGGCGAATCCGCTCCCGGCGGCTGCCCCGCCCCTCGTGGGCCTCCATCATCTCCAGCATGGTCTGCTCCACGGTGCGCACCGGGTTCAGGGCGCTCATGGAGGACTGAGGCACCAGGGCGATCTCCCGCCAGCTGCGCCGCAGCCCCCTGGGGGACTCCTCCAGGTCCACGGTCTCCCCGGCGAAGGTGATGCGCCCGGTCCCAATGGCCCGGTACGCCTCCAGCATGCCCATCAGGGCCCAGGCCACCGTGCTCTTTCCCGCGCCGGAGGGGCCGTGGAGGGAGAGGCTCTCCCCCTCCGCCAGCTGAAAGCACAGCTCCCGCACTGCCGGCTCCGCCGCGTCCCGGTATCGGATGGTCAGGTTTTCCACCTGCAAAAGGATTCCGCTCATGTCCGCACCTCCAGCCGGCGGTCCAGCTTCCCCTCCGCGCTGTAGGAGATCATCACCAGAGCGCAGGACAGCAGGGCGATGCACAGCCCCGGGGGCAGGATCCACCAGAGCCAGGCGTCCGTCAACAGGGCGTTTTTCGCCTGGGCGTAGTAGATCATGGCTCCCCAGCTCTTCTGCACCGCGCTGCCCAGGCCCAGAAAGCTCAGGGAGGACTCCGCCAGGATTCCCGACTTCACCCGGGCCGCCGCCCGGTAGAGGAGCAGGGGCAGGATCTCCTTGACCACGTGCCGCGCCAGCAGGTAGCCGCTGCCCGCCCCCATGGCCCGGATGGTCAGCACGTAGTCCTTGTTCTTCACCGCCATAGTCTCCGAGCGGACGATCCGGGCCGTGGCGGACCAGGAGGTAAGCCCCAGGATCCATGAGGTGGTCCAGATGCCGGGGCGGGTAAAGGCACTGAGGATGATCACCGCCGGCAGGAAGGGGATGGTCATAAAGAAGGCGGTGAGCTTCATCAAAACCCGGTCTATGAAGCCGCCGAACCACCCGGCGGCCATGCCGATCACGGCCCCCAGCACAATGGAGATGGCCGCAGACAGGAAGCCCACCGCCAGGGAGGTCCGGGTCCCGTAGAGGAGCTCGCTGAAAATGTCCTGCCCGATATCGTTGGTGCCCAGGAGATGGGCCCCGCTGGGCGCCAGATAGGGCTCCCCCACCGTGGCGTAGGGGTCGTAGGGGGCCAGGACCGGGGCCAGCAGGGCCACCGCCGCCATGATAATCAGAATGGCCCAGCCCACCTGTCCAATCCGTCTACTCAAGCTCCGCCACCTCCTTCATCCGCGGGTCCACCCGGCCGTGGAGCAGGTCCGCCGCCAGCAGCGCGGCAATGGTCAGCACCGAGGACACCAGAAAGGTGTACTGGATCAGGGGGTAGTCCCTGGCCTCCACCGCCTCCTGCATCAAGGTGCCCAGGCCCGGATAGGAGAACACGGTTTCGATCAGCACCGAGCCGCTGAGGAGATAGCCCGCGTCCATCATCACCATGGTGAACACGGGGATGAAAGTGTTGCGCAGCACATAGGAGCGGGTGATCCGCTTCTCCGGGATGCCCCGCATCCGGGCCATGCGGATGTAGTCCTCCCCCAGCACCTGGAGGGCGCCGTAGCGGGCGGTGGTGAAGAACATCATAAAGGACGTGAGCACCATGGTGGCCAGGGGCAGGACCAGATGGCGCAGCACATCCAGCACCGCCGCCAGGCCCGTGTAGCCGCCCCACATGCTGTAGGCGCCGTAGAGGGGGAACCACCCCAGCCGGACGCCGAACACCGAGAGGAGGATCATGGCCACCCAGAAGGGCGGCAGGGATGTGACGGCGGCGGAAGCCACCAGGGCCGCCGCGCCGCCTTTCGAGCGGCGGCGGAAGGCGGCGTACACCCCCAGGAGGGAGCCAACCACAGAGGAGATCAGCAGGTTTCCCCCGGCCAGCAGCACCGTCCAGCCGATGCGGCTGCCGATCAGGGAGAAGATCGGCTGGCGCTTGGAATAGGAGTTCCCCCAGTTCAGGGTAAAGAGGTCCCTGAGATAGAGGAGGAACTGCTGGTAGAGGGGCTTATCCAGGTCGTAGGCCTCCAGAATTCCCATCCGCTCCTCCGCCGTCAGGCTCCCCACGTCCTCCCCCGCGATGGTCCGCACCGGGGAGCCCGGCATCCAGCGGGGCAGGAAGAAATTCACCACGATCACCATGGCCAGCAGAATGAGATAATGTGTCAGCTTTTGCTTCATCGTATTCCTTGACAGACGCGGGAAAAGAGTCCCCCGGCATACAGGGCGACTCTCTCCGCGCTCATTTCCTTTGTAGATTGTACCCCCGGTCAGGCAGTTTCCTCGCCCAGGAAGGAGTAGACGTTCACCACATTGGTGCCCTTCCCGGCCTTCCAGCCGTCGTACAGATTGGTGTTGCAGACCTGGAGGGTGTCCGCGTAGGCGATGGTCAGCAGGGGGACCTCCTCGGCCACCACCTGCTGGAGCTCCAGCAGCAGGGCCTCCATCTCCTCGGTGGAGGTCACCTGGGTGTCCGCCACCAGCTGGTCGAACCGCTGGCTCTGATAGCCGCAGACGTTGTAGGTTCCCACATCGTAGTCGCTGTCGCACAGGGAGATCAGGTAGGTGTAGGAGTTCCCGGCGGCGCTGCCCCAGCCCCAGGTGGACAAATCGTAGTCCCGGCCGTTGGACACCTCAAAGTCCGGCCAGATGTAGGCGTCCGCCGTATCCATGTCCAGGGAGAGGATCTCAATCTCGATGCCCACCTGGCGCAGCTGCTCCCGAACCAGCTCGCACAGGCGGCTGCGGGTGGCGTTGCCGGCGTAGGTGATCATCTCAAAGGAGAGGGGCTCCCCGTTCTCGTCCAGGCGGATGCCGTCGCTGTTCACCTCCGTGTAACCCAGGCCCTCCAGGAGGGCCACCGCCGCCTCCGGGTCGTAGGTATAGGAGAGGTCCGCCGCGTAGGGCAGGTCGCTGCGGATCAGACCCGGCGTCCCCGGCAGGGCATAGTCCCCGAAGAGGGTCCGGCAGATCCCCTCCACATCCACCGCGCAGGCGATGGCCCGGCGGAAGTCCACCTGGTCGAAGGGATGCCGGCCGCAGTTGAAGTTCACGATCAGGGGGGCGTAGTCGGCGTTGGCAAATACCTCCATCCCCTCCTGGGCCTGGAAGGTGTCCACCATCTCCATGCCGATGGTGCCGGTGGAGGCCGCCAGCTCCCCGGCCAGGATGGCCTGCTGGATGGCGGTGCTGTCCGTCATGATGGGCATGCGGATGGTGTCCACCCGGGGCGTCCCCTTAAAGTAGTCCTCCACGGCCTCCAGCACATAGTATTCCCCGGTGCGGTACTCCGCCAGCCGATACATGCCGCTGCCGATGGAATCCGTCACCGTGGAGCCATCCTCCACCCCCTCGTAGACGGAGGGGCAGATGATCCGCATGGAGGCAAAGCCGTCCCGCAGGAAGTTCACATCCGGCTCCTTCAAAGTAAAGCGAATGGTCTGCTCGTCCAGCACCTCAATGGACTCGATGGCGTTGCAGATCCGCCGCTGGGTGGAGTTCACCTGGGTGGCGGGGTAGGTGAAGGAGAACCGGACGGCCTCCGCGTCCACCGGCTCCCCGTTGTGGAAGGTCTGGCCTTCCACCAGGCGGAAGGTGAAGACCTGGCTGTTCTCCACCGTGTAGTCCTCCTCCACCATCCAGGGGACCAGGTTGTTCTCCAGGTCGGTGGTAAAGAGGGTGTCGTAGATCAGCCGATTCACCGTCAGCCCCGTGGAGGACACATAGGTGAAGGGCGCCAGGGTATTCTCATCGTTTGTGATAGCGATGGTCAAGGCCGTGCCGCCGACGTCCTCCCCATTGCTCCCGCCGCAGGCGGCAAGACCCAAACAGGCGGCCGCCAGCAGCAGGGCGCAGATTTTCTTTTTCATGCTCATGCTCGCTGCTTGCTCCTATTTCACCAGATTGTCCAGGATAAACATGCTGTCCTTCCGGTAGCTCTCCGAGAGGAACACGTCGTTATGCCCGGTGCTGCCCTGGTAGAGGTGATAGGCCTGGTCCATCAGTCGCTTGGCGGCGGTGCCGATCTCCAGGTTGCCTGTCAGCTGGTCAAAGCCCGGGATCAGCATCCCGTACTGGGCCTTCCGGCTGCTTCCCTCCATCAAAAGGCCGATGAACTCCAGCTGGGACTCCAGGGCATCCATGGCCGCGCACTTTTCCGCCCAGACGCCGCTGATGTCCACCAGGCAGTTGGGGTGCTCGTCCCGCCCGGCCAGGGCCATCCCCTCCAGCAGGATCGTCATGGCGGGCCGCCGGCCCGGGTCCAGATCGCTGACGCAGTGCTCCGGGTCCTGGGTGATGATGATGTCCGGCCGGAAAGCGCGGATCACCCGGACAATCTCCAGCTTCTCTGCCCTGGTGCCGGAGATCTCCCCTGTGTCCATGCCCAGAAACTCCACCGAGCAGTCCAGGATCTCTGCGGACCGCTTCAGCCCTTTGCGCATAGCCTCCCCGGCGAAGAGGATGCTGGCGTGGGACACGCCGCCGCTCTCCACGTTCTTCCGGAGCGCGCCGCCGCACTCCACCATCTCCATGCCGTATACGCCCAGAAGCAGCATGCGCTGCCCTCTGCTGTTCGCCATGTTTCATCCCTCCTTTATGAGGATCTCTCAAAACAGCATTCACCATACCACATCTTTTGCCGCCGCACAAGCCCACCGGGGGGATGTTTTTTCCGCTGTGCGGAGCGGATCCGCAGGCAAGGGGGCTCCGCAGGCGAAGAGCGGCGGCATGCTTCAGGCGGAAATCGTCCTGCCAGACTTTCCGGCAATCTGAGAAGCAGCCGCCCGGGCATAAAACCCGGGCGGCTGCTTCCTTTTTCTGTTTTATTCTCTGCCGGGACTCAGGTCCGCACCCTGGGCCGGTCCGGGTGCTCCCCGGACCACCCGGCCTGCTCCATAGCGGCCAGGTTCTCTACGTCCTCCGGGGAGAGGACCAGCTCCTGGGCGGCCAGATTCTCCCGCATCCGCTCATAGCTGGACGCCTTGGGCAGGGGCATCACCCCCATCTCCAGGGCAAAGCCCAGGCAGATCTGAGCCGGGGAGGCCCCGTATTTCTCCGCCAGGGCCGCAACCGCCGGGTGCTCCAGCACCCGGCGCCGGCCCAGGGGGCTCCAGGCCTGGGGCAGGATTCCCCGCGCCCGGCAGTAGTCCAGGGTTTCCCGCTGGAGGTAGCCAGGATGAAACTCAATCTGGTCCACCTCCGGCACAGGAGCGCCGCTTTTCACCAGATTTTCCAGGTGGTGGGGCAGGAAATTGCTGACGCCGATGTGGCGGACCTTCCCCTCCCGCTGGAGGTCGGCCATAGCCGCCCAGGTCTCCAGGTCCAGCTCCTCCCAGCCCGCCGCGTCCGGCGCGGGCTTTGGCCAGTGGATCAGATAGAAGTCCACATACTCCAGCCCCAGCCGGCGCAGGGAGTTCTCCAGGGCCTCCCTGGCCCTCTCCGCCCCCATCTCCGTCTTCCAGAGCTTGGTGGCCACCAGGTACTCCTCCCGCCCCAGCCCGCTGCCGGACAGGGCCTCCCCCAGCACCTCCTCGGTGCCGTAGAAGGAGGCGGTGTCAAAGTACCGGAAGCCGGCCCGGACCGCCTCCCGCAGCAGGGCCGTGTCCTGGGTCTGATAGGTTCCAAAGCCCATGGCGGGGATCCGCTCCCCGCTCCGCAGCGTCCACTTCATAACTGCTTCCTCCTTACTTCTCCGCACCGGCCGCCGGCCGGTGAAACACCAGGGTCACCGTCGTCCCCTTGCCCAGGGCGCTCTCCAGAGAGAGGTCCGCGTGGTGGAACATGGCCCCCCGCTTGACAATGGACAGGCCCAGCCCCGTGCCGCCGATCTCCCGGGAGTGGCTCTTGTCCACCCGGTAGAACCGCTCAAAGACCCGCTGCTGGTGGGCGGGAGAGATGCCGATGCCGGTATCCCGGACCGCCAGGCGCACCTGGTGTCCCAGGTCCTCCACCGTCACCAGGACGCTCCCCCTCTCCCGGTTGTATTTGATAGCGTTGTCGCAGAGGTTGTAGACCATCTCCCCCAGGATCTTCCGGACGCCCATGATAGAGGCCGCGCTCCCCTGGAGGCTGAGAGAGATCTTCCGGCGGTCCGCCTCCGGCTGGAGCCGGCGGAGGGTCTCCCCCGCCAGGTCGTGGAGGTCCACGATCTCCTCCTCCTGCATCCGCTGCTTCTCATCCAGCTCCGAGAGCTTGATGATGTCGTTGACCAGGGTGATCAGCCGCTGGGCCTCGTCGTAAATGGTGGTGGAGAAATCCACCACATCCTCCGCGTCCACAGTCCCCGTCTTCATCAGCTCCGCGAAGCCGGAGATGGAGGTGAGCGGCGTCTTCAGCTCGTGGGACACATTGGCGGTGAACTCCTGGCGCAGCTGCTCCCGCTCGGTCTGCTCCGTCACGTCCAGGATCACCAGCACCGCGCCGATGACCTTTCCATTCTCCCGGGCGGGGTTGACCATCAACTGGTAGCTGCGCTCCTCATAGGGCATGACCTCCACCACGTGCTCCCCGGCCAGTCCCTGCTCCACCGCCTCCCGGAACACCTGGGAGCGGTCCAGGCGGAGGACGCTGCCCTCCGGCTTTTCCGACAGGCCCAGCATGTGCAGGGACGCCTTGTTGCAGCTGAGGAGGTTGGTCTCACTGTCGATCACCAGCAGCCCCTCCTGCATGTTCTCCGTAATGAGGCGGAACTCCTCCTGCTTCTGGCGGGAGGCCTCCAGCTGCCGCTGGATGGTCCTGCGCTGGCGGTTCAGCCGGGATACCAGCGGCGCCAGCTCGTCATATACCTGGGCGTCCTCCAGATGGTCCAGGTCCAGTTCATTCAGGGGGCGGATGATAGCCCTGGACAGCACCGAGGACAGCAGGGCCGACAGGATCACCGCGATCAGCAGAATCACCATCACCGGCGGAAGGCTGCTGAGCAGCAGGTTCCAGATGGTCGTCTGCCCCGTGGAGAGGCGCAGGACCGTCCCGTCCTCCAGGCGCTGGGCGTAGTAGATGGTCTGCTCCGTCAGCGTGTCGGAGGTCCGCTGGCTGACGCCGCTGCCGTAGGCCAGCGCCTCCTGGATCTCCTCCCGCTCCAGATGGTTCTCCATGGCGGCGGCCTCCGCGTCGCTGTCATAGATCACCTGGCCGTCCGGAGAAACCAGGGTGATCCGCCTGCCCGCCAGGGACATCTCCTCCAAAATATCCGCCCCGTCCCGACGGATATCTGCGGCCAGGTAATCCGCCTCCGTCTGGAGCTCCCGGACCACCTGGTCCTCAAAGTGCTGGTACATGACTGCCATCACCAGGGTCAGGCTGACCAGCAGCACCGCCACCGCCGCCAGGCAGATGGAGCGGAAAATCTTTTTAGACATTCTCCGGCTCTCCCAGCTTATAGCCCACGCCCTTGACGGTTTCAATATACTTTCCCGCGTCCCCCAGCTTCTGCCGGAGCTTCCGGATGTGCACGTCCACCGTCCTGGTCTCCCCGTCAAAGGTGTAGCCCCAGATGGTCTCCAGCAGCATATCCCGGGACAGGACTTTCCCGCCGCTCTTGAGCAGCAGGGCCAGCAGTTCATACTCCTTGTGGGTCAGCACCACATCCGCCCCGTCCACCCGGGAGATGTGCCGGGACGGGCAGAGGTAGATGCTGCCCCAGGTGTACTCCTCCGGCTCCTTGGGCTCCTCAGACCGGCGCAGCACCGCCTTGATCCGGGAGATCAGCTCCATCATACCGAATGGCTTGGCCACATAGTCGTCCGCCCCCAGGTCCAGGCCCTCCACCTTGTCGTACTCGCTGCTTTTCGCCGTCAGCATAATCACCGGCAGCTTGGCGGTCTCCCTGGCGCTCCGCAGGCGCCGCAGGATGGACAGCCCGTCCTCCTGGGGCAGCATGATGTCCAGCAGCACCAGCTGGGGCCGCTCCCGCTCCATGGCCGCCCAGAAATCCGACGGAAGGGCGAATTCCTCCACCTGGTACCCCTCCTTCCGGAGGGCGTAGCCTACCAGCTTCCGGATTCCATTGTCATCTTCTACCAGATAAATCATCGGGCCCACCTCATTTGTCCGAAATTTTGCATTGTTTTCTGCGTTCCTATTTTACCAAGTTTATTATACCGGCTCTCCCTGCCCAATGCAACTGTGATATTCCACACAAAAGAGCCGCCTGTCCTCCCCCCTTCAAAGAGCCTCCGCAAACTATTTACAAAAAATTAATAGACGGTTTCGTCTACAAGTGCTATACTCCATAAATAGACGAAACCATCTATAACTTTTCTGGAGGCGAATTCCTATGGTTTTATTGGATGTATGCAGGCTGCTGCTTGCCATTGCCGCTGCCTTTTTGGCGGGAAAGCTTGTTTCGAAGCTCAGGCTTCCCTCCATCCTGGGATGGCTGATCGCCGGCATGGCTTTGGGCCCCCACGGGTTCGGCCTGATGATCGGGACGGAGCTCATCTGGAGCCAGATGAAAAAGGCTGGCAGCCAGATTGTGGTTACGACTATTACGGAGTCTCTGGGCACCTTCCTGGTAGTCAGCCTTGTGTTCGGCGTTATCTTCTGGGCCACAGGCGTCCCCATTTACCTGGCCTTCCTCTTCGGCGGCATTGCCCTGGCCACCGCGCCTGCCCCCTCCCTGTCCATCGTCAACGATATGAAGACGTCCGGCCCCGTTACCAGGACCTTAATCCCCATGGCCGCTCTTGACGACCTGGTGGGTGCTCTGGTATTCTTTCTTGTAGTGGCCTTTGTGTCCGCCCACATTTCCACTGTGGGCATCCCGGTGGGTGTGATTTTGTTCCTGGTATTCCTGCCGGTGCTGATCGGTATTGCTACCGGTCTGATCGCCGGAAAGCTTTTCCAGCACATGCATACCCAGATCAGTTCCGTGGCCTGCATGCTTGTGATGCTTCTGCTCTCCGCCGGGATCGGATTTTTCCTGAATCTCGTGGTTCTTCCCGCCCCTGTCTTGAATTTCCTGCTGATCGGGATGGCGTTCTCCACCGTGTTCGCCAACATGATCTCCGCTGAGCAGCTGGACTGCATCATGCAGGTGATGAACCCTGCCATCAGCTTCGGCCTGATTGTTGTGATCCTCAACCTGGGCGCGCCGCTGGATTACCATCTGGTTTTCGGCGCGGGCCTCTATACGGTGGTCTATATCCTCGCCCGGGCTGTCGGGAAGTACAGCGGGGCCTACTTCGGCGCCGCCATCACCCACACCCCGGAAACTGTCAAAAAGTATCTGGGCCTCACCCTGCTCCCTCACTCCGGTGTTTCCCTGATATTTACCGGGATCGCGGTGTCTGTTCTGAGCGGTCCCGCTCCGGAATGCGCCGCCATCATCCAGGGGACCATCGCCGCCGCTGCGGTGATCAACGAGATCATCGCCGTCTTTATGGCCAAGAAGGGCTTTGAGTGGGCAGGTGAGCTTCCGGAAAAGGAAAAAGGAAAGGAGCTGCCCCCCATTGACCCAGAAAGAACGGCAGGAGCGCAGTAAAAGAGAAATTTTGAAAGCCGCCAGAGAGGAGTTCGGCGTCCACGGCTATGGCGCAGTTACCATGGACGCCATCTGTTCCCGGCACGGGATCTCCAAAGGGATGATGTACCACTACTACGCCAATAAGGATGCGCTCTTCCTTCTGTGCGTCGGCGACACGTTCCAGGCTCTCCGGGATGCCGTTGAGCAGGCGATGCCCCAGATTGCGAAGGAGCGGGATCTGGTTTCCTCCGTCAAGGCGTTTTTCATGATCCGGGAGTCCTTTTTCCAGGACCATCCGGAGGATAAAAACATCTTCGAAGAGGCGATGCTGCGGCCGCCCAGGCACCTTTCGGAGCAGATCCGGGCGCTGCACCAGCCTCTCCGGGAGCTGAACCGGCAGTTTCTCCTCAGGATTGTGGCCCAGCTATCCCTGCGCCCGGGCATTGACGCTGCGGAGGCGGCGCAGTATCTGGAATCCATGGCGGATCTCTCCCGCCTGTTGCTGCAAAAATACGCCGCCGACGGCCTCATCCCCGACGCGCACAATCTTTTGAAACGCACCGGGGAGCTGATTGATTGGATCCTATTCGGCGTAGCCCGGCAGGATGTGGCCGCGCCGGAACCATAAAAACACCGAAAAAATACAGGGGCGGGTACTTTTGTACCCGCCCCGCAGTTTTTATTCGTGGGTGTTCCCCCGTGTCCCCTCCGCCTGTTCTTCCTCCGTCGGGGTGCCGCCGGACGACTCCCCGAGGAATTTGGCCGCATACCGGGATATGTTCTGCAGGCGCTGGAGGAACTTCTCCGGCGGAATCCGCGCCCCCTCCATCAGCCAGCGGTAAATGGAGAGCACGAGCGCGTCAATCACAAAGGCATAGAAAAACGCCGCGTCCTCGCCGAGGGCTTCCTCCTGGGCGCCGGCCACCGCCCGATAGTAATTTTCCGAGGCCTCGTACAGGAAATTCCATAGGCACTGGGTAAAGGCGTTCTGCCCCCGCACCCTGAGGATATTGACATAAAATTCCCGTTCCCGGTAAAAGTAATGGCAGATCCGGCCGAGGAAGAGCCACCTGTCCTTCTTTTCCTCCTCCTTGAGCGTGGACACGAACTCGTTCTCAAAAATCCACTCCACCAGCTCGTATTTGTCCCGGAAGTGGTAATAGAAGCTCTTGCGGTTCATGTCGCAGGCCTCGCAGATCTCCCCCACGCTGACCTTCTCAAAGGGCTGCTCCCTCATCAGCTGCTTGAGCGCCTGGGCCAGCGCCCGCCTGGTAATGCCGGAGTCCGCCAACGGGACGCCACCTCCCCCTTCAAATTCCGAGCTCCTTCCCCGCGTTCGGAGCGGTCTTTCCCTCCAGGCGCACCATCGGCTTCCCGCCAAAACCGTACGCAGCCGAAACGGGACAGCCGCGCCGCTGCCATCCGTCGTTCGCCTGGAATCAACTGCAAAAGATTATAGCATATAGGGAAGGCCACGGGCAAGCCGGCTTTGGGACAAATATTGATTTTGTCCAAAAAAATACCAGTTTTGCAAAATTGGGGAGAAGTGGGACACTCTATGATTTTGTCCGGTGCGCCGATCCCCGGCAGCTGGTACAATCGTTTCATCACATCGACAGGAGGTAATGTTCCATGCATCCACATCACGCTTCCCAGGAGGAGCTGCTGCGCGCCTACGCCAGCGATCCCGCCAAGGGGCTCACCGCCCAGCAGGTGGAGGAAGCGCGCGCCCGATACGGGGAGAACAGGCTGGCGGAGAAGAAAAAGAAGAGCAACCTCCAGCGTTTCTTCGCCCAGTTTAAGGACGTGATGATTCTGATCCTCCTTGCGGCAGCCGCCGTATCCTTCGGCGTCGCCTGCGTGGAGGGGGACCCGTCCGAGTTTTTTGAGCCGGTTTTGATTCTGCTCATTGTGGTGCTGAACGCCATCCCGGGCACGCTCCAGGAGAGCAAGGCGGAGAAGGCGCTGGACGCCCTGAAGAGCCTCTCCGCTCCCCACGCCCGGGTCCTGCGGGACGGACGGGAGCAGGTCATCGACGCCGCGGAGCTGGTGCCCGGGGATATCATCCACCTGGAGGCCGGCGACTTTGTCCCCGCGGACGCCCGCCTGCTGGTGAGCACCAGCCTGAAGAGCGAGGAGTCCGCCCTCACGGGAGAATCCGTCCCCTCTGAGAAGGACGCCCGGGCCCAGGTGGCGGAGGACGCGCCCCTGGGGGACCGCAGCAACATGGTGTTCTCCGGCTGCTCCATCACCTACGGTACCGCCACCGCCCTGGTCACCGGCACCGGCATGCACACGGAGATGGGTAAGATCGCAGGGCTCCTCAGCGGCGAGGAGGAGTCCCAGACGCCCCTGCAGCAGAAGCTGTCCCAGCTGGGCAAGTATCTGGGCATCCTGGCCCTGGCCGCCTGCGCGGTGATCTTTGTGGTGGGCCTTCTGGACGGCATGGACGTTCTGGAGATCTTCATGACCTCCGTTTCCCTGGCGGTGTCCGCCATCCCTGAGGGACTGCCCGCCATCGTCACCATCGTCCTCTCCATCGGCGTGCAGCGGATGGTGAAGAAGAACGCCATCATCCGCCGGCTGCCCGCGGTGGAAACCCTGGGAAGCGCCTCGGTGATCTGCTCAGACAAGACCGGCACCCTGACCCAGAACCGCATGACCCTGGTCAAGGCCTATGTGGACGGGAGCGACTCTTTGGAGGACATCGGGACCTCCAACTCCCCCGCAGTAAAGCAGCTCCTGATGTACGGCACCCTGTGCAGCGACGGCTCCGTTACCTTTGAGAACGGGACCGCCAAGCACATCGGCGACCCCACCGAAACCTCCATTATCCTGGCCGCCCATCAGAACGGGATGCCCAGGGAGGAGCTCACCGCCCGCTTCCCACGGCTGGCGGCGCTGCCCTTCGACTCGGACCGCAAGCGCATGAGCACGGTCAACCAAATCGAAGGGAAATATGTGGTCATCGTTAAGGGTGCCTTTGACAGCATCGCTCCCCGCTGCACGGCCGGCAATCTGGATGCCGCCAGCCGGATCAACGACCAGATGAGCCAGAAGGCCCTGCGGGTGCTGGCCATCGCCTATAAGGTCATCGACTCCGTCCCGGAGGCCCCCCAGATCGAGGAGCTGGAAAACGGCCTCACCTTCCTGGGTCTGGTGGGCATGATCGACCCGCCCCGCCCGGAGGCCAAGCAGGCCGTGGCCGTCTGCCGGAAGGCCGGCATCAAGCCCGTGATGATCACCGGCGACCACGTGGTCACCGCCTCCACCATCGCCAAGGAGCTGGGTATTCTGGAGGAGGGCGACCGGGCCATCACCGGCGCCCAGCTGGACGCCATGAGCGAGGAGGAGCTGGACCGGGAGGTGGAGCATATCTCCGTCTATGCCCGGGTGTCCCCGGAGAATAAGATCCGCATCGTGAAGGCCTGGCAGCGCAAAGGGCAGGTGGTCTCCATGACCGGCGACGGCGTCAACGACGCCCCCGCCCTGAAGGCGGCCGACATCGGCTGCGCCATGGGCATCACCGGCACCGACGTG
>CAJFVK010000091.1 GCA_904420435.1 uncultured Oscillospiraceae bacterium
GATGATGGGCTTCTTGCAGCGCCAGCAGTGGGGGTAGGAGTGGACGATGTCCTCGCTGGCAAAGAGCATGCCGCTCTCCTTCATGTCCTGGAGGATGACCGGGTTGGACTCCTCGGTCTTCATCCCCGCGTACTTGCCGGCGTAGTCGGTGTGGCGGCCCTGGTCGTCCACGGGCACCACCATGTCGATCTTGTAGCGCTTGCAGGTTTCATAGTCGTCGGCGCCGAAGCCCGGGGCCGTGTGGACGCAGCCGGTGCCGCTGTCCATGGTCACGTACTCCGCGCAGCAGAGCTGACTGGTCTTATTGAGGAAGGGGTGCTGGGCCAGCATATACTCAAAGTCGGCCCCCTGGAACCGGGCGGCGACCTCGTAGTGTTCGATGCCGCCGATCTTCATGACCTTCTCGGTCAGAGCCTCGGCCAGGATATACATCTCCCCGTTGTCCGCCTTCACCAGCACATAGCTCTCCCGGGGGTGGACGGCGATGGCCAGGTTGCCGGGGAGGGTCCAGATGGTGGTGGTCCAGATGAGGAAGAACATCCGGCTGAGGTCGCCGTACTGGCTCAGCTTGCCCTTGTCGTCCTTCACCGGGAACTTCACGTACACGGTGGTACAGGGGTCGTCCTGGTACTCGATCTCCGCCTCGGCCAGGGCGGTTTCGTCGTGGGGGCACCAGTACACGGGCTTCAGGCCCTTGTAGATATAGCCCTTCTTGTACATCTCCCCGAAGACCTTGACCTCCTCGGCCTCAAAGGAGGGGTCCATGGTCTTGTAGGGGTGCTCCCAGTCCCCCAGGACGCCCATGCGCTTGAAGCCCTCCATCTGGATGTCGATATACTTCTGGGCGTAGTCGTGGCAGGCGGAGCGGAACTCCGGCACGCTCATCTGCTTGCGGTTGAGCTTCTGCTCCTTGATGATGGCGCTCTCAATGGGCATGCCGTGGTTGTCCCAGCCGGGGATATAGGGGGTGTAGCGGCCCCGCATGGCGTACATCCGGGTGATGAAGTCCTTCAGGGACTTGTTCAGGGCGTGGCCCATATGGAGCCCGCCGTTGGAGAAGGGGGGGCCGTCGTGGAGGGAGAACCGGGGCTTGCCCTCGTTCTTCTTCAAAAGCTCGTGGTACAGGTCCATGTCGTTCCAGCGCTGGAGCATCTCCGGCTCCCGCTTGGGAAGGCCGGCCCGCATGGGGAAGTCGGTCTTCGGCAGGTTGATGGTCTGGTTGTAGTCCATGGGGTGTGATTCCTCCTATATGTGATAATTTCTTTTCTTATTACGATTTGTTATCATCCTGGCGGCCCCGGCGGAGCGTCATCGCAGCGTGGGGTCGTCGGACAGGCCCAGCAGGTAGTTGGCGGAAACCTGGTAGTGCTCACAGATGGCGGCAATCTTCTCCGCGGTCGTGGTGCGGTTTCCCCGCTCCATCTCGCTGATGTGGGATTTTCCCACCTCCAGAATACAGGCAAGATCATCCTGTTTTTCCCCGCTCTTCTTCCGGTACTCCCGCAATCGCTCTCCAAAAAGATCTTTAGAAAACATATGCACTCCCTTGACAAATCCACTAAAACATGTTATTCTACTAGTACACTAATAAGGAACTTTCCTGAAATAGCTCTTATATAGAAAGGATCTGTTTATTGTGGAAAAACTGCTTGACCAAATTTTTTATGGTAACTACTCTCCCTTCGACCGTCCGGTCACCGAGCGGGAGAAGGCCTCGCTGGTCTTAGATCGGCTCTAGCGCAGTGCAAGGAAGCAGCTTGGAGAGGAGCCGGCTGACAAGCTCCGAGAGCAGTACGAACATCTCCTGACCCTGGACAGCCTGGACGATTTTCGCGCAGGGTTTCGGCTCGGCGCCTCTCTGATGCTAGAGCTGCTGGCGGATCCTTGATTTCCCCCGGCTGTTTGCCGAACCGCCCTCCTGGAGCTGCCCCCGCCGGAGGGAAAATCAAAACGCGCCTCTGCCTCACAAAGAGACAAAGGCGCGAACCTCTGCGGTACCACTCTTCTTGCCGGGCTCTTCAAAAGTCCGGCCACTCGGCTTGGCGGGGTAACGGCCGCTCCGGCGGAGCCTACTGGAGCCGGGCCGCTCTCCGCCCGCTCGTTGGGTCCGCTGCTCCAAGGGGATCTTCCCCGGCCGCCCGCCTCCCCCCTTTCACCAAAGCGGAGGGCTCTCTGGGCGCGGGATGGCCGGCTACTCGTCCTTATCCACGCAGTTTTCCAGGATAACGTTTCTATCTTATACGGAAAATCCCGGTTTGTCAATCGTCTTTCCCCGGGAAACTTCCCCGTCTTGCAAACTTTTTCCGGAGATGATACAATGATTCTACCCAAATCTGAGCTTGTGAGGTGGAGAAGATGCAGCAGCTGGAAAAACAGTTTCACATCCATTGCGTCCCGGGGGACGTGGGGCGCTACTGTATCCTGCCCGGGGACCCCGGCAGGTGCGAATCCATCGCCTCCCTCTTTGAAAACCCGGCGCTGGTGGCCCGGAACCGGGAGTTCACCGTCTACACCGGCACCCTCCTGGGGGAGAAGGTGACGGTCTGCTCCACCGGGATCGGCGGCCCCTCGGCGGCCATCGCCATGGAGGAGCTGACCGCCATCGGCGCGGACACCTTCATCCGGGTGGGCACCTGCGGCGGCATCGCCCTGGCCGTCCGCTCCGGGGACATTGTGGTGGCCACCGGCGCGGTCCGCCAGGAGGGCACCAGCCGGGAGTACGCCCCCATCGAGTTCCCCGCCGTGGCGGACCTGGCCGTCACCAACGCCCTGGTGGAGGCGGGCCGGGCCCTGGGCAAAACCGTCCACGCCGGGGTGGTCCAGGCCAAGGACAGCTTCTACGGCCAGCACTCCCCCGGCCGGATGCCGGTGAGCTACGAGCTTCTCAGCAAGTGGGAGGCCTGGAAGCGGCTGGGGGTGAAGGCCAGCGAGATGGAGAGCGCCGCCCTCTTCGTGGTGGCCGCGTCCCTGGGCGTCCGGTGCGGCGCCTGCTTCCACGTGATCTGGAACCAGGAGCGGGAGGCCGCGGGCCTGGACCAGGACATGAGCGAGGACACCCAGGCCGCCGTCCGGGTGGGCGTGGAGGCGGTGAAGCGCCTGATCCAACAGGACCAGGCGGCGAAGTAGCCCTCCGGCCGGCTCCGCCAGATCGCGCGCTCCGATCTCTCCAGGGCGGCAAGCCCGGAAGGGGCCGCTTTCCAGAGAGCGCACCCGAAGCGTAAAAAGAGGGACACGCATCTCGGCGTGTCCCTCTTTTGGGAAGGGGCGGCTAAAATCGATCCGTCAAAATTTTGGAACTGTGCTGGGATCCTCCAGGCACCCGGCCCTTCGGGCCGGCCGGCGCAGGTGCGCCGTTCGAGCGTTTCCGCTCCAGGCGGAAACCTCGGCGGAAGGGCGGCTCCGCCGCCCTGAGCATTGGAATTCCCACGGCATCCAAAAAAATAACCACACCTTTCGGTGTGGTTATTTTTTTGGAGCGGGCGACGAGGCTCGAACTCGCTTCCCGCCATCCCACGAATGGCTTTCGCCATTCGCAGGAGCCCTGGCGGACCTCCTGATTACACGTGCCTCCGGCACCGGTGGAGGCAGCGCGTTCTCTTCCCGTTCCAAGCCCCCGGCCCTTCGGGCCGGCCGGCGCAGGTGCGCCGTACGAGGGGTTCCGCCCCAGGCGGAAACCTCGGCGGAGGGGCGGCTCCGCCGCCCTGAGCATTAAAATGCCGAAGGGTGGAGGCCGCCTCCGGCGGCCGAAACCCAAAACAAAAGGCAACTGCTTTCGCAGTTGCCTTTTGTTTTGGAGCGGGCGACGAGGCTCGAACTCGCTACCTCCACCTTGGCAAGGTGGCGCTCTACCAGATGAGCTACGCCCGCAGAACGAGAGTATTATACCAGCCAATTTGCCGGTTGTCAATACTCTCTTTCGGAAAAAATTCAGGTCGCCTCCTGGGGCTGCAGAAAGATTTCGATGATGCTGCTGTCCCCCTCCGGCGGGTACAGGTGGATCTCCCAGGGTGCCCTCCCCTCCGGCAGCTGCCGCTGGGGCAGGATCTCCGCTCCCTCCTCCACAGGCGCCTGCTCCCCCGCTTCCTCCGGCGGCGCCTCCACCCCCTCCAGCTCCAGCTGGAGCTGGAGGATGTTGGCCAGCAGGGTTTCCCGCTCCTCCGCAAGGTAGGCGTAGCGCACCGTCAGACTGGGCCGCCCCTCCTCATGGGCCGCGATCAGCAGCTCATAGATGGCGCTGGAGCTGGCGGTTTCCACGATGGCCTCCAGGTCCTCCGCCGTCCGCCGGTACTCCGGCAGGAGCTGCACCTGGTAGTAGCTGTCCCGGAGCTCCTCCATGTCAAAGTCCAGGGTCTCCAGGCAGTAGGAGCCGGTAGCCGTGTCCTCCCGGACCTCGGTGCAGGCGTTCTTCACCAGGGTCAGGGCCGTGCTGTAGTCCACATCCGACAGATACAGGCGGATGGTGCCCGTTTCCTCGTGCTGCTCCACCAGGAGCAGAATGGCGTTGACAAAGTCCTGATAGGACTCCGCCCGGAGGATGTCGTTGTCATTGCTCTCCCAGTACCGGTTCTCGTGGGGCTCCACGCTGGAGTAGCCCCGCTCCAGGGAGCAGCCGCTGAGCAGCAGGCAGGCCGCCGCCAGCAGCAGGCAGATTCCCCGATGGTTCAATGCGGCAGCCGCCTCCTCTCCTTAAAAGCCCAGCTCCTGGTCCACCAGGACCACCTCCATGTCCATGGAGCCCATCTTCTTGTAGTGGACCACCAGGGCGTTGCAGATCCGGTCCGGACTGCTGCAGTTGTAGCACTTGTCCGCCTTCGCCGCGCAGGGGGTCTTCTTCCCCAGCCGGCGGGCGTTCTTGGGGGCCACCACGTTGCGCAGGCGCCACAGGGCGCTGTCAAAGTCCGGGGACACCTTGTTCTTCCCGGCGATGAAATACACCTTCCGGTGGCCGAAGAGGGTGGAGCTGGTCCGGTTGCCGATGCCGTCGATGCTGAGGATCTCCCCGGTGTTCTCCGCGATGGCGTTGGCGGAGAGCAGATACACGTCGGCTGCGGCGGCCTTCCCCATCTCCTCCGCCGAGTTCACCCCGGGCAGGGAGTGGTAGTGGAGCTCGTTGTGGGCCCCCAGGGACTCGTACAGCCCCAGCTCCCGCAGGGTCATGGAGCCGCCGCAGCCCACGGTGGTGCCGTCGATCTCCCGGTTGAGATAGTCCGCCGCCTCCGCCCCCGTGGCAAACACCGACACGGCGAACCCGTTGTCCTCCAGCCGCTTTCTCAGTTCCTCAAATGCCATGATACCGCTCCCTTTCTCACAAATTTTTGGATGGTTTACAGGCTGTCCGGGGAGTTCTCCCCGAACCCCTCGCCTAAGATCTCATGGGCGTCGCAGACGATGATGAACGCCCCCGGGTCCACCTGCCGCACGATCCCCTTCACCGCGGCGATCTGCCGGGGCTTGAAGGCGCACAGCACGATTTTCTTGTCCTTTCCCGTATAGGCCCCCTGTCCGGGCAGGATGGTCACGCCCATGTCCCGCTCCAGCAGCTGCTCCACCACCTGGTCGCTCCGGTCGCTGATGATGTAGGCCATCTTGGCAGATACGGAGCCATAGACCACCATATCCATCACCAGGGTGGAGATGTACATGGCCACGATGCCGTAGAGGGCGTTGTTCACGCTGCGGAACACCAGGGCGTACAGGACGATAATCGAAACGTCGATGGCCAGGCACAGCTTCCCGATGGAGAGATACCGCAGCCGGTACTTCAGGAGCCTGGCCCCCAGCTCCGTGCCGCCGGTGGTGGCCCCCACCCGCATCATCAGCCCCATGCTCAGCCCCAGGAGGACCCCGCCGTAGATGCAGGCCAGCATAGGCTCCATAGGCGCAAAGGTATAAAAGGCGTCCATCAGGTCGATCATGGCCGAGCTGACGGTCATGGCGCAGATCGAGCTGACCAGCAGGCGGAGCCCCATCTTCCGGACCCCCAGGATAAAAAGCGGCACATTCATCACAAAAACCGTGACGCCCACCGGCAGGGCCGGCAGCAGCCGGTTGAGGATCTGGGCGGCGCCGGTCAGCCCGCCGAAGGCGAAATGGTTGGGCTGAAAGCACCAGTTGAAGGCCAGGGCGTAGAGGGCGCAGCCCACCGTGATGACGCCGTAATCCGCTAAAATTTTGAACAGTCCATGCTTCTTCGTAGAGATTCTCCTTCCTACAGCAGCTTCATCTGCTGCTCCTCGCCGTCCTCTTCCTTCACCAGAGCCCCCGCTGCGGGCAGGCTCCGGCATCGGTAGCGGCCCAGGTTGGTGATGGAGGTGTCCTCCAAAAAGCGGGCCGACGCCAGCCGGTACTTGGGCTTCAGGGTCATCACCTGGACCCCCTGGGTGGACCGGGTGGTCTTGGGGGCCAGGAGGGCGGTGTTGAAGATCAGGGCCCTGGGCTCCGTGGAGTACACTGCCAGCTCCCGGTCCTCCGCCAGGGCGATCACGTCCACCAGGGGGCTCTTGTCGCTGTAGGCCCCGGTGAGCTTCCGCCGGTTGGAGGTGGTGCGGTAGGCGGCGGCCTCCACCCGGGCGGCCTTGCCGTTTTCAAAGAAGAACAGCAGGTGGCCGCTGTAGTCCCCGGGCAGGTAGAGGTACACCACGTGCTCCTCCGGCCCCATGCCGAGCTTGGTGGGCAGATAGTCCCCCAGGGCGCTGGCCTTGGTGTCCGCGAAGTCGCTCAGGCGGCACTTGTACACCTGGCACTGGTCGGTGAAGAACATGGCCTCGGCCCGGTTGGTGGCCTCGAAGCTCTGGCGGGGGCCGTCCCCCTCCTTGTACTTCTGCTCCGCGGCCATCCGCAGGGACTGGGGGGTGATCTTCTTGAAGTACCCCTCCCGGGACAAAAACAGGTGCACCGGGTAGTCCGGGGCCTCCTCCTCTTCCTCCTCGGCCTCCACCTCGTGGCCGTAGACGATCTCCGTGCGGCGGGGCACGGCGTACTTCTTCTTGACCTCCTCCAGCTCGCCGATGATGATCTTCTTCACCCGCTGGGGGTTCTGGAGGGTGTCCTCCAGGTCGTCGATTTCATCCCGAAGGGCGTCCAGCTCCTCCGTGCGCTTGAGGATATACTCCTTGTTGATGTTGCGCAGCTTGATCTCCGCCACGTACTCCGCCTGGACCTCGTCGATGCCGAACCCGATCATCAGGTTCGGCACCACCATGGCCTCCTCCTCCGTCTCCCGGATGATCTTGATGGCCTTGTCGATGTCCAGCAGGATCTTCCGCAGGCCCTTGAGCAGGTGGAGCTTCTCCTTCTTCTTGTTCAGGGAGAAGTAGATCCGCCGGCGGACGCACTCGGTGCGCCAGGCGCACCACTCCTCCAGCAGCTCCCGGACCCCCATGACCCGGGGCATGCCGGCGATGAGGACGTTGAAGTTGCAGGAGAGGCTGTCCTGGAGGGTGGTGGAGCGGAAGAGCTTCTGCATGAGCTTGTCCGGGTCCGTGCCCCGCTTCAGGTCGATGGCCAGCTTCAGGCCCTTCAGGTCCGTCTCGTCCCGCATGTCGGCGATCTCTTTCACCTTGCCGGCCTTCACCAGCTCCGCCACCTTGTCCAGGATGGCCTCCGTGGTGGTGGTGTAGGGGATCTCGTAGATCTCAATGACGTTCTCGCCCTTCAGATACCGCCACTTGGCCCGGAGCTTCACCGTGCCCCGGCCGGTTTCATAGATCTCCTGGAGGCCGCTGCCGTCCAGGATCACCTGGCCGCCGGTGGGGAAATCCGGCGCCAGCAGGGTGGCGCTCAGGTCGCACCGGGGATTTTTCAGGTAGGCCGCCGTGGTGTCGCAGACCTCCCCCAGGTTGAAGCCGCACAGCTGGGAGGCCATGCCCACGGCGATGCCCTGGTTGGCGCTGACGAGGATGTTGGGGAAGGTGGTGGGCAGGAGGGTGGGCTCCTTGCGGGTGTTGTCGTAGTTGTCCACAAAGTCCACCGTGTCCTGGTCGATGTCCCGGAAGAGCTCGGCGCAGATGGGGGAGAGCTTTGCCTCCGTGTACCGGCTGGCGGCGTAGGCCATGTCCCGGGAGTAGACCTTGCCGAAGTTGCCCTTGCTGTCCACAAAGGGGTGGAGCAGGGCCTCGTAGCCTCTGCTCAGGCGCACCATGGTTTCATAGATGGCCGCGTCTCCGTGGGGGTTCAGGCGCATGGTCTGGCCCACGATGTTGGCGCTCTTGGTCCTGGCGCCGGTGAGCAGCCCCATCTTGTACATGGTGTAGAGGAGCTTTCGGTGGCTGGGCTTGAAGCCGTCGATCTCCGGGATGGCCCGGGAGACGATGACCGACATGGCGTAGGGCATGTAGTTGGTCTCCAGGGTATCCGTAATGGGCTGCTCCACCACCGCGGCATGGAGACCCATGACGTTGGGGTTGCTGATTCGCTTTTCCCCCTCCCCGGGGGTCTTTTTCTTAGGCATAGGCTTGTTCCTTTTTTTCGTTCTTGCCGGTTTCCGGCGGGGCTTTGTTGGCGTTTGCCAATGCCGGGGCTTGTTATGGGGCGTGACCCGCCAAAGGCCCGGGCACCGTTTTCGGCAGTCCCTGCCGGTGGGTTGTTTCGCCGCCCCGGCGGCGAGCCCCTTTTTGGCATTTGCCATGCCGAGGCTTTCTTGCCTCCGGCGGCCCACTTTTGTCGCTGAACAAAAGTGGGCAAAAGTCAGCTTAGAACCTGCGGTTCTAAGGACTCCCTTTTGCCCTGACGTGTACTGGGAGTCTTGTTCTTCTTGCGGGGCAGGCTCTTCTGAGCGCCGGTGGACGTTACGGCTGCCCCCGAGTCCGCGCTTTAAGCGCGCTGGCCTGGCGGGTGGGCGGGGTCTTTCTCCGTCAGCAGAAACCCAGCCGGATGGCGCTGGCCTGGTTGATAGACGGGGTCTTGCTGGTCTGGCGAGTAGGCGGGGCCTTATTGGGTAGACGGGATGCCTGCTGCCGATTCCCAGCGCACCCTCGTATCCTGGAGCGCACCCCCCGTGCGGAGCGCAGCGACCGCAAAACCACCGCACCACCAAGTCCGCAGCGAAAACCCCCAATCCAAGCCCGGGGCAGCGGCTACCGATTCAAGATCCCGCAAGTTTGCACCGCACAACAAAACACCAATCTAAATCAGGGGCAACGACTACCCAAGTCTGGTGGCCATCATAATAGGAGGCCGACAGGCGGAGTGCGTCTATCCACCAAGCTGATACGCTGCAACGACTATCCAACCTCGGCGGCCCCTGCGGAACCACCCAGGGAAGCCAACACCCAAATGGGGTTCTTAGGGGCCAAGCCCCTAAGCTGATTTTTTCCCACTTTTGTTCAGCGACACCGCAGCGTTAAGAAAACATGCCGGCGGCATGTTTTTAGCGT
>CAJFVK010000092.1 GCA_904420435.1 uncultured Oscillospiraceae bacterium
CGCTGGGCCATGCCCCGGCCGGTGGAAACGCCGTACTCGGAGATCACCACGGGGATGGTGTGGTATTCGTTCAGGATCTTCAGATAGGCGTAATAGGTATTCAGATGGCCGTCCGAATCATAGTAGTCCACCCGGCTGTCCCCGGTCATCATCTCCTCATAGGGGATCCCGCCCTCTGTGGTGAGATAGTACTGGCTCATATCCCGATGGGAGCTATCCACCAGCCCAATGGGGTCCAGGACATTGTGCAGATAATCAGGGTAATAGGGATAGACATGGTAGGATGCAAAATAGCCGGACAGAAAGGCGTCCGTGGTCCGAATGTGCTCCACATCCACCTGGGCGCATTTCATAAACTGGCTGGTGATGTCCGCCGGATACAGGAAAGGATCCGTAGTGGGCCAGTTGGAGAAGGCCACCAGCCGCTGCTGCCGGTATCGCTCCGTTTCATACTCGATAATGCTGTCCCCCACCTGGGCCAGCATGGCCTCAAAGGGGGTGGCGTCCTCGGTGGTGACCATGTAGGTTCCCTGATAGGAATTGCGCTCCGGGTACTTGTTGTCTGTATAGACCACCGTCACATCCTCCCATTCCACGCCCAGGATGTAGCCGATGACCCAGTCCGACACGTCCCTGCGGTAGCTGCCGGAGCCCAGCCCCCGCCCCAGGGAGAGGCTGCGCTCCCCGTGAAGGACGTCCACCAGCGTCTTGCTGTCGTCAATCAAAGTCTGGAGGAAGTCGTCGTCATAGGCGTCCCGGTGGGAGTTTTGCACATAGTCGTTCACCCAGACTCCGTGGATGAGCCACAGCGGCTCCTCACCAGCCGCTTCCCGCTGGGTATTGTACTGGTAAAAGGCATTGTAGAAATCGTCGTGCAGGATGGTATAGACCCGGATGGTGTTGGCCCCCAGGTCCTGAATCTGCTGGAACCACCGCAGGTACGTTTCCTCGTCAATGGCATAGTCGGTAGCGAAATGTCCCGGGATGCCCACGCCCAGGTTGACCCCCCGGATCTCAAAGGGCTCGTAAACACCGTCCCGCTCCATGTAAATGGTATCCTCGTCGGTCTTCATAAACGTGGTCACCGGCTCATCCGAGCCAGAGGAGAAATAGATCCCCAGGTGATAGTAGGCATAGTATCCGGCGAAAAGGAGCACCATCAGAGCGCACATAGCCAGGATAAACTTTTTCAAAGGCGCGCGCCCCCTTTCAGATTTCAGTGGTTATAGCGCTTGTTGACGGATGGGTGACCATACTGCAGGACCGTATCGATGAATTCGTCCATCCAATCGCCCCTATTCTGAATAAATGTCTTCAGCTGCTCTACGGCGCCCTCAAAGCTGTCCGGGTTCCGGCTGTCCGGCTCCAGGGGGCGGTAGCCCTCAAAGGAGTAGCCCCACACCGCAAAGTTCCGCTCCACGGCGGGACCCAGATAGGCGATGGTTTCGTCGATATAGTTCATCAGATAC
Source organism: uncultured Oscillospiraceae bacterium (assembly GCA_904420435.1). Lineage (GTDB taxonomy): Bacteria > Bacillota > Clostridia > Oscillospirales > Oscillospiraceae > CAJFPI01. The sequence continues at coordinate 1,470 of CAJFVK010000092.1, forward strand.
TCCTCGCTGAGAAAGCTCTCCCGCCACATCCGATACCGGTCAATGATCCGCTGGCAGTAATCCTCATCCTTGGTCAGCATCCACTGCCAGAGGGTATCCTGCATCTGAAAGCCCGGCTCCTGTTCGGACAGGTCCATATAATTGCCGCAGGAGTTATTGAAATCCCACACCACCATGTGGTATTTCCCGCCTATGTCCTTGTAGAGAAAGGTGGACAGATACCCGGCGTCGTAATTCTGGGTGAACTCATTGAGGATGAAGTAGTCCGCAAAGGACTCCACATCCACCCAGTTCTGATAGCCGTAAAACTGGGCGTCATGATCAAAGGAATACAGCGCTTTTTCAAAGTTGGAAAGGTCCTGCTCAATGGCGTCCGCCATCTCCTGGGTCAGCGCGCCGGATCTTGGATACTCGATGTTGATGTTCAGCTGGTTCCTCCTGCTGATGCGATAGGCGTAGTAGGTAAAGTTATTGATGTTTTTCAGGTCCGTTTTGCTCCCCTGGTCCAGCCGCAGCACATAGCCCGTGGAGGTGCTGTTATCGATGGGCTCGGAAATATCGACCCGGCTGTCCTCGCCGTTGGTGATGGTTTCCGTCATCAGATAGAGGCCCTGATACGCCCCGTTGAGGATCACCTCGCAGAAGCGGACGTTGGGAGAATACTCCATCATCTCCCCGGCGATGTTGTACCACAAATAGTTGCGGATCAGGCTCTTGTCCAGATAGGGGCCGTGAAGGGTCCACTCATAGTGGGCGTCCATCCCCATGACCTCGTGGTCGGCATAGGTCCCATCACTATCGGTAAAGCGGAGGAGGTAATTGTGCTTATCAAAATAGCGGGAGGAACGGCCTCGAATGCGGATCAGGGCGGAGCTCTCCAAGTCCGGCGTGTCCGAGGGGTGGTGGTTGCGGGTTTCGTCGTCCAGAATGGCGATCCGCACAGACAGCATACTCTCCCCGCCGGCGGTGGTGGAGTAGATGGTTTGCCCGTCGGCATCATACCCCATGGGTTCCCCCGGGATCTCCTCCCCGCCGGTTTCGATGATGACCAGAGGCAGATGCGTGCACAGTTCCGTCCCGTCGCAGCCGCATCCCGCGTCAGGCTGGCGGGAGGACAGGTGCTGATGGACGCGGCTGCGGCCCGCCTCCGCCTCCAGAGCGGATGCCGCCAGCGCGCAGACAAGGATCAGCACAGCCATCGCCCCGCCCATCAGTTTGTATTTCACGCTCTTCAGCCTCCCCTCTCAACCGCCCGGGCCATCAGCCGCTGATCTCGTCGTTCTGCATGACAATGTTGAAATACTCGATCCCGCCGATCTCATAGACGGCGTCGGTAATGCTCTTTCCCGCAGCCTTCTCCCCCGCCGCCCTGCGCAGGTATTTCCCGCTGAGCTCATAGATGTACTCGGCGCTCTCATCGGTGGTGTTCTTTGCCCGCAGGATGGCCTTGCGGTCATAATACTGGAAGATCAGGGACTCCACCTTAGACTCATTCGCCCGGGCGGTGCGCAGGATCAGCAGGACGCGGTTGTCATTGCGGATCCGTCCGAAGAGGAGCAGCACCACGAAAATGACGGTGCTGCCCGCTGCGGCCACCAGGTAATCGCCGGAGCCGCAGCAGATGCCGACCACGATGGCCCAGAAGATGTATATGGTATCCCGGGAGTCCTTGATGGCGGTGCGGAACCGGACGATGGACAGGGCGCCCACCATGCCGAGGGACAGGGCGATGTTATTCCCAATGACGATCATAACAGTGGTGGTGATGACCGTCAGGGCCACCAGGGATACGTTGAATTTGGCGCTGTAGATGCTGCCGCTGTGGCTGAGGCGGTAGGACAGAAACAGAAACGCCGCAATGATGGCCGACACAATCAAGCGGAGCAGGATCGTTTCAGCAGACAGCTCGCCGCCGCTGGTCTCCAGCAGTTGAAACAAATATTCTCTCATGGTCGATTTTCTCCTTCTCCTCTGTTTAGCCTTGAAGGCCCAGGGACACGCTCCGGGCCAGGCAATACTTGCTGACAGACAGTTCCGAGCGCTCCACCATGTCCAGCAGGTCCTTGAGATAGCTGAGCAGGAAGCCGTTGTATTTGACTTCCAGCACCATCTGGAACGGATCCATAACGGCATACATGGGCAGGTGTTCTGAAAATACGTCGAAGCAGGATTCCGTGGCGATAATCCGGCTGTCCAATGTGATGCGGATGTGATTTTCCCGGGCCACATACGCCTGGCGAAGATACTCCACCACCGCCTTGGGCCGGTAGCACCGGCAGTGCATCAGGCCGTAGCACTCCGCCGCAAAGGGATCCTCATAGTCCAGGAGCGGCCGGTAATCCCCCTCGCAGAGCCGTACCGCCTCCTCACGGCGCAGGCGAAGGGACCGCTTGCGCTGATAAGGCCCCTCCTTCTGTTTCATCTCCAGCATGGCGAAATCCGACCAGGGGCTGTAGGTACGCAGGCGGATCTTCCGCCGGAGTTCCAGGCCGTCGGCCTTGTTGGTAAAGTCCTGGTCGTCCGGCGTGTCAAAATAGAGGGAGCGGATCACATAGCCCTGCGCGCCGTTGTGGGCGTCGGCGTGCATCACGGCCCCCAGCCGGCTGCGCAGGTTCGCGCCGTCCGCGATGTTGATGGCATATTTTTTCTCCTGCCGGGAAACTTCGTTCATCGCGCATAAACCTCCATGACGTGAAAATGGGCATGGCCGGCGCCATTCTCAGAAAAAGAAAACGGCCTATTGGATCGCCGCAGAAATGAGCCTGCCGCTTTCAATAGACCGGTTGCGCTACTCGCTCCGTGGTACAAAAGCGCCCAAATATTCATACCACATCATCGCATTCTATGCAGTGTGCCAACCCTGGCACACTTTTTCGAAAATTATAGAGAATAAGGATACATGAATCTTAGTTTATATTAAAGGCTGCTGTGCGAATTGTCAAGTGCTTTTTCGCCCTGCGCTTCAGCCATTTTGTGGAAGCCGCCGCAGCCGGGCCCTTCTCCAGACATAGATCTGCATATGCGGCAGAGCGGCGGCGACCGGCCGCTCAACGGCCATCTGAAGCTCCGGCCCCTGCCGTTCCCCTTTCCTCTTCCTCCACCGGTACCGCCAGCCGGGTCAGGTAGTTGTCGGCGGAGATGTCCTGCCCGGTGTAGGGGGCCACCAGCCCCAGCGTCCGCACATCTCCTGTGGGGCGGAGGCCCAGCTCCCGGATTTTCGCCCCGAAGGCGTTGAAGACCTCCGCGCGCCGGGTATAATTGCCGTGGTACAGGCAGGAGAAGGCCCGGCAGGCGGGAAAGACCACGGCGTCCTTGGGCGCGGCCTCCGGCTCCAGGGGGATACAGCAGGTGAAGTCCATCCCCTCCGCTTCTGCGAAGCTCCCCCGGATAAAATCGTCCCGCCGGCTGATGAGGAACAAAGGCTCGGTGGCCAGCAGGCGGTAGCCCCGCTCCACGGCCTGATGATAGAGGTTGTACATGGCCCAGTAGCGGCTCTCCACGGAGCCGCCCCGGAACGCCCCAGTGAAGCAGACACACCGGGGCAGGGTGACAAACTCAAAGGTGAGCTGCTCCTTATTTTCCACCCGCAGCCGGATCTCCTCATAGACCCGCTTCATGGTGAAAAACCGGGCTTCCACCTGTTCCAGCAGATCCCGGGAGGCGCCGCCCATGCGGTAATAGAGCTGGATCTCCTCGTAAGTCATTCCCATTTTCAAAAACAGCTGGATCTGCATGATCCGGCTGATGTTGTCGTTGTCGTAGTAGCGGTAGCCGCTCTGCTCGTCAATCAGCGCCGGCCGGAGCAGCCCCTTGCTCTCCAGACGCAGGATGGTGGCGCGGGAGACGCCGCAGCAGCGGCTGACCTGATGAACGGTAAATAAATCTTTCATTTTGACGCCCTCCCAAGTCTTGACTCGTCCATAGGTGGACATGTTACAGTATAGTCGAAATTTGGGAAACGTCAAGACGTGTCCGGCCCCGGCCTCTCCCCTGTCCGCCGGAACCGATGGGCGGGGGCCCTCTCCGGAGCGCCGCTCCCTCCTCTGGCCGCCTGCCCTGCGGCGGCATATCCTCCGCCTCGTGCCGACCTGCCGCGGCAGGCGCGGTGCGGGAAAGGCGCGCATCCTTTTGACCGGCTTTCTCCCTATCAGCGAAACCATCCATACGCAGCCCAATTTCTAAAAGGAACGGGGAACAAAGATGAGTGTGCGTTTGAAACAGTTTTTCCAGATCCCGCCGGAGATCCGGGCGGAGTTCCTGCAGGATACCCTGAGGAGAAACCGTTTCTCCCTGCTGGTGATCTGCATCATGATCTTCGGCATGGAGCTGTTCAACATGCTCCGGGTGCTGCTCTGGTCCAGCTCCGGTCTGGGTACGGCAAACAATCGGATCTACTTTACCATGTACTTCCTTTTATGGATAGCCGCAGCCGTATATCTGTGCCTCCGGTGGCTGCTTCGCCGGGGCGCCCCCCGGATTCAGTGGGCTGTCCAATATGGAACAGCGCTCTTTGCCCTCCTCTGGCATGCAGGCATCAATGCCTATGACCTGATCTGGAATCCGGAGGCGGAAACCACCATTTTTGTCACGGCGATGCTGGGTCTGGCTGTCTTCATTCAAATGCCCATCGCCCACAGCCTGGCCGCCTATGTCCTGTCCTACGGCCTGTTTATGAGCTTGGCGGGCGGGCTTCTGAGCAGCGGCAAACTGATCAATCTGACGTTTACCGCCATCGTTTCCATGGCCGTTTCCATGACCAGCTTCCGGCACGCCGTAGTGACAGTCTGCCAGCGCAGGGAGATCGACCAGATGAACCGGCGGCTCCAGGAGCAGGTCCAGAAGGATCCTCTGACAGGGCTGATGAATGCCGCCGCCTTCCGCCACAGGGTGGAAACACACCTGATATCTGCGGAAGCGGGCTCGGATACCTTCCTGCTCATTTTGGATCTCGACAATTTCAAAGGGATCAACGACGCCTTTGGCCATCCCTGCGGCGACTACGTCCTCCAGGAAACGGCTATAAAGCTCCAAGCCCTCTTTCCCGGCGCCATCGGTACGGCCCGCATTGGCGGCGACGAGTTCATGCTGGCTCTGGCGGACGCCTCTCAGCAGGAGGTGGAGGACAGGTTTCGGCAGTTCTTACTTGATTTGGAGCAATTTAGCTGGCGGGGACACGCTTTAAGCGTCAGCTGCAGCATGGGCGCCTGCCGGGTAGGCCGTCCCGGCAGCACCTATGACAAGCTGTACGGCGCGGCTGACCACGCCTTATATCAGGCCAAGCGCCTGGGAAAGGGACGCTTTATCTGCTGTGAATTAACTACCGCCTGAGAGAATCTGCTTTGGAAACGGAGAGGCCCCGCCGGCGCGGGGCCTCTTTCGCTCAGCACATAGCGGGGCCTTCCCTCCGGCCTTTTCCGCCGCCCGCAGGGTTCAGCCGCAGCCGCGGCATAGCGGGGCTGCGGTCCGACACTTTTCGCTCCTATCTTGACAAGGGCCCGGCTGCCTCTGTAAAATTATGATGAAAATCATAACAGCAAGTGGAGGAAGTCATATGCAGACCCGCTTTGTGCATTGGCGCAGCCCGGTGGCGGCGACGCTGATCCTTGTCCTGCTGATTGCGGCTGTGAGCGTCTTTGTCACGGCCAACGTAAACGACAGGGAGGAAGCCGCCAGCTTCCAGCGTTTAGCCAGCGAGGCGCAGGAATTTGCGAGTACTCTGGAACTGAATATGAATTCCGACCGCCGTCAGCTGGAACTGATCGCCGCCCTGGCCGGCGACTACATGGCACTGGGCACCAGTGATCTGCGAACCTTTCTTGACCAATATCCCGGAAACGGGAATTTCTTTTCCCGGATTGAGATTTTGCTTCCGGGCGACATTGTGCTCTCCCCGAACGGCGAGGAAACGGATGTTTCCGGGCAGCTCTCCTTCGCGCGGGAGGCCGGCCTCGGGGCACATATCTCGGATCGGGAGCTGGACTTGGACGGGGAGGGCTATGTCGTGCGCCACTTCGTACCTGTGGCACACAACGGGGAAACCGTCGCCATGCTCTACGGCGTCATTGATATCGGCACGCTGGGAGAGGAGCTGCCCTATACGCCATACGGCGGAGAGGCGGCCGTCTATGTCATTGACGGCGCCACCGGGGACTTCCTCATCGATACCTGGCACGACGAGCCCGGAAACATCTGGGCCACCGGATCCCGGCCCATGGCGGAGGGCTACGACGACGCCCAGCTCCGCCAGGGGCTGATCGACGGCGAGAGCAACTATGTGGTCTTTGTTTCCAATACCACCGGCAGCTACCTCTACTTCTATTATATGCCCATTCCCATCAATCAGTGGCGCGTGGCGCTGAGCGTACCGGAGTCGGTGGTCTTTGCGGACGCGCGGCATGTGCGTTCCCTTCTGAATGCCCTGCTGATTTTGGAATCTGCGGCATTTTTGCTCTACATCCTCTGGCTGATCCGCTATGTCCGCCGGGAAACCGGTGAAAAGCAGCGGCAGCTGGATGCGCTGCACGACATCTACGAGGTAGAGAAGCTGCTCTTCAACGCCCATGAGCATCACGAAAACGTGCCCCGTGCACTGGAAATCATCGCCAGGATGCTGCCGGCAAAACGGGTGGCCTTTACGATGCTGAATCATATGGAACCCATGGCCAGCTATATCTGGGAGGACGGCGGGGAGAGCAGATTGGGAGCGGCGCTGCTGGCAAGCGCCGAACCGCTCGCGGCGCACTTCTCCGCAGGGCATCCTGAGATCAGCGCCCATACGGCTTCGGAGGTCAGGGCGATCCTGCCCGGCGCGCCCGAAAGCATGGGCGACCTGGCGGCAATTCCCGTGGAGGACGCCGACGGTGTGGTTTGCGGCGTCCTCTCCGCCGGGGGACTTGGCCGGCGCTCCGGCTGCGCGGCCATGCTCAGGAGCGTGGAATTCAGCTTCGCCATGCTCTGCAGCAATGCAAGGACCTATCAGACGATGCAGCGGATGGGAGAGCGGGACGTCCTCACGGGCCTGTATAACCGCAACCGCTACGAGATGGACCTGCGCAGCCTCACCTCTGCCTGCAGCGCCAACCTCTGCTGCGTGTTTGTGGACGTCAACGGTCTCCACGAGCTCAACAATTCCATGGGACACGAGGCCGGGGATCAAATGCTCCGCTCTGTTGCGATCAAAATTCGGGACTCCCTTGGCTCCCGTTACGCATACCGGGTGGGCGGGGACGAGTTCATCATTTTCGTGTGCGACGAGCCGGAAGCTGAAACCCAAAAGCGCCTCCAGGAAATGGCGGAGATCCTGGAAGCGGAGGGGTATTCCGTGTCGGCCGGCTGGGCCTGGGCGCGTGCCCCTATCGAGAATCTCAAGGCGCTGATCAAGGCCGCGGAAAAAAAGATGTACTCCGAAAAACGGGAATACTATCGAGATCCGTCCAACAGCCGCCGGGCCAGGTAAGGCCGCCGGTGAAGGGACCCTGTGCCGGCCGCCGTTTTGTGAATATCGCATTTGGGAGCGAGCTAGACAGCTCGCTCCCAAATGATTTCTCCGCAGGTCCATCCACTGTGCGCTCACGTTCGGTCAGCCAGCCGATCTTCTTCCAGCCGGCACAGGATCACGGTAACATTATCTCTCCCCCCGCGCCCCAGGGCTAAATCCAGCAGCTCCTCCGTCCCCGCTTTTACGGCGCTCATGCGCCGCAACACGCCGCAGATCTCGTTTTCAGAAACCATATCGGTGAGGCCGTCGCTGCAAAGGAGAAATACATCTCCGGTCCTGGCGGAAAG
>CAJFVK010000093.1 GCA_904420435.1 uncultured Oscillospiraceae bacterium
GAAGAGGGCCTTGTGGTTGTGGAGGATGGCCTTGGGGAAGCCGGTGGTGCCGGAGGAGAAGTAGATGGCCGCGTGGTCGTGGGGCTCCAGGTGGACCGGGGGCGCCTCCCAGGAGCAGTAGCTCATGAGCTCCTGATAGCTCTCGGCGAAGGGGGGCACCTGCTTGCCCACGTAGAACATCATCCGCACCCGCCCCAGCTGGGGGAGAATCGGGTCGATCCGGGACACGAACTCCGGCCCGAACACCAGCACCTCCACGTCCGCCAGATCCAGGCAGTACTGGATCTCCTCGCTGGAGTAGCGGAAGTTCAGAGGCACCGCCAGGCAACCGGCCTTCAGGATGCCGAAGTAGATGGGCAGCCACTCCAGGCAGTTCATCAGCAGGATCCCCACCTTGGTCCCCCGCTTGATCCCCCGGCTCAGAAGGAGGTTGGCGAAGCGGTTGGCCTTCTTGTCAAAGTGGCTCCAGGTCATCTCCCGGCGGTAGGGGGCGTCGGGCCGGTTGCGTTCGATGAGGCTGAACTCCCGCCAGGTGACGGCGTTGTCCCGCTCCTCGGAGGGGTTGATCTCCACCAGGGCGATCTCGTCCCGATACAGCCGGGCGTTGCGTTCCAGAAAATCGGTAATAACCATAACTGTTCTCCTTTTCCTCTCAAAAATCTGCAAAAAAATCGTCCTCTGCAGAGCGCGTGCTCTGCAGAGGACGAGAAAATCCCGTGGTACCACCTCAGTTTACCGCTTCCGCGGCCTCAGCGGGCCCTGACAGGCCCTGGCGCTGTATCGGGCGCACCCGTCGCTGCCTACTGGGTCTTCCCGTTCGGCAGGCCGCTCAGGAGGGTATTCAGCGGCGGTGCCCCCGCTGCCTCGCACCACCCGGCAGTTCTCTGAGAGGGGAGATCCGGCGCCTACTTGGCTCCGTCATGGCGTTTTGTATCAACAATGGCACTCTATCACTTTTAAGCGCTAAAGTCAAGAGAAATTTCAAAAAAATCAGAAGCCGACGCTTACGCCTTCTCGACCGGCTTGGGGTCCACGGTGTAGCCGTTGATGGTTAGGTGGGCCACCTGGGCCCCCAGGTCGTCGGTCACGTCCACGGTGTAGAGGCAGGTCCTGTGCCCGGCGCGGATGCAGGCGGCCTCGGCGGTGAGGACCTTGCCCCGGGAGGCGGAGAGAAAGGTGACGGACACCTGCTGGGTGACGGTGACCCGGGTGCTGTGGCCGTTGGCGGCCACGGCGAAGGCGAAGTCCGCCAGGGTGAAGATAGCGCCCCCCATGGGGACGAAGTTGGCGTTGAGAAGACCGGGGCGGACGGCCATGGAGCAGACGGCCCGGCCGGGCTCGGCGGAAACGATCTCGCAGCCGGTGGTCTCAGTGGCGAAGCGGTCGCCGGCAAAGCAGGCGCGGATTTGGTCCAGGGTTGGCATAATCGGGCTCCTTTTCAGAAAAACTAAGGAAAAATCGGGGGAAGAACAAGAGGCAGAATGTAAGAAATCCACCCCCAATCAGGCGAAATTTAGCGCTGATTCGGAGAAAAAAGAGGGGCGCGGGAAGAAAACTGCCGGCGCTCCCTTTACAAAACGCGAATTTTCCTGTAAGATAGTATAACCAATTTTAGGCGGGAAGGCAAGAGAAAGCCGCCTTTTCATCCAAATGCAAACGAAAGCGCGCCCCCGGTCAAGCAGGGCGCCTTTTTTTGCCCGGAACAGGGCAGGAGAAAAAACAGAGAGGAATGCTGCTATGAAGAGAAGAATGCTGTCGGCCCTGCTGATCCTGGCGCTGCTGGCCGGCCTCACCGGGTGCGCCGGCCGGCCCGCCACCCTGGAGGAGGCCGCGCCGGAAACGCCTGAGGTGGCCGGGGAGGGCGCGGTGAAGACCGGGCTCTCCGTCACCACGTCCCTGGCCTCCAGCGCCAGCGCCGGCCCTGAGGCGGAGGGCCTTGCCCAGACGGACGTGACCATTGTGGCCGTCACGGTCAACGAGGAGGGCGTCATCACCGCCTGCGCCATCGACGCGGTCCAGGCTAAGGCGGGCTTCAGCGCCGCCGGGGAGATCACCGCCGATCTGTCCGCTCCCATCCTCAGCAAAAACGAGCTGGGAACCGACTACGGCATGGGGCAGTACAGCCCCATCGGCCGGGAGTGGGACGAGCAGGCCGCCGCCCTGGCCGCCTATGTGGTGGGCAAGACCGCCCAGGAGGTTTCCGGCATCGCCGTCAACGAGGAAACCCGGCCCACAGACGCGGACCTGAGCACCTCGGTGACCATCGCCATCGGGGGCTTCCTCCCCGCCATTGTGGAGGCGGTGGAGAACGCGGCGTACCTGGGGGCCCAGAACGGGGACGAGCTGCGGATTGTTACCACCGGCTCCTTCTCCTCCGGGGAGGGGGCGGAGGGGGCCGCCGGCATGATCCAGGCGGACGTGAACATCGCCGCCGCCACCATGAGCGGGGACACCATCACCTCCTGCGTCATCGACGCGGTCCAGGCCCAGGTGAGCTTTGACGCCGCCGGGCAGATTTTGACGGACCTGTCCGCCCCGGTCCTCAGCAAGAACCAGCTGGGGGACAGCTACGGCATGGGGACCATCAGCTCCATCGGCCGGGAGTGGAACGAGCAGGCTGCGGCCTTTGCCGCCTATGCCACGGGCAAGACCGTGGAGGAGGTCCAGGGCATCGCGGTGGACGAGGGCGGCAAGGCGGCTGGGGCTGATCTGAGCACCTCGGTGACCATCGCCATCGGGGGCTTCCAGGCGCTGCTGGGCAAGCTGGCGGCATGAGAAAGCGGCTCTCCGCCCTGCTGTTGCTGCTGCTCCTGGCGCTGACCGGCTGCGCCAGCTGGGGGGGAACGCCCGCCCAGCAGGGGCCCCAGCGGTATGAGGCGTCCTTCCTGGACCTCTTCGACACGGTGACCGTCGTGATCGGCTACGCCGAGAGCGAGGAGGACTTTACGGCCCTGGCCCAGGAGATCCACGACGAGCTGGAGGTCTACCACCGGCTCTACGATATTTACAACGACTACGAGGGCCTGGTGAACCTGAAGACGGTCAACGACAGGGCCGGCCAGCCGGTGCAGGTGGACCGGCGGATCATGGACCTGCTGGTGCTGGCCCGGGAGATGTACGACGCCACCGGCGGCCAGGTGAACGTGGCCATGGGCAGCGTCCTGGAGCTGTGGCACGACGCCCGGGAGGCGGCCCTCTCCGACCCGTCAGGGGCGGCTATCCCGGCGGAGGAGGAGATCGCCGGGGCCCTGGAACACATCTCCTTTGATACAGTGGTCCTGGACGAGGAGAACAGCACCGTGTGCCTGACGGACCCGGAGCAGAGCCTGGATGTGGGGGCCCTGGCCAAGGGCTACGCCGCCGAGCAGGTGGCCCGGGGCCTGGAGGAGGATGTGCTCATCAGCGTGGGCGGCAATGTCCGCGCCAGCGGACCCAGGGCCGACGGCACCCCCTGGGTGGTGGGGGTCCAGGACCCGGACGGGGGGGAGACCTACCTCCAGACCTTGAACCTGTCCCAGGGCTCTCTGGTCACCAGCGGCGACTACCAGCGCTACTTTACGGTGGACGGCGTCCGCTACCACCATATTATCGACCCGTCCACCGGCTATCCCGCCCGGCGCTACCGGGCTGTCACCATCCTCTGCGAGGATTCCGGGATTGCCGACGGCCTCTCCACCGCACTGTTCCTGATGGGGCAGGAGGAGGGGAAGGCCCTTTTGGACCAGTACGGGGCCGATGCCCTGTGGATCCTCCTGGACGGGACCATGGACGCCACAGAGGGCTTCGCCCAGGCGGTCCGCACAACAAATGAGAGGTGAAAAGCAATGCGAGGAAAATTCTGGGGCGGCGTCCACCCGGCAGGGCGGAAGGAGCTGTCCAGCGACGTGCCGCCCAGCCCGTGCCCTGCGCCCGCGCAGGTGGTGATTCCCCTGCAGCAGCATATCGGCAGGCCCTGCGATCCCCTGGTGGCCGTGGGGGACCAGGTGAAGATGGGCCAGAAGATCGGCGACGGGGAGGGCATGTGCGCCCCGGTCCACGCCTCCGTGTCCGGCCGGGTGACCGCCATTGAGGAGCGGCCCCACCCCAGCGGCGGCCGCTGTTTGGCGGTGGTGATTGAAAACGACTTCCAGGATACCTATGAGAGCGCCCTGACCCCCCACCCGGAGACCGGCGGCCTGGATGCGGACACCCTGATCGAGAGCATCCGGGAGGCGGGCATTGTGGGCATGGGCGGCGCCACCTTCCCTACGGACATCAAGGCCAGCATCGGCAAGGTGGAGACCCTGATCGCCAACGCCTGCGAGTGCGAGCCCTATATCACCGCCGACGACGTGCTCATCTGCACCGACGGAGACCGGGCTATCCGGGGGCTGCTGCTGTTGCGGCAGATCCTCCGCCCCGGCCGGACGGTGATCGCCATTGAGGACAACAAGGCCCGGGCCATCGCCGTGCTGCGGGAAAAGCTGAAGGACGTGCCGGAGATCGAGCTGGCGGTGCTGCCCACCCGGTATCCCCAGGGGGCGGAGAAGCAGCTGATTCAGGTCCTCACCGGCCGCCAGGTCCCCTCCGGGGGCCTGCCCCGGGACGTGGGCTGCGCGGTGTTCAACGTCGCCACCTGCGCCTTCGTGGCCCGGGCGGTGGTGGAGGGGGAGCCGGTGCTCCGGCGGATCGTCACCGTCACCGGCCACGGCATCCGGGAGCCCAGGAATCTGTTGGTCCCCATCGGCACCTCCTTTGCCGACGCGGTGGCCGCCGCCGGCGGCCTCACCGGGCCGGTGTGGAAGGTGATCGCCGGCGGGCCCATGATGGGCCGGGCCCAGAGGGATCTCAGCGCCCCGGTGACCAAGGGGGTCAACGCCATCGTGGCCTTGACGGAGGAGGACAACGGCGAGGGGGCCCACCCCTCCTGCATCCGCTGCGGCAAGTGCGTGGCGGTGTGCCCCATGGGGCTCCAGCCCCTGTACCTCTATCGGTTCTCCCGCCGGGGGGACACGGCGGCCCTCCGGCGCTACAGCATCCTGGACTGCATCGAGTGCGGCTGCTGCGCCTATACCTGTCCCGGCAAGCTCTCCATAGTGGAGGCCATCCGGGAGGGAAAGACCCTTGTGAGAAAGGAGGGGAAGTAGATGGAACTGACCGTTTCCTCCTCCCCCCACATCCGCTCCGGGGACAGCACCCGGCGGATCATGATCGACGTGCTGATCTCCCTGGCGCCGGCCCTGGCGGCGGGGGTGATCTTCTTCGGCCTCCGGGCCCTGGCCCTGGCCCTGGTTTCCGTGGCCGCGGCCGTGGCGGCGGAGTGGCTCTGGCGGAGGCTCGCCTGGCAGTACAGCACCATCTCCGACTGCTCCGCCGCAGTGACCGGCCTGCTGCTGGCATTGACCCTGCCCGCCACCGTCCCCTACTGGATGGCGGCCCTGGGGGCCGCGTTCGCCGTGGTGGTGGTCAAGGGCTGCTTCGGCGGTCTGGGGCAGAACGTCTTTAACCCGGCCCTGGCGGCCCGGGCCCTGCTGCTCCTCTGTTTCCCGGCGGCGATGACCCGCTTCGCCGTCCCGGGGGCCCAGCTGCCCCTCCTGGGGGCTGTGGACGCGGCCACCGCCGCCACGCCCCTGCACACCATGGTGATGCCCGCCCTGCCGGAGCAGTCCCTGCTGGATCTGTTCCTGGGCCGGACCGGCGGCTCCATGGGGGAGGTGTCCGCCCTGGCGCTGCTGCTGGGAGGCGCCTACCTGGTGTGGCGCCGGGTGATCAAGCTGCGTATTCCCCTGACCTATCTGGGCACGGTGGCGGTGCTGACCCTGATCTTCTCCCGGGGGCAGGACCACCTGCTGTGGATGCTCTACCAGCTTTTGAGCGGCGGGCTTCTCCTGGGTGCCATCTTTATGGCCTCGGACTATGCCACCTCCCCGGCCACCCCCGGCGGCCAGGCGCTCTACGGCATCGGCTGCGGGGTGCTGACGGTGGTGTTTCGCTACACGGGGCTCTACCCGGAGGGGGTCACCTACGCGATCTTGCTGATGAACGCCGGGTCCTGGCTGCTGGAGCGCTTCACGCCCACCCGGCTCTTCGGCGCGCCCCAGAGGAAAGGAGGGCTTCGATGACCACCAGATCGTTTCTGACCGGCGTGACCGCCATCGTGCTGTCGGCGCTGGCCCTGTTCGGCCTGCGCAACGCCCTGGCCAGCACGGCGGCCACCAACCGGATCGCCGAGCAGCAGGCCATGATGGCCGCGCTCCTGCCGGACAGCGAGAGCTTCACCCCGGAGAACTATAACGGGGAGGATGAGAACATCACCGCCCTGTGGCGGGGGGAAACCGGCTACATTGTGGAGACCACGGTCAGCGGCTATGCCGGGGAGATCCGGCTGTGGGTCGGGATTTCTGACCGGGGCCGTGTCACCGGCCTTGTGGTCCGGGATATGGCGGAAACCCTGGGCCTGGGCCGGGAGGCCCTGACCGATGTGGACTACCTGTCCCAGTATCTGGACACCAACGGCAACGCGGCTGTGGGGGAGAATGTGGACGCCATCACCGGCGCCACCGTCACCTCCAGGGCCATCACCCGGGCGGTCAACTCCGCGGCGGCCTTTGTCACCGGCGCGGACGTGGGCACCTCGGCGACGGAATGGGGGGCGTGAGGATGGAAAAAAGTCGTTCTGCCCTGCTGGGCACCACCCTGTCCCTGACCGGGGTGCTGCTGATCGCCTGTGCCGCTGCCCTGGTGGCCAGGGCCTTTGTCCCCAACATCATCCTGCCCCGGACGGACGTGACCCTCCTGGCGGGCCTGTCCCTGGCGGCCCTGGCGGCGGAGGCGGTGATCTTCGGCGCCGGCAGGCGCTCCTGGATCGGCTCCCTGCTGGTGGCCGTGCTGGTGTTCGGCCTGCTGCCCTGGTGCGCGGGCCTCTCGGGGGACCCCCTGACGGCGGTGAAGACCGGCGCGCTGGGGGGCGTGGTGTTCCTGGTGTGTGAAACCCTGTACTGCTCCATGCTGGACCGGCTCTCCTCCGGGCCGGTGAAGTATCAGAAGCCCATGGCCGTGGCGGCCGCGGCGCTGCTGTGGCTGGCCTGCCAGGCTCTGATGGGCGTGGGGCTGTAGGCAGGAGCCGTTGCTTTTTTGCACAGATGGTCTTCCCGAAAATTGTGCGGCCTGGCTAAAAAACGGATTTTGAAAGATTCGTATTGACAGAGGACAAAAATTTCTGCTATGCTGAGAGCTGTAAACAGCAGACGGCGCGACAAGTTCATATTCGGATGATCGGTTCAGGAGAGACCGCCCCTCAGGCGGCACCGAAGGAGCAATGCCACACTCTCTCAGGTAAAAGGACTGGGCCGGGACGAACATCTGTAAAGCATTTGATGCACCGGCGGGGCAACCGGGGACTTCCCCGGGAATCTCTCAGGTTCCAGCACAGAGGCGTAACGAAGGATTCGTTGCGCCTCTGTTTTGTTTTTCCCGACCGGAGAAACAGCGCCCGCCGGGAGCGGCGGAAACGGCAAGAGGAGATTTTGAAGGAGGAAGCGCCCATGAGCGAATTGAAACGAACCCAGTTCTATGAGGCCCACGTGGCCGCCGGAGCCACCATGGTGGACTTCGGCGGATGGGAGATGCCCATCCAGTACCCCACCGGCATTGTGGCGGAGCACCTGTGCTGCCGCAGCAGCTGCGGCATTTTTGACGTTTCCCATATGGGCCGCCTGGACATCGAGGGGCCGGAGAATGTCAAATTTCTGCAGCACGTCCTCTCCAGCAATGTGCTGGCTCTGGACATAAACCAGGCCCAGTACGCCCTGATCCCCAACGAAACCGGCGGCGTCATCGACGACGTGTACCTCTACCGCTTTGAAAAGGACCGCTATTTTCTGGTCATCAACGCCGGCAACATCGACAAGGACCTGGCCCACCTGTACAGGGAGGCGGAGCGGTTCGACGTGAAGATCACCGACGTTTCCCGCCGCTACGCGGCCATCGCCGTCCAGGGTCCCAAGTCCAAGGACATTCTCAGCACCATGGCGGAGGGGGCGCCGCTGACCGTGGAGAACGCCAAGAACTCCCTGAACACCCTGCAGATGGACGGCAGGCCCGTCCGCATCGCCAAGACCGGCTACACCGGCGAGCCCATCGGCTATGAGCTCTACTGCGAGAGCGCAGACGCCATGTATTTCTGGAACCGGCTCCAGGAGCTGGGGGCCAAGCCCACCGGCCTGGGCGCCCGGGATACCCTGCGGATGGAAGCCGCCCTGCCCCTCTACGGCCACGAGATGGGCCCCTGCCAGCTGGGCGGTGAGATCCAGGCCTACGCCTCCCCCCTGGCCAAGTTTTCCGTTTCCTTCCATCCCGACAAGGGGGACTTTGTGGGACGGGAGCCTCTCCTCCGGCAGTTTGAGGCCCTCAAGAAGATCCTGAACCGGGACTACTCCTCCGTGGAGGACCTGCCCTACCGCATCCAGCCCATCTGCCTTCTGGGCCGGGGGGTGCTCCGGGCCGGCTTCCCGATCTACGACGCCCGCACCGGGGAGGAGCTGGGCTACGTCACCTCCGGTACCATGATCCCCTACTTCGAGACCGAGGGCACCGGCATTGAGTCCGTCATCACCGACCGGACCGCCAAGCGCTCCATCGGTCTTGCCTACGTAAAGTCCCATGTGGTGACGGAGTTTGAGGTGGAGGTGGACATCCGGGGCAAGCGCGTCCCTGCCGTCATCACCGCTTGCCACATGCGACAGGACGCCCCGCCCTACACCCGCCCCATCCTCTACCGGAAGACCACGGTGGAGGCGCCCCGCCAGGTGAGCGACTACGGGGCGAAGGTGCGGGAGCTGCTTATCAGGGCCGGGGAGAACCACCTCTGGCGGCAGGAGCAGTGCATCAACCTGATCCCCTCGGAGATGACCCCCTCCCGGGCCACCCGGCTGCTGCAGATCTCCGACCCCTGCGGCCGCTACGCCGAGCACAAGAAGCAGAAGGCCTTCAGCGACGCGGACATCCCCTACTACCAGGGCACCAAGTTCATCATGGCCTGCGAGGAGCTGCTGGCGGACGAGCTGCGCAAGTTCCTGGGAGCGTCCCAGGTGGAGCCCCGGTGCGTGTCCGGCCAGATGTCCAATACCGCCGTGTTCTCCGCCCTGATGGACTGGAAGAACCGGGTGGACCGCAAGCGCCAGCCCCAGCGCCTGGGCTGGATCATGAACAACCACATCGTCCGG
>CAJFVK010000094.1 GCA_904420435.1 uncultured Oscillospiraceae bacterium
TTCAACGCTGCCCTCGGACATGACCTGGGCATAGTCGGGAGACGAGCGGAATACGAATGTTTTCTGCGCCTGAGTGCCTCCGTCGGAGAGGACGCATTCCAGATTTGCGATGGTGAAGTCGTCGTCATTGAAATAGTCTATAGTCTTTGCAAAGGGATAGGCGTAGTCGTCGCCGACGACGGTCTCATAAGCGGCCGCCGTGCCCTTATGTGTCTGCGGGCTGGAGAGAGTGCAGTCACCTATCATCGTAATGGTGAAATATTCGGGCTCGGGCGTTGGAGTCGGAGTCGGTGTGGGCGTGGGCGCCGGCGTCATGATGGGGGTGGGGGAGACGGACGGTACTGCCGCTTCGTCTTTCGGATCGAGATCGCCGGCAGAGTAGACGCTGAGAGCACAAAAAGCGAGTACGAGTACGACGCACAGCGCCTTCAGGGCGATGCGCGCCGCGGCGGATCCATGGTTTTTCATTTTGCGATTAGCCCTCCGTTAGATCAGTTGCCTGTGTTCTGGCTGAGGTAGGCGTTGATGAATCCGTCAATCTCTCCATCCATGACGGCGCCTATGTTGCCTGACTCATAACCGGTGCGGTGGTCCTTGACAAGAGTGTACGGCATAAAGACATACGACCTGATCTGGCTGCCCCATTCGATCTTCATCTGCACGCCCTTGATATCGGAGATCTTCTCCGCGTGCTGCTGCATCTTGATCTCCACCAGCTTGCTGCGGAGCATCCGCATGGCGTACTCCCGGTTCTGGTGCTGGCTGCGCTCGGTCTGGCAGCTGACCACAACGCCCGTGGGGATGTGGGTGATCCGGATGGCGGATTCGGTCTTGTTCACGTGCTGGCCGCCGGCGCCGCTGGAGCGGTAGGTGTCCACCTTCAGATCCTCCGGGCGGATCTCGATCTCGCTGTCGTCCTGGATATCCGGCATGACCTCCAGGGCGGCGAAGCTGGTCTGCCGCCGGCCGGAGGCGTCAAAGGGGCTGATGCGCACCAGCCGGTGGACACCGCTCTCCCCCTTCAGGTAGCCGTAGGCGTTCTCGCCGGAGATGATGACGGAGGCGGACTTGATGCCGGCCTCGTCCCCGTCCAGATAGTCGATGGTTTCAAACTTGAAGTCGTGGCGCTCCGCCCAGTGCATATACATCCGGTAGAGCATCTGGGCCCAGTCCTGGGCCTCGGTGCCGCCGGCGCCGGCGTGGAAATTCAAAATGGCGTTGTTGTTGTCGTACTCCCCGGAGAGAAGGGTGGCCAGGTTGGCGTCCTCCACCTCCTTCTCCAGGGTGCTGTAGTCCTGGGTGATCTCCGGCAGCAGGGAGGCGTCGTCCTCCTCAATGGCCATCTCCACCAGGGTGCTCAGATCCTCCCACTGGCTCACCAGCTTCTGGTGCTTGGCCACCTTGTTCTGGAGCTGCTTGGTCCGCTGGAGGACCTTCTGGCTGTTCTCCAGATCGTTCCAGAAGCCCTCCTGGGCCTGCTGCTCCTCCAGCTTGGCGATCTCCGCCTTGGCGCCCGCCAGGTCCAGTGCCTCCGCCAGCTTGTTGAGCTCCGGCTCCATGGCCCCCAGCTTCTGCTTATAGGTGTCATACTCAAGAATGGGCATGCTCTTCTCTCCAATACAAAAAATTCTCAACTTTTCCTATTATATCCGGAATCCATCCCCCTGTAAAGAGAAAAGTTGACCCGTTCCCGGCGGAGCCGGCCCTCAGTCCAGGGCGCGCTCCGCCGCGGCGGTGGCGTGGAGGACGGTGGTGTCAAAGAGGGGCAGGGACACGTCCTCCTGGCGGACCAGAAGGCCGATCTCCGTGCAGCCCAGGATCACCCCCTGGGCGCCGGCCTCCCCCAGCTCCCGGATGGTGTCGTTGAAGTAGGCCCGGGAGGCGGGGGAGATGGTGCCCAGGCACAGCTCCTCAAAGATGATCCGGTTGATCTCCTGCCGCCGCTCGGCCCCGGGGACCAGCACCTGGAGGCCGTACTCCTGGAGCTTCCCCTTGTAGAAGTCCTGCTCCATGGTGTACCGGGTGCCCAGCAGGGCGGCGGTGGTGATGCCCTGGCGGCCCAGGGCGGCGGCCGTCACCTCGGCGATGTGGAGGATGGGGACGGAGATGTGGCTGGCGATGAGGGGGGCCACCTTGTGCATGGTGTTGGTGCAGATGACGATGAAGTCGGCCCCGGCCCGCTCCAGGGCGGCGGCCGCCTGGCCCAGGATCTCCCCGCTCCGGTCCCACTCCCCGGCGGCCTGGCAGGCCTCGATCTCCGCGAAGTCCACGCTGTAGAGGACGCATTTGGCGCTGTGGAGCCCGCCCAGGCGCTCCTTTACCAGACGGTTGATGATCTGATAGTAGGGGACGGTGCTCTCCCAGCTCATGCCCCCCAGAAGTCCGATGGTTTTCATAGTCCCTTCCTTTCTGCCGGCCCAAGCGGCCCGCGCTCTGCGGTGTGTTCTCTGTTTATCATACTACCTGGGCGGGAAAAGTCAAGAAAAGCCGGCGGGAGGACCTTTTCCCGACAGGAAGTTTTTATTTCCCTTTATACAATGATCTCCACCAATGACAAGAAGGGGGACAAGCCTCATGAGGTTTCAAGCGTTCCGGCAGGCCAATCCCCGCCTGGTGCCCGGCATGGAAACCGCCGTCTGGGCAGGGGCGGGCTTTCTCGCGGGCCTGCTGGCCATCGGGGACAGGGCGCCGCTGAGCATTGCCCTGACGGCGGCCGCGGCGGGGAGGAAAAACATCCTGGCGGCCCTGTGCGGCGGGGCCCTGGCGGCGGCGCTGACCATGGAATTCACCGCGGCTCTCCGCCACTGCGGGATTCTGGTGCTGCTCTACGCGACCTTCTCCGCCTTCCGGGGCACGGCCTACATCGAGCATGAGCTCTTCCGGCCGGCGGCCGCGGCGGCCATGACGGCGGTGGTGGAGCTGGCCTATCTCCTCCAGGAGGGGCTGAGCCTGTCCGCCTTCGCCGGATACGTGGCCTATCTCCTGCTGGTGGGGGCGGTGACCCACTACCTGTGCCTGCTCCGGGAGCGGCGGCGCCAGAGCGGGCGGGAGGGGGTGGCCGCCACCCTCCGCCGGCGGCTGGAGCTCTCCGCCGCGGCCTTCCGGGATTTGTACAACAGCCTGGGCAAGCCCGCCGCCCCCCGGAACGATGAGAACCCCGCTGTGGTGTTCGACCGGGCGGCGGAGGCGGTGTGCCGCAGCTGCAAGGAGTGCCTGGGTTGCTGGGAGCGGGACTACATCGACACCTTCAACGCCCTCAACGACGCCACCCCCGCCATGCTCAGGCGGGGGAAATCCCTGGCCGAGGACTACCCGGAGCACTTCCGGGAGCGGTGCGTCAAGTTCCCCCAGTTCCTCTCGGCGGTGAACCAGGAGGTGACCGCCCTGCTGCTGCGGCGGCAGTACGGCCGGCGGCTGGAGCAGGAGCGCCAGCGGGCCCGGGGGCAGTACGCCCAGCTCTCGGAGTTTCTGGGCCAGGCGGCCCGGCAGGTGGAGGCGGCGGTGCCGGCCATGGGGGGCGCCTGCGCCTGCAAGGTGGGCGGCGCCTGGCGCCCCAAGGATGGGGAGAGCGTCTGCGGGGACACCATCACCCACTTTGAAACCGAGGACGGGGGCTTCTACCTCCTCCTCAGCGACGGCATGGGCAGCGGCGAGGAGGCCCACCGGGAGTCGGTGAACACCGTGCGGCTGCTGGAGCAGTTCCTCCGGGCGGGGGTGGAGGCGGCCTCGGCCCTGAAGACGGTGAACGCCGCCATGAGCCTCAAGGGGGAGGACACGGGCCGCTTCGCCACGGTGGACCTGCTGTCCCTGGACCGGCGGACCCGGGAGGCGGCCCTCTACAAGTACGGCGCCGCCCCCACCTATCTCAAGCGCCACGGCTCCGTCCGAAAGATCACCGGCACGGGCCTTCCGGCGGGGCTCCAGGAGGTGTCCCAGGTGCCGCCGGCCATCCGCTTCCCCCTGGAGTCGGACAGCTTCCTGGTCCTCATCAGCGACGGGGTGGCGGACCCGGGGGACGACGAGTGGCTCCAGAACCTGCTGGCCGGCTGGCAGGGGGAGGAGCCCCAGCGGCTGGTGTCCCTGATCCTGTCGGAGAGCCGGAGCCACGGGGGGCTGCGGGACGACTGCAGCGTGCTGTGCCTGTACCTGCCGCCCTCCGGCCGGCAGGTATAAAATCCCAGGGCAGGGGCATACTGGAGGGGAAACCAGAAAAAGGAGAGTGACGCCCATTGGTTAAGGGAACGTCCCGCCGGGTGGTTGTGGTGGACTCGCCGGACCCCCACATTTTTGAGCAGGCTATTTTTATCGTCCGAAATGACGCCTTCCGAAAGGAGGGCGTCACGCCCGAGCAGGTGGTCAACGAGGCCTGCCGGGTGGCCAGAGGCTGCACCGACGACGGAGGGCGCCGGCCCTGGCGGCGGCTGCCGCCCCTGTGCTGGTCGGCCATGGGGGCGGGCTTCATCGGCCTCCTGTGGCTGCTGGCGGCGCTGCTGTAGGAGGAGAAAAGAAAAACAGGAGGCGGACGGAGTGTTCTCCGTCCGCCTTTTGTGTCCGTCAAAGAGCTCCCTTCAGGAGCAAAACATCATGCCGCAAGGGGAGCTCGAGGGGGCGAAGCCCGCCTCGAATAGAATCGAATGCCCCGCAAAGCCTTGCTCCGCAAGGCGCGCGGCCCACGAAGTGGGAAAGGTTCGGCATTTTTGGCTCGCCCGCTACCGGGCCAGGAGGGCGGACACCGCCTCCTCCAGGGGGCCGAGGGAGTCCAGGGAGAAGAAGCTGATGGCCTTGCCGTAGGTGTCCAGCACCGCCTGGTCCTCGCTGCTGCGCTGGGCCGGGTCCTTCTTCCGCAGCTGGCGGCAGAGCATGGCCATCATGGCCCGGTGGACCGGGCCCAGGGCTCCGTAGTCGATACCGCCCCGCAGGTGGAACACCCGGGCGCGCTCCAGAATGCCGGCGGGCACCTGCCGCTCCAGGGACCGGCGGATGTGGGCCGCGTTCTCCGGCACCGCCGGGTCGGCGATCCCCACGGTGAAGAGGACGATGTCCTTCTCCTCCGGCCGCCTCAGCATCCGGAGGAGCCGCCGCAGCCCCGCTACGCCGCCGGCATAGAGCCCGCCGCCGAAGATGAGCAGGCGGCACCCGTCCAGCTCCTGCTGCCCCACCTCCGCCGCCGGGCGGCAGGGGAGATCGAAGCGCCCGGCAATGGCCCGGGCGTACTGCCTGGTGGTGCCGTACACGCTGCCGTATATCACAAGGCCCCTCTGGTCCATAGGGTTACCCTCCCTGTCGGCTGTTCTCCCCACCAATGTACCACAGATGGGGCCGCCGGGCAACAGGCAAGTTGGGCGGTTGCCAAAGGGGCGGCCCTGTGCTACACTTGGAAAAACGACGCGGGGAGGGGATTATAGTGGAACAGCTCAGCTTTCGGCCCCTGACACCGGAGGACGCCGGGGCCCTGGCGGCGGTCTGGTCCGACCCGGAGGTGATCCGGTACACGGCCATCCTGTCGCCCTGCACTTCGGAGGAGATCCGGCGGCGGATCGAGGCCCTGCGCCCGATGGACGTCTTTCTCATCCGCCGGGCGGGGCAGGCCGTCGGCGTGGCGGGCTGTCCGCCGGTGGACCGGGAGCGCCGGGTGTTCGGACTCTTTTACCAGCTGCGCCGCTCCGCCTGGGGCCAGGGGGTGGGGACCGCGGCCGCCCGGTGGGTGCTGGCGCACATGGAACGGCGGTACGGTGCGCCGACCACCATCTACGCGGACGTGTTCCGGGAGAATGCGGCCAGCGTGCGGATTCTCCGCCGCCTGGGCTTCCGCCTGACCGGGGAGGAGATGGCGGAGCGGGGCGGCGAGGCCCTGCACCTGTGCCGCTATGAGAAAATCCTGGGCGGCGGGACGGAAGGGAAGGCCCCCGAGAGCGCACCCGGCGGAATCTGTTCGGACTGAGCCCTTGCCCGGCGGCGGGATCTGTGGTATACTGAACAATACCCATTTTTGAGA
Organism: uncultured Oscillospiraceae bacterium; assembly: GCA_904420435.1. Classification (GTDB taxonomy): domain Bacteria; phylum Bacillota; class Clostridia; order Oscillospirales; family Oscillospiraceae; genus CAJFPI01. The sequence continues at coordinate 5,996 of CAJFVK010000094.1, forward strand.
GAAGGCGGTGATCTTTTGCGTATCGGTACGGTGGAGGTGAACTCCCGGCTGGCCCTGGCGCCCATGGCGGGGGTGACAGACAACGCCTTCCGGCAGATCTGCTCCGAGCTGGGGGCGGGCCTCACCTATACGGAGATGGTCAGCGCCAAGGCCCTGTGCTACCAGGACCGGAAGAGCCGGCAGCTGCTGCAGCTGTTCCCCGGGGAGTCCCCCTGCTGCGCCCAGATCTTCGGCAGCGACCCGGTCTGCATGGCCGAGGCCGCCCAGCTGGCGCTGGAGATCAGCGGGGCGGACATCATCGACATCAACATGGGCTGCCCGGTGGGCAAGGTGGTCAACAGCGGGGACGGCTCCGCCCTGATGAGGGACCCGGAGAAGGCCGTCCGGATCGCGGAGGCGGTGGTGAAGGCGGTGAAGGCCCCGGTGACGGTGAAGATGCGCCGGGGCTGGGACCGGGGCAGCATCAACGCCGTGGAGCTCTCGGTGATGCTCCAGCAGGCGGGGGTGGCGGCGGTGGCCGTCCACGGCCGGACCCGCGTCCAGATGTATGAGGGGCGGGCGGACTGGTCCACCATCCGGGCGGTGAAGGAGGCGGTCACCATCCCGGTGATCGCCAACGGCGACGTGTTCACCCCCCAGGACGCGGTGAAAATCCTCTCCTCCACCGGCGCGGACATGGCCATGATCGGCCGGGGGGTCTTCGGGAACCCCTGGATTTTCCAGCAGGCCGCCGCCGCCCTGGAGGAAGAGCCCATCCCGCCCCGGCCGCCCCTCAATGAGCGGTGCGACCTGGTGTGCCGCCAGATCGAGATGGCGGCGGAGCGCCGGGGGGAGAAGGTGGCACTGCTGGAGGCCCGGCGGCACTACGCCTGGTATCTCAAGGGCGTGCCCCACGCCTCCTACTATAAGGAGCAGATTGTGCATCTGGAGACCCTGGAGGATCTGCACCGGGTCACCGCCGCCATCAAGAGGGATCTGCATGACTGAACAAGAGCTGATTGCCGCCGCCCGGAGGGGGAGCGAGTCCGCCTTCGAGGAGCTGGTGCGGCTATATGAAAAGCGGGTGTACCACCTGGCGCTGCGGATGAGCGGCGGCCAGGAAGACGCCCTGGAGATCGCCCAGGAGGCCTTTCTCAGCGCCTGGCGGGGACTGAAGTTTTTCCGGGGGGAGAGCAGCTTCTCCACCTGGATCTACCGCCTGACCACCAATGCGGCCATCGACTACCTCCGCCGGGAGAAGCGGCAGGGGCAGGGGATCTCCCTGGACGACGAGGAGACCTTCGTGGAGCCGCCGGACCAGCGGCCCGGCCCCCAGGGCCAGGCGGAGCGCGCGGAGCTGCGCCGCCTGCTCCAGGAGGGGCTGCTGACCCTGTCGGCGGAGCACCGGCAGGTGCTGCTGCTGCGGGAGCTGGAGGGCATGAGCTACGAGGAGATCGCCCAGGCCCTGGACCTGGATCTGGGGACAGTGAAGAGCCGGATCGCCCGGGCCAGGGAAAAGCTGCGAAAATATTTCACGTCAAGCGGGAACTTTTCTGAGTACCTGCCGTCTAAAGTGGCAGAGAGGGGGGCTGAGCATGAAAGAATGCGGAGAATATGAGGCCCTCATCAGCGCCGCGGTGGATGGGGCGGTATCGGAGGCGGAGCGCCGGGAGCTGATGGGGCATCTGGCGCAGTGCGCCGCCTGCCGGGAGAAGTACGAGCAGATGATGGCGCTCCACGAGGCCTTCGCCGCCTGGGAGGCGGAGGAGCCGCCGGTGGATCTCGCCGCCGGCGTCATGGAAAAGATCCGCCGGGAGCGCAAAAGGAGCCGGCGCCGCCGCTGGCAGAGGATGACCCTGGCGGCGGCCTGCCTGGCTGTGGTGGTGCTGGGCGTCCAGACGGTCCGCCGCCTGCCGGCGGAGAGCCCCGTCCCCGACGAGGACGCCGGCCTTGCGGCCTACAGCGCGCCGGATGCCGTGGACAGCGCCGATGAGGCCGCCCCCAAGGCGACGCTGGCGGACAGTGGGGATCTCCAGACCGATGTGACCTATTTTGAAGCCTGTGACGAAACCGGCAGCGGGCAGGGGGAGGCGGAGCAGGCGGCTTCCGCCGTCTTGACCAGCCCCCACCAGGCCCTCCTCCTCTGGATGGAGGAGAACGGGGCGGAGGCCGGCGGGGAATCGGACGGAAACCGGACCTGGACCATCTCCGCCCAGCAGCTGGAACAGCTGGAGGCGTATCTCCAGGAGGCCGGCGCCGGCTATACCCTGGAGGGGACGCCGGCAGAGGGCGGCAGCGTCCGGGTGGTCTATGAAGACGGCGCGGAGTAGCCGCCGGAACAGGAAAACGGGAAAAGCCGGAGGAGCCTTCTCCTCCGGCTTTTTCGTGCCGGCAGCCTCTGGGCCGGAAAACACGGACAGGGCCCCCGGACGCCGCGCGGCGTCCGGGGGCCCTGCTTTCTGAAGAAATGGGGGGAGGGCACTCAGAAGGCGGCCTTCAGGGCCTCCACCATGTCCGTGTGCTCCCAGGGCAGGTCCACATCTGTGCGGCCGAAGTGGCCGTAGGCGGCGGTCTGCTCGTAGATGGGGCGGCGCAGGTCCAGGTAGGTGATGATCTTGCCCGGCCGCAGGTCGAAGAGCTCCCGCACCACCTGGGAGAGCTTCTCGTCGCTGACCGTGCCGGTGCCCTGGGTGTCCACCAGGACGCTCACCGGGTGACTGACGCCGATGGCGTAGGCCAGCTCAATGTGGCAGCGCCGGGCCAGACCCGCGGCCACAATGTTCTTGGCCACGTACCGGGCCATGTAGGCGGCGGACCGGTCCACCTTGGTGGGGTCCTTGCCGCTGAAGCAGCCGCCGCCGTGGCTGGCGGAGCCGCCGTAGGTGTCCACGATGATCTTCCGCCCGGTGAGGCCGCTGTCGCCCACAGGGCCGCCGATGACGAAGCGGCCGGTGGGGTTGATGTAGAACTTGGTTTCCCCGTCGATGTACTGAGCGGGGATGACGGGCTTGATGACCGTCTCCACAATGGCCTCCCGGAGGTTCTCGATGGAGATGTCCGGGCTGTGCTGGGTGGAGACCACGATGGCCGGGCAGCGCAGGATGCTGCCGTCCTCGTTGTACTCCACGGTGACCTGGCTCTTGCCGTCGGGCCGCAGCCAGCTCAGCTCCCCGCTCTTGCGCACGGCGGCCAGCCGGCGGCACAGGTCGTGGGCCAT
>CAJFVK010000095.1 GCA_904420435.1 uncultured Oscillospiraceae bacterium
CGTTGCTTATCATACCCTCCTTTTCCCGATTTGTAAAGGGGGTTTTGGGAAAAATTTTGCGCTTTTACAATTTGTTCACAATCCCTCCGGATTTTCCCGGGCGGTGGCGTTGGGGTCGCAGCCCCTGGGGAAGAAGAAGGGGACCCGGCTGCCGCTGAGCCGGACGGTGATCTCCGGGGCCTGGATGGCCTCCCCGTCCAGGCAGGCCACGATCTCCTCCTCCGCCGCGGCCCGAATGCGGACCTCCCGGCCGGGGCAGCACCGGGCGGCGTAGGGGAATCTCCGGTACTCCCCCTTGGCGTAGGCCCCCACCAGCCGCAGGAAGGTCACCCGGGACACCTTCCGCACCAGCAGAGCCCGAAGACATCCGTCGTCCAGCCGGGCCTCCGGCACCGGCAGAAAGCCCCCGCCGTAGTACCGGCCGTTGCACACAGCGGCCAACACATATCGCTCCCAAGGGAGCTTCTGCCCGTCCACCCAGACCTCCCAGGACTGGCTCAGGGGGCGCAGGGCGAAGTTCACCGCCAGGGACGCGATATAGCTGGCCTTTCCGTGGAGGGTCCTGCCGTAGGTGTGGACGTCCCGGGCCACCCGGGCGTCCAGCCCGGCGCATGCGATGGTCAGGGCGGCCCGGCCGCCGCACTCCATCACGTCCAGGGAACGCTCCGGCCCGTCCCACAGCTGCTCCAGGTCCAGAAACCGGGGCAGGGCCTCCTCCCCGAAGTTTTTGAGGAAGTCATTGGCCGTGCCGGTGGGGACGCAGGTCATGGCCGCATGGGGAAAGCCCAGGATGCCGTTGAGCACCCGGTTCATGGTGCCGTCCCCGCCGCAGGCATAGAACCGCACCGGCTCCCCCTGGCCGGCAATGGCCCGGCAGGTCTCCTCGGCGTGGCCGGAGCTCCGGGTAAGGATGCACTCCACCGCCAGGCCGTGCCGCCGGCGCAGGTCCTCCGCCTGCTCCAGGAGCCCGGCGGTGCTGCTGCGGCGGCCGGCGGTGGGATTGATGATCAGAACGTGACGCATGGGGCCTCTCCCTCCCGCGCTTTCGCGATGTTATCCCCGCTGGAACTGGTAGAGCTCGCAGCGGAGCATGCCGTTGTAGAGCTTGCGCTTTTTGTCCGCCCGGCGGCCGAAGTCCTTCTCAAAGTCCTCCCGGCTGCTGAGCACCAGCACCCGCCACTTGGGCGGGATCTGCCGGTACACCCGGCCGAAGTCCCGGCACAGGGAGCGGACCGACTCCTCGTCCATCAGCCGCTGGCCGTAGGGCGGGTTGGTCACCAGCTGGCCGTACTCCCCCTGGCACCGGAGGCTCCGCACATCCGCCTGCTCCAGCCGGAGGATGTCGTCCACCTCCGCCTTCCGGGCGTTGTCCCGGGCGATGGCCACGGCCTTCGGGTCGATGTCCCCGCCCCAGATGTCGTAGCTGCCGCGAAACTCCCGGTCCTGGGCCTCCTCCGCCGCCTCCATCCAGGCCCTGGCGGGCACCGCCGGCCACCTCTGGGCATCAAAGCGCCGGAGGAGCCCCGGCGCCCGGTTCCGGGCGATCAGGGCCGCCTCGATGGGGATGGTGCCGCTGCCGCAGAAGGGGTCCCGGAAGGGGTCCTTCCCCCGGTAGCGGGAGAGGATCACCATGGCCGCCGCCAGGGTCTCCCGCAGGGGGGCTTCCACCCCCACGGCCCGGTAGCCCCGCTTGTGGAGCCCGTCGCCGGAGGTATCCAGGCTGATGACCGCCTCGTCCTGGACCAGGGAGAACTGGATCTGGTAGCGCTCGCCGGACTTGGACAGGGTCCGGACGCCGTACTTCCCGCCCAGGCGGCTGGCCGCCGCCTTCTCCACCACCGCCTGGCAGGCGGGGACCGAGTGGAGCTTGGAGTCCCGGCAGTAGCCCTTCACCTGGAAGTGCCCCTCCAGGGGGATCCAGTCCTCCCAGGGGATGGCGGACACCCCCTCAAACAGCTGCTGGAAGTCCCGGGCGGTGAAGGCCCCCAGGACCAGCTGCACCCGCTCTCCGCACCGGAGGTTCAGATTCAGCCGGGCCAGGTCCGCCGCCGTGCCCCGGCAGGTCACCCTGCCGTTGTCCACCCGGACCTGGGAGAGCCCCAGCCTCCGGATCTCGTCCCCCACCAGTCCCTCCAGCCCAAAGAGGCAGGGCACGGCCAGCTTCAGCAGTTCCATGATGATTCTCCTCTCTCTTTCTTGTCCCCGCCCGCCGGCGCCGCCTCTGCGGACAGGTCCGCGATCATGTGCTCCAGCCGGTACCGCTCCAGGGCCTCCAGGTTCTTCCGGGACAGGTTGACCCCGAACTCCGGGGCGGACTTCTTCCCCTCGTAGCCGTGGTAGACCAGGGGCCCCCGTCTGGCGCCGTCCCAGGCCGTGGCGGGGATCACGTACTCCGCCGGGTGCTCCCCGTCCTCCAGCACCAGAAGGAACAGGTAGAGGCTCCGGTCGGTTACGTCAAAGTGCTCCCGGCGCATGAAGATATAGCCGCTGCTCCCCCGGACCGCCTTCACCTGGAACTTGAGGAAGCCCCGGGGCGTTTCCGCCACGAAGTCGATGCCGTGGTCGTCCACCTCCGCGGTGTAGATCCGCATCCCGTAGGAGGCCAGGGACATCTTGGCGTAGTACTCACAGAAGGTCCCCAGCCGCTGGGGCGTCAGCTCCGCCCTGGACCAGTTGAGATTGTACAATTTTCCCTCTCCCCTCTGCGCCGGAGGCGCCCGCGTTTTCAGCACGTCCAGTATACCCCATCCCCCAGGGTCTGGCAAGGTGGAATTGCTGATAGAAGTTTCAGGAAATCCCTCGGTCCGCTTGCGTTCAAAGGCCCCCTATGGTACAATATCATTAACTTCCCCCATGTCTGAAAGGAGGCCTGGGCGTTATGACAATGATCTATGTCTGGCTGGGGCTGATGCTCCTGTTCCTGTTTCTGGAGGCGGTCACCGCGCCGCTCACCTCCATCTGGTTCTCCGCCGGCGCTCTGGCGGCCCTGATCGCCGTCGCCCTGGGCGCGCCCCTGTGGGGCCAGATCCTGGTCTTCCTCCTGGTGTCCGCGGCGGTGCTGCTGCTCATCCGGCCCCTGCTGCGCCGGTATGTGGACACGAAGAAGACCCCCACCAATGTGGGCCGCCTGCTGGGGCAGACCGCCCTGGTCACGGAGACCATCGACAATCTGGCCGCCGCCGGCGCGGTGTTCGCGGACGGGAAAACCTGGACCGCACGCAGCGCCGACGGCTCCGTCATCGACGCCGGCACGCGCATCACCATCCAGTCCATTGAAGGTGTGAAATTGATTGTGAAGAAGGAGGAACCATCCCATGCAAACGTTTCTTAGCCTGCTGCCCTGGATCATCGTCGCCGTAGTGATCCTCATCATCCTGGTGCGGAGCCTCTACGTGGTGCAGCAGTCCCGGGCCTTTGTCATCGAGCGCCTGGGCGTGTTCTCCACCGTCTGGGAGGAGGGGCTCCACGTAAAGATCCCCTTTGTGGAGAAGGTGGTCAAGCGGATCAGCCTGAAGGAGCAGGTGGTGGATTTCGCCCCCCAGCCGGTGATCACCAAGGACAACGTCACCATGCAGATCGACACGGTGATCTACTTCCAGATCACCGACCCCAAGCTCTACACCTACGGCGTGGAGCACCCTCTCAGCGCCATTGAGAACCTGACCGCCACCACCCTGCGCAACATCATCGGCGATCTGGACCTGGACCAGTCCCTCACCAGCCGGGACCACATCAACACCCAGATGCGCTCCATCCTGGACGAGGCCACGGACCCCTGGGGCATCAAGGTCAACCGGGTGGAGCTGAAGAACATCATGCCGCCCCGGGACATCCAGGAGTCCATGGAGAAGCAGATGCGGGCCGAGCGGGAGCGCCGGGAGGCCATCCTCCAGGCCGAGGGTCAGAAGCAGAGCCAGATCCTGGTGGCCGAGGGCGAGAAGCAGTCCGTCATTTTGAAGGCGGACGCCGCCAAGCAGGCCAAGATCATGGCCGCCGAGGCGGACAAGGCCGCCCGGATCATGGCCGCCGAGGCGGAGGCGGAGGCCATCGCCAAGGTCCAGCAGGCCACCGCCGAGGCCATCAAGCTCCTCAACGAGGCTGACCCCGGGGACGGCGTCATCAAGCTCCGGGCCCTGGAGGCCTTCAAGGCCGCCGCCGACGGCAGGGCCACCAAGATCATCATCCCCAGCGAGCTCCAGTCCCTGGCGGGCCTGGCCGCCTCCGCCAAGACGGTCTTCGACACGCCGGATCCGGCCGATCACCCCGGACGGCCGTAGCCCCACATTGCAAAGCCCCTGATGGCTCGCGCCCATCAGGGGCTTTCCTGTCACGGAATCTGAATGCAGCAGCTTTTACGACGAGAGGGAGGAGATTCTTTATGACAAAAAAAGAACTGGACAACAGACTCAGCCAGGCGGTGGAGAGCTTCTGGAGCTGCTCCCAATCCTTTGCCTCTGGTCCCAGCCCCTTTAAAGTGCGGGAGGAGGACCTCTACGGGGTAAACCAGCTGATCCGCCAGGCCCTGGAGGATTTTCGGGAGGCCATCCTGGCCTATCTGCCGGAGGATCCCCAATAGCTCCATCCCGCCGCGGCGGACGGCTGTTTTTCCCCATTTTCCCCGGCGCAAGGGTTCCTTGCGTGACATATCCCGCCCCGTCTGCTATCATGGACCCATCAAGCAAGGGAGGTACAGCCGATGAGCCGTTTTGCCGAGAATCTCCGGGCGCGCCGCGCCGCCCTGGGCCTCACCCAGGAGGAACTGGCGGAGAAGCTCCACGTCACCCGCCAGGCGGTCAGCAACTGGGAAAATGGAAAGCACCAGCCGGACCTGGAGATGCTGGCCCTGCTCTCCTATACCCTGGAGGCGGACGTGTCCGCCCTCCTGGGGGACCAGGCGCCGCCCCGAAGCCGGCGCAGGGACGTCCGCCGGGCGGGGTGGTTCGCCGCGGCTCTGGCGGCGGCCGCGGCGGCCTTCCGGCTCCCACTCCCCTATCTGACGAAGCTGCTTAAATACGCTTTTATCGGCTGGCCCTATCTTCTCTACTTCATGCTCCTGCATCCCCTGCTCTGGATCCTGGGGGGCTGGACGCTGGCCGCCGTCCTCTGCGCCTGGCCGGGCGTCCCGCCCATGCCCCAGAAGCGCCGGCGCGTCCTCTTCTGGTGCGGCCTGGGCTGGTGCCTGGTCTGGCTGGCCGTCCCCCTTCTGTCCTACGTGCTCTCCCCGCTGGGCTTCATCATTCCTGTTTCCTGGATGGTGGGGATCCTGCGGCGGCCCTGGCTCCACTTCCCCGGCGCCCTGGCCATGGCCCTGGGGGTTCTGCAAAGCCGGTAGCCCCACGAAACGTGCCATCCCGCCGCGGCGGACGGCGTTTGTGGAAATGTGCCTGCCGGGCGGACAGTCCCTCCGGAGATTTCGGCCATACTGGGGGTTGCAATTTCTGGGAAAAACAGGGATAATGTAGATAATCTTTCGCCGTTTTCCGACACGGTTTCCCAACACTGGACAGTAAGAAAGGATGAATCACCATGCAGCTGCTGCAAGACCGGATCCGCAGGGAGGGCAAGGTGCTCCCCGGCAACATCATCAAGGTGGACGGTTTCCTGAACCACCGGGTGGACACCAAGCTGATGGAGGCCATCGCCGACGAGTTCGCCAAGACCTTCGACATCAGCGACATCACCATGGTCCTCACCGCCGAGGCCAGCGGCATCGCCCTGGCCGCCATCTGCGCCAACCGCTACAACGTGCCCATGGTCTTCGCCAAAAAGGCCAAGAGCGACAACATTGAGGGCGGCCTGTATCAAAGCGAGATTTTTTCCTATACTTACAAAAAGAAGATGACCCTGATCGTATCCAAGGAGTGGCTGGGCCCGGAGGACAAGGTGCTGATCGTGGACGACTTCATGGCCAAGGGCAACGCCATGCAGGGCCTCATCGATCTGGTCAATGAGGCCGGCGCCACCCTGAAGGGCATCGGCGTGGCCGTGGAGAAGGGCTTCCAGGGGGGCGGCGACCGGTTCCGCAACATCCCCGGCGTGCCTTACAAGGCCCTGGCGGTCATCGAGAAGGCCGACGAGGACGGCATCGTCTTCCGGGAGGAGGACTGAAAAAACGGCAGATCGGACTCCCCCTTTGCGTCTGTTCAGATAGAGGGCCTCGGGCCCCGGAAACGATGGGAGGAAGAGGAGGATCGCCATGAAAAAGCTTGTCTGCTTTGCGCTTTCCCTGCTCCTGCTGGCGTCCCTGGCCGGCTGCACGCCGGAGAATGGATCCGGAGGCGACGCCAAGCCGGTGATCTATCTCTATCCGGAGGAGGAAACAGAGGTCACCGTTTCCCTGGACTACGGCGGGGAGCTGACCTGCACCTACCCCGCCATCTCGGCGGAGAACGCCTGGACTGTCACCGCCGCCCCCGACGGCACCCTGACGGACAGCGCCGGACAGACCTACAGCTACCTCTACTGGGAGGGCGTATCCCGGGAGGAGTACGACTTTTCGGAGGGGTTCTGCGTCCCCGGCGGGGACACCGCCGCCTTCCTGGAGGAGGCCCTGGCGCAGCTGGGCCTCACCCGCCGGGAGGCCAACGAGTTCATCGTCTACTGGCTGCCCCGGATGGAGCAGAATCCCTACAACCTGATCGCCTTCCAGGGGGAGGCGTACACCGACCGCGCCCGGCTCACCGTCACCCCCGCCCCGGACAGCGTCCTGCGGGTCTTCATGGCCTGGAAGGGCCTGGAGGAACCGGTGGACGTCCCGCCCCAGGAGCTGCCCGCCTTCCAGCGCCAGGGCTTTGCCCTGGTGGAGTGGGGCGGCGCAGAGGTAACCGATTAAACGAAAAAAGGAGTGATCCCTCATGCCCCGTCAAGCGGTTTTGATTTTGGATTTCGGCGGCCAGTACAACCAGCTGATCGCCCGCCGGGTCCGGGAGTGCAATGTCTACTGCGAGGTGAAGCCCTACACCATGTCCCTGGCGGACATCCGGGCCTTTGACCCCATGGGCATCATCTTCACCGGCGGCCCCAACAGCGTCTACGACGAGAAGGCCCCCCATGTGGACCCGGCGGTCTTCGATCTGGGGGTCCCCGTGCTGGGCATCTGCTACGGCTGCCAGCTCATGGCCCAGGCCCTGGGGGGCTCCGTCACCGCCGCCCAGGACGACAGCGCCCGGGAGTACGGCAAGACGGAAACCTGGTACGACACCAACTGCCGCCTGTTCCGGGACCTGCCGGAGTGCGGCATCAGCTGGATGAGCCACGGGGACTACATGGAGAAGGTGCCCGAGGGCTTCTCCCTGGCGGCCCACTCCAGGGCCTGCCCCAACGTGGCCATCGCCGACGAGAAGCGGGGCTTTTACGGCGTCCAGTTCCACCCGGAGGTGAACCACACGGAGCACGGGGTGGACATGATCCGCAACTTCCTCTACCACGTCTGCGGCGCCCGGGGCGAGTGGACCATGGAGGACTACAAGCACACCGCCATCGCCGCCATCCGGGAGAAGGTGGGCAGCGGCCGGGTGCTCCTGGCCCTCAGCGGCGGGGTGGACTCCAGCGTCTGCGCCGCTCTGCTGGCGGAGGCGGTGGGCCGGCAGCTCACCTGCGTGTTTGTAGACCACGGCCTCATGCGCAAGAACGAGGGGGACGAGGTGGAGGCCGCCTTCCGCCCCTGGGACATCAACTTTGTCCGGGTGGACGCGGAGGACCGGTTCCTCACCAAGCTCTCCGGGGTCACCGAGCCGGAGCGGAAGCGGAAGATCATCGGCGAGGAGTTCATCCGGGTCTTTGAGGCGGAGGCCAAGAAGATCGGCGCCGTGGACTTCCTGGCCCAGGGCACCATCTATCCGGACGTGATCGAGTCCGGCGCCGGGGACGCCGCCGTCATCAAGAGCCACCACAACGTGGGGGGCCTTCCCGACTATGTGGACTTCAAGGAGATCATCGAGCCCCTGCGGCTGCTCTTCAAGGACGAGGTCCGGCAGCTGGGCCGTGAGCTGGGCCTGCCGGAGTATCTGGTGTCCCGCCAGCCCTTCCCCGGTCCGGGCCTTGCCATCCGGATCATCGGGGAGATCACCAAGGAGAAGGCGGACCTCCTGCGGGAGGCCGACGCCATCTACCGCCAGGAGATTGCCGCCGCCGGCGAGGACCGGAACATCAGCCAGTACTTCGCCGTACTGACCAACACCCGGTCCGTTGGCGTCATGGGGGACGGCCGTACCTATGACTACACCCTGGCCCTCCGGGCCGTCACCACCAGCGACTTCATGACCGCCGACTGGGCCCAGATCCCCTACGACGTGCTGGACCGGATCTCCACAAGGATCGTCAACGAGGTCCAGGGCATCAACCGGATTGTGTATGACATCACAAGCAAACCGCCCGCCACGATCGAGTGGGAATAATTTCAGAGGCCCGGAAAAGCCCGTAGTTACTGGGTTTTTGAGGGGTTAAGGCTCGCTGTGGCAACGGTTTGGCAACATTTTTTCATTATTCATAAAAAGAGAGCTAACTGATTTTGATTCGTCAGTTAGCTCTCTTTTTCTTTTTATTATTACTCTGTGCAACAAACAGCCTCTCCCGTGGCCTACAAGTGAGAGGGTCAGATCAGACCCTCCGGCGGCACCTTGGCGCGGATCTGGCTGCTGTCGTACTCAGGGTAGTGGTAGCGCCAGCGGTTGTAGGCCTCCTGAGAAATCTCTCCGGCCTCCAGCTTGGCGGCCTGCTCCCGCCAGGCCCAGAGCATTTCATGCAGTCGGGCAGCATCCTTGTTTTTGCGGAAATCTACTTGTAAGGCAAGCTCACCGTCCTGC
>CAJFVK010000096.1 GCA_904420435.1 uncultured Oscillospiraceae bacterium
CGAGGGGTGCCAGCTGCTGCTGCCCACGGTGTCCTCCACCATGGAGCTGCCCGCCGACAGCCCCATCAGCGAGGAGCGGCTCCTGGAGCTGATCGACAAGCTGGAGGGCCGGGGCATGCTGGCGGATGTGGAGTGGATCAGCTGCGCCGACGAGGAGATCCTGGAGTTCCGCTACCTGGACCGGTTCACTGTGCAGCTGCTCTACGACGCGGACTTTGACCAGAAGCTCTTCGCCCTGGAGCAGATCGTGGAGGAGTACCTGGAGGACAACGAAAAGGGGACGATTATCCTCACCATGCCGGACAAAGGCAACTTCCGGCCAGACCTCTCCTGAGCCGCCCTGACGGGATCGTCGGGGCGGTTTGTTTCCGCAAAAAAATCTCAAAAAACCAAGGTTTTGCTATTGACCTCCCTTTCAAAGTGGCTTACAATAGAAATACTTGTAAGTACTTTATCTTGGGTTTCTTTGGCCCGGTGGAATACAATGGATAGATAGCAGGAGGAACTGTCATGGGATTTGAACTGGTAACCGCCCCCGATACTGTGGTGAAAATCAAGGTCATCGGCGTGGGCGGCGGCGGCAACAATGTTGTCAACCGCATGGTGCGCTCCGGGACCCGTGGCGTGGATTTTGTGGCGGTTAACACGGACAAGCAGGCGCTGAACATGTCCAGCGCTACCTATAAAATTCAGATCGGTGAGAAGCTGACCCACGGTCAGGGCGCCGGGTCCGACCCGGAGGTGGGCCGCAAGAGCGCCGAGGAGAGCCGCAACCAGATCGCCAAGGCCCTGGAGGACACGGATATGGTGTTCATCACCGCCGGCATGGGCGGCGGCACCGGCACCGGCGCGGCCCCCATTGTGGCGGAGATCGCCAAGGAGCAGGGGCTTTTGACCGTGGGCGTGGTGACCAAGCCCTTTGGCTTTGAGGGCCGGCGGCGGATGCAGCAGGCGGAGGCCGGCATTGCGGAGCTCCGGGAGAAGGTGGACTCCCTGGTCATCATCCCCAACGAGCGCCTCAAGCACGCCACGGACCAGAAGATCACCTTTGCCAACGCCTTTGAAATTGCCGACGATGTGCTGCGCCAGGCGGTGCAGTCCATCTCCGACCTGATCCGGGATACGGGCTTCATCAACTTGGACTTCGCAGACGTGACCGCCATTATGAAGAACGCGGGTCTGGCCCACATGGGCGTGGGCCGCGCCGCCGGCAAGGGCAAGGCCGAGGAGGCCGCCCGGCTGGCTATTTCCAGCCCCCTGCTGGAGACCTCCATCAACGGCGCCCGGGGCATCCTGATCAACGTCACCGGCTCCATGGACATCGGCCTGGAGGAGGTGGAGCAGGCGGCCAGCCTGGTGCAGAGCGCGGTCCATCCCGACGCGCTGACCATCTTCGGCGCCGCCTTCGACCCGGAGATGGACGACGAGATCCGGGTCACCGTTATTGCCACCGGGTTTGATGAGAAGAAGGCGGAGGAGCCCCAGCAGCCCGCCGCCCAGGGCGCTGCCGCCGGCAGTGCCGGCGCCGCTTCCGCCCCCGCTGCCGCAAGCGATCCCCGCCGCCGGTTTGACGACCTCCTGGGCGGCGGCCTGTACAGCGCCAGCGAGGAGAAGGTGGCCGCCGCGTCAGAGGAGGAAGAGGACGACCCCTTCGCGGATATCATCAAGATTTTTGACAACAAATGACAAATTCCCAGGGGCAGCCCTGAAAGAGCTGCTGCCGCCGCAGGAAATAGATGGCAAAAGCCGCAGACTTTGGTCTGCGGCTTTTCGTTTTTCCCGGCCGGCCGCCGCGTCCGGCTGCCAGCCATCCAGCATTGCCGCATTTTCCCCCGGCTTTTTTGGGGCTGTTGGGAGAAAGTAAGGGTTGCCGCGGTGCTCTCTGCCCGCGGATCAATGTTGCAAGGGGGGATAGAATGAATGAGAGATGGAAAAAACTGGATGCATCGGGCTGTGGCGGCGCTGGTGGGCTGCTCCCTGTTCCTGGCGAGCGGTGTCACAGCCTACGGCGCGTCAGGCCGGGGCGCGCTGCCTGAGACCCTGGTGCCGGTGGGCTACACGGTGGGCATTAAGCTCTTCAGCGAGGGCGTGCTGGTGGTGGGTCTCTCGGAGCTGGAGACCGCCGGCGGCACCGCGGCCCCCGCCAAGGAGGGCGGCCTGAAGGTGGGCGACTTCATCCTGGAGTGCGACGACGTGGCGGTGGAGAGCACGGAGCACTTCCAGTCCATTGTGGCCGCTGCCGCCGGGACGGAAACCTGCCTGACCGTCAAGCGCCAGGGGAAGACCATGGACCTGGAGGTTTCCGCCGTCCAGTGTGAGGACGGGGCCTGGCGCCTGGGCGCCTGGGTCCGGGACAGCCTGGCCGGCATCGGCACCATGACCTTCTACGACCCGGCCAGCGGCACCTTCGGCGCCCTGGGCCACGGCATCAACGACGTGGACACGGGGCAGCTGATGACCCTGGACACCGGGTCCATCATGCCCTCCACGGTGAAGGCGGTGAAGAAGGGCGAGGACGGCGTCCCCGGCGAGCTGCGGGGGGATTTTGACCTGCAGCGGGATCTGGGCGCCCTCTACGCCAACACGGCAGGGGGCGTGTTCGGGGAGATGCCGGCCGCGGCCATGTCCTTGGGCGAGCCGGTGGCGGTGGCCGGACGGGATGAGGTCCACACCGGCGGCGCGGAGATCCTCTCCAACATCAGCGGGGACCAGGTGGCGCGCTACCAGGTGGAGATCATCAAAATCCAGGACGGCGACACCCAGAATTTTGTCCTCCGGGTGACGGACAGCGATCTGCTGGAGGCCACCGGGGGCATTGTCCAGGGGATGAGCGGCAGCCCCATCCTCCAGGACGGGAAGCTGGTGGGCGCGGTGACCCACGTGATGGTGGACGACCCTACCAGAGGATATGGCATTTTCATTGAAAATATGCTGACGGCCGCCGGATACGGCACAGCATAAACGGAGAGCGGCGGGTGGGCTCACAGGAGTCCGCCCGCCGCCGTTTTCGGCATGCGGCGGGATAACCTGCATAGGAAGGAACAAAAAGTGAATAGTCAAAAGCCGGCATGGTGCTGGATGCACAACAGAAATCCTTCATTATAATTTTCGGAAAATACAAAAATTTTTATTTAGCAGGAAGAGTGCGACAGTATTTCCCGACAGATAGCGACAAAATTGATAGTTTTGTCGAAAAAGATCGAAAAATTATTGGGATAATTCACGGCAAAGTGCAAAATACGACTTGAAAATCCTGTCCCAATATGCTAATTTATTGGCGAGGGTCAATGAAGATTCAGAATTTCGTCTAAACCCGGCGGGGCGAGGACGGAAGAGAATGGATGCAATTTTATGAAAAGGACAGTGGAGACATGGAGAATCGGAACGGAGTCATCATCGCGGACAACAACGAGGAATTCCGGGAAATGCTGGCGGCAGTCATTGACCGGTCGGAGGATTTTCAGGTGGCGGGACAGACCGGCGACGGCGGGGAGGCCCTGCGGCTGGTGGAGGAGAGCGGCGCGCCGCTGCTGGTGCTGGAGATGGTCCTGCCCAATCTGGACGGGCTGGGGGTGCTCAAGCGGATCCGGGAGCGGAATCTGAACGTGAAGGTGGTGGCCATGTCCACCTTCTGCAGCCCCCGGACCATGTCTGAGGCCAGCGCCCTTGGCGCGGCCTATTTTCTGGCCCGCCCCTGCTCGGAGGATACGGTCCTGGAGCGCCTGCGGGCGGTGGTGGCCGCCCAGGAGGAGCCGGAGGAGCACGCGCCGGGGCTGGAGAACCAGGTGACGGCCATCATCCACGAGGTGGGCGTCCCCGCCCACATCAAGGGCTACCAGTATGTGCGGGAGGCCATCATGATCGCCGTGGAGGACATGGAGGTCATCAACTCCGTGACCAAGGTGCTGTATCCCGAGGTGGCCCGGCGGTTTTCCACCACCCCCTCCCGGGTGGAGCGGGCCATCCGCCACGCCATTGAGGTGGCCTGGGACCGGGGGGACCTGGAGACCCTCCAGAAGTTCTTCGGCTACACGGTGAGCAACAGCAAGGGCAAGCCCACCAACAGCGAGTTTATCGCCATGATCTCCGACCGGATCCGCCTGCAGATGAAGACCCGGCGGTAGTGCCGGCGGAGCCGGGGACCAGAACAAAAAACAGGGCGCGAAACCAGAAACCGCTGGTTTCGCGCCCTGCCTGTTTTTTTGAACGCCGGTGCCGCCGTTACGTCCGTCCGGGGGAGCGGAGGGTGACGCGGTCCTCCGGCTCCGGCACCCCCAGGAGCAGGGGGGAGTCAGGCCGGTGGAGGGCCCCGGGACGTCCGTGGTCGGCGTAGCAGTAGCGGCAGCCGCCGGGGCAGGAGCTGTAAGCGCCGATGTCCACGCTGGCCGCGCAGCCGCACAGGGGCCGCTGGTTCCGGTCCTTCCCGGCGGGGATGGGGCGGCCGGCGATCCGCTCCAGAAGGGCCGGGTCAATGCACCGGGCCGGGGCGATGCCTGCGCCGGACAGGTCCAGGGCCTCCGCGCAGGCCGTCATTTGGAAGCCGTACCGCCGGGCGATGGCGGCCAGGGCGGCGGCCAGCTCCCGCAGCTGGTCCTCCTGGGGCTCCCACAGGCCCAGGCCCGCCATCCGCTTCCTGGTGGAGCGGTAGAAGTCCAGAAAGCTGATGACGCAGGTCTCCCCATAGCCGGAGAGCCGCTGGGCCAGGGCCTCAAAGTACCGAAGGTGATAGGCGGGGGTGTAGCTGTCGCTGAGGAAGATGGGGTCGTACCGCCAGATGACCCGGTGGGGGCCGATGGCCCGGGAGAGGCGGCGGAAGGCCGGCACCAGGACCTCACCCTTGGAGGGGATCCCCGGCTCCACGTCCCGGCCGTAGGCGGTCAGGGTGAACTGGAAACAGTAGGGGTAGGGCTCCAGCGCCGGGAGGCGCTCCAGCATGGGCAGGGGATTCTTGGTCCAGAACACAAAGGCGTCCACATCCTGCCGCAGAAGGCTCACCCGGCTGACCTGCCGGGGGTTCATGGGGTTGCGGACCAGGGCGTACCCCTCCTCCAGGCGCCGGAAGAACCAGGGGGAATAGAAGGCCGGAACATCGGTCCGGCGGCTGACGCTGACGATCATCGCTTCACCTCCCGGGGCGAAGCCCCACCGCGTTTTCTCTCCCAGCATAGCAGAACCCCGGGCCCGGCGCAAGGGGAAGCTGTTGGGGAACGCACGGGTTTTCTTTTGGGATACGGTGTGGTATACTGGTTCAAAACCACCGGAAGGGGGAAACCGCCTATGGGGCCGGCGGAGCTGGTTCGATATTTTTATGCGGAAGGCGGGAGCATCGCTTGCGATGCGCCCGCCTTCACTATGTTGTTGATCAATGTTTGTTCCATTTTCTTGCACGTAGTTCACAAGCTGTTCCAACATAGAACTATCGGTTGCGTAATAGACGAAAAGCCCATTGCTTTCCCCCAAACTAATCACTACTTTTTCATCGTCGTGAACAGTCAACAAGCAAGTTTCACTTTCTGTATTACCCCATGTAAGAAAAATGTATACATTCAGAGAACTGCCGCTTGACCTGACAGATGTTATTGCCCAGGGAAGTAATTTTTGAAAACTTTGCTGGTATGCAGATTGATTTAATATATCGATGATGGCGATAAAATCTTTGCTACCGTCGGTTAACGCTTGTAATTCATAGGTATCAATAAATGGTGTTCCATCCTTGTCAAGCCCACTGATGGTTGCAGCACAGGCAAGACTAGTGATTGTACTTTCGTCAACAGAAATGATATCCGCAAAAGAATGCGGTAGCAAACGCCACACACAAGCACAAAGGACTACTGCGGCCAACAAAATCATTACGATCTTTTTGATGCGCTTTCTCATGTTAGCACCCCACGAAATCATACGCATATGATTAAAATAGCACTTATGTGTTAACATCGAAAGCACCACACCGTAAAAACAGGATCAATTTTGGCACCCCAATGGAAATGCCAAAGCTGCCTGCGACAAATCGGCCTGATCCGACACGATTTTTTAGCGCCATCCCTGGAAGCCGTCGAACTTCTCCGAGATCTCTTTCAGATGCCGGGTGATCTCGATGTGCTGGGGGCAGTGCTTTTCGCACTGGTGGCACCCGATGCAGTCCCCAGCCTTGGGATGAGTCTGAGTCAAATTGTAGTAGTAGACCATCTGGGTGGTCATATAACCGTGCTGAAACAGGGCGAAATACTCCGGGATGGGGATGTGCTTGGGGCACTGCACCGTGCAGTAGCCGCAGCCCGTGCAGGGGATGGTGAGTTCGCGATGGATGATCTGCGCCGCCTGGACGCAGAGGCCTTTTTCCTCCTCCTTCATGGTGTGGATATTGTCCTCCAGCTGCTCCATGCTGTTCATGCCGGAGAGCACCATCATCACGCCCTCATGGCTGGCGGCAAACCGCAGGGCCCAGCTGGCGTTGGAGGCCGCCGGGGCGTAGGACCGAAAGAGCTGCTCCGCCTTCTCCGGCAGATTGACCAGAGTTCCGCCCTTGATGGGCTCCATGACGATGACGGGCTTGCCGTGCTTTCTGGCCACTTCATAGCACTTCCGGGACTGGATGCTCTCGTTGTCCCAGTCCAGGTAGTTGATCTGCAGCTGCACCACCTCGATCTCCGGATGGGCGGTGAGGATCTCCTCCAGCAGCTCCGCCTTGTCGTGGAAGGAGATGCCGATGTGGCGGATCTTCCCCTCCGCTTTCTTCTCCTTGACAAACTCAAAGCTATCCAGCTCCAGGGAAACCTTGTAGTTCACCGCGCCCTGGTTGTGGAGCAGGTAGTAGTCAAAATAGCCGCAGCCCAGACGGTCCAGCTGATCCTCGAAGACCTGCTCCTGCTCCTCTTTGCTGCGCATAAACTCGTTGGAGAGTTTTGTGGTGAGTACATAGCTCTCTCTGGGATAGCGGTCCACCAGAGCCGCTTTCAATGCCGGTTCCGAAAGCCCCCGGCAGTATTTGTAGGCGGTGTCGAAGTAGGTGAAGCCGTTCTCCATAAACGTGTCCACCATCTTCGTTACCAGGTTCATGTCCACCTGGTCGCCCTGAAAGGGCAGGCGCATAAAGCCGAAGCCAAAGTTTTTCATGGTGATTCCTCCTCAGTTGGAACGATGCCTGCCAAACAACTGGGACATGGTCATATGGTCCAAAGCGTCATCCATGCGGGACACATCCCCTTTTGTCAAGGGAGACCGTTGGCCAAAGGGCTGAAGGCCACAGAGCCCGTATGCAGCCCCAGCACAGGAAACAGCGCCGCACAGCCTAGCCCCTTGCCTGCACTTGAAAGTCCGCTTTTCTGCGTATGGCATATTTCTTGAAAAGGTGTCTTTTGCCAGCTTTTATTCTATGATTTGGACAGTTTTCTTTCAATATGGATTCTGAAGGATTTCCATTAGTTCAGCTTATAGAAATGGTATTATTTTACCCATCCGTGGCGGCAGCCGGCGCTTTATGTGAATGCAAGGGCCAGAAGCCGTATCGGGTGCCTGCCGGTCACAGGCCCCTATAGGGCCTCTTGCAGCCGTGGGCTAAGCCAGGCGGCTATGACGAACCGCATCCGCTGCGTGATGAGAATATGAATTGAATTTTGAAAAGAAAGCGGCTACAATAATAAAATGCGTGACAAGGAAAGCGTTGCGCCATACGTGCTGTGTCCTATCTGACGGATCAACGCGCCATCCGGCCACCTGGCAAGAGAGAACATCCACTAAACAGAGAGAGGGAATCCCATGAAACGCATTTTCCTTTTAGAGGACGACGAGGCCCTGCGGCGGGGCATTGCGGCGGCGCTGAAGACGCCGGAGTCCACCGTGGTCCAGGCGGAAAACCTGGAGAGCGCCGGATCATATCTGACAGCGGAGCCCTTTGACCTGCTGATCCTGGATGTCAACCTGCCCGACGGCAGCGGGCTGGAGCTTCTGGGACAACTCCGCCGGCAGGGAAATGACGTCCCGGTGATCCTGCTGACCGCCAACGACCTGGAGACGGACATCGTGGCGGGGCTGGAGCTGGGGGCGGACGACTACATCACCAAGCCCTTCTCCCTGGCGGTGCTGCGGGCCCGGGTCAACGCCCAGCTCCGCCGGGGGGCGCCCGCCCAGGCGGAGCGGGTGGAGATCGACCGCTTCTCCTTCGACTTCGGCCGGATGGAGTTCCAGCGGGACGGGCAGCCGGTGGAGCTGAGCAAGACCGAGCAGAAGCTGCTGCGGCTGCTGGTGGAGAACCGGGGCCGGACCCTCACCCGGGCCCAGCTGGTGGACCGGATCTGGACCGACGGCGCGGCGTATGTGGATGAGAACGCCCTCTCCGTCACGGTGAAGCGGCTGCGGGACAAGTTGGAGGAGACCCCCTCCAAGCCCCGGTACATCAAGACCGTGTACGGCCTGGGCTACACATGGGCGGTGAACTGACATGACCACGGGATCCATTTTGCTGGCCCTGGCGCTCCTGGCCCTGCTGGCGGCAGCGGGCATCGCCCTCTGGGCCCATCTCCGCTCCCGCCGGATGCTGGACACCCTGGACCGGATGCTGGACGACGCCATCCGGGGCGATTTTCAGGAGTCCCTCTATGACGAGAGCCGCCTCTCCGCCCTGGAGACCCGGATGGCCCACTATCTCTCCTCC
>CAJFVK010000097.1 GCA_904420435.1 uncultured Oscillospiraceae bacterium
CGGCAGGCGTCCGCCACCGCCTTGACCCGGTCCGGACTGCCGATATTGCCGGGGTTGATCCGGATCTTGTCCGCGCCCTGGGCCACACACTCCAGGGCCAGGCGGTAGTCAAAGTGGATGTCCGTCACCAGCGGGATGTGGATGCGGCTTTTGATGGCCCCTACCGCCCTGGCGGCCGCCATGTCCGGCACAGCCACCCGGATGATCTGGCAGCCGGCCGCCTCCAACCGGAGGATCTGGCTCACCGTGGCCTCCACATCGTCGGTCTTGGTGGAGCACATGGATTGGATGGACACCGGGGCACCGCCGCCCACCGGGATGTTCCCCACCATAATCTGTCTTGTCATGGCCTTACTCCCTCCATTTCCCGGGAAAGTCCGCCGGCATCTCCTGGCGCAGCAGGGCGTAGATGCAGGAGTCCAGGATCTCCCCCTTCTTGCAGACGCTCTGCCGCAGGAGTCCCTCCAGCCGGAAGCCGGCCTTCTCCAGCACCCGGCGGGAGGCGATGTTCGCGGCATAGGGCTCGGCAAAAATCCGGACCAGGTCAAAGGCGGAGAACGCCTCCCGGCAGATCCGGCCCACCGCCTCCGTCATGATGCCCCTGCCCCAGAAGGGCTCCGCCAGCCAATACCCCAGCTCACCGCTGCGGCGGTACACGTCGGCCCCCACAGTAACCGAGATACTCCCCACCGCCTGGCTGTCCAGGTCGATGGCCCGGAAGAGGACGTCCTGGCCGTCCCGGGCCATACAGTCCCGGACGAACCAGTCCGCATCCTCCGGGTGGTAGGTGGATGGAAAAACGTCCCGCAGATTGGCCGCGATCCGGGGATTGTCGGCATACCGGGCCACGGCGGGGATGTCGCTCTCCCGCCAGGGGCGCAGTTTGATACGGTCCATCGAGCCGCCTCCTCTCGTCGGTTATCCACGCCTACTGGAACAGCCGCCAGACGTCCTGGAAGGTCACTACCACCATCAGGCCCATCAGCAGCAGGAAGCCGGCGGCGTGGATATAATTCTCGTACTTGGCCGGGATTTTCCGCCGGAACAGCAGCATGGCCACCGCGTTGACCACCAGGAAGAAAATCTTGCCGCCGTCCAGGGCGGGGATGGGCAGCAGGTTCATCACCGCCAGGTTCACCGCGATCAGGGCGGCGAAGTAGCCGATTTGGCACACCGCCACCAGGGCCGAGGTGCTCTGGACCCCCACCTCCGTGATGGTGCTGACGATGCCCACAGCCCCCGTCAGGTCCTGGACCCCCGCCTGCCCGTTAAAGAGCTGAGCCAGGCTGAACCAGACCAGCTGAACAAAGTCCAGGGCCATATACCAGGCGTCCCGCAGCGTCCCGAAGAAGGACTGACTCCGGGGCTGGGCGGCGATGGTGATGCCAAACCGCCCCTCCACCCCCTCATAGGTGCTGCGGTACATGGGGAAATCCTTCAAGGTGATGTTCTCTCCGTTTCGGATCACCACCAGGTCGACGCCGTTTCCGTCGTTGTACTGGAGGAACAGGCTGGCGTCGGTGTAGTTGTAGACCCGGTAGCCGTCGATCTTGTAGAGGATATCCCCCTCCATCAGGCCCGACTCCCCCTCCAGCTGGAAGCCGTCAGCAAAACCGGTGATCACCGCGTCGCTGCGGAAGGTGGCGAAGTAATTGGAGCCCACCAGGAGGATGAATACGATAATCACAAGGCCCAGGATGAAATTCATCAGGGCTCCGGCGGCGAAGATGAACACCTTCTTCCAGAAGCCCTGGTTGTTCAGGCTGTTGGGGTCGTCCGACTCTTCCTCCTCCCCCTCCAGGGAGCAGAAGCCGCCGATGGGCAGAAGCCGGATGGAGTAGCGGCAGCCCCGCTTCTCCTTGTGGTAGACCATCGGCCCCATGCCGATGGCAAACTCGTATACCGTCACACCGCAGATCCGGGCGGCGATGTAGTGGCCCCACTCGTGGACCGCGATCAGGACGCCGAAAATCAGCAGCGCAACCAGAATATACAGGACATAGGTCATAGAAGGTACCTCTCCTTATTGGGATTTCCTCCAAAAAGCAGGCCGCCCTCAGGCCGTCACAACACAGCGCGCTCTTTGGTCTGCTTCCAGTATATCCGCCAAAGAGGGATTCCATTTCACCTCCACCTGGTCCAGCGCTTTTTTGACCAGGCGGGGAATGTCATTGAACCCGATTTTCTCCCGCAGAAAGAGCCCCACGGCGGCCTCATTGGCCCCGTTCAGGACGGCGCAGGAGGTCCCCCCCGTCCTGGCGCAGTCCATGGCCAGGGCCAGGCAGGGGAACGCCTCCGGGTCCGGCGGCGCGAAGGTCAGGGGCGGGCAGGACAGCAGGTCCAGGGGCGCCGCCGCCGACTGGGAGCGCTCCGGGTAGGTCAGGGCGTACCGGATGGGGAGCTTCATGTCCGGCGTCCCCATCTGGGCCAGCACCGCCCCGTCCCAGTACTCCACCAAAGAGTGGATGATGCTCTGCCGGTGGATCACTATCTGGATCTGCTCCGGCGGCATATGATAGAGCCGCATGGCCTCGATCAGCTCCAGCCCCTTGTTCATCAGCGTAGCGGAGTCGATGGTGATTTTAGCCCCCATGGACCAGTTGGGATGCTGTAAAGCATCCTTCCTTTTCATATATTCCAACTCCTGGTAGCTCTTCCCGAAGAAGGGGCCCCCTGAGCAGGTCAGGATCAGCCGCCGAACCTCCCGGCGGTCCCTGCACCCCTGCAGACACTGGAAAATGGCGGAGTGCTCGCTGTCCACCGGCACAATCTCTGCGCCCCAGCGCCGGGCCTCCTCCATCACCAGCTCCCCGGCGCACACCAGGGTTTCCTTGTTGGCCAGAGCGATCCGCTTCCCCTTGCGGATGGCGGCCAGCGTGGGGCGGAGCCCCACCATGCCCACCATGGCGGTAACCACCGTGTCCGCCTCCTCCAGGGCCGCCGCCTCGGTAAGGCCCTCCATACCGTAGGCCACCCGGACCGGCAGGTCGCTGATCCGCCGGGCCAGCTCCAGGGCGGCCTCCATCTCGTAGAGCACCACCAGCTTGGGATGGAATTCTCTGGTCTGCCGCTCCAGCAGCTCCAGGCTGCTCCGGGCGGCCAGGGCCGCCACGGGGAGGCCCAGCTCCCGGGCCACCTCCAGGGTCTGCCGGCCGATGGAGCCGGTGGAGCCCAGGACAGAAATCACTCGCTTCATGCCTCGCTCCTCACCCACTATGCATACAGCTGGATCAGCAGCAGGGACAGGGTCGGCGCCACAAAGATCACACTGTCAAACCGGTCCAGCACCCCGCCGTGCTCCAGGAAGATATGTCCGTAGTCCTTGATCTCAAATTCCCGCTTGATGTAGGAAAAGCTCAGGTCGCCGATCTGGGCAATGACGCTGCACATCACGCCCAGAAGGGCGATCTCCCCGTAGGGGATCGTTTCTCCAAACCAGGTGTTCATTACAAAGGCAAAGATCAGTCCTCCCACCGCATTGCCAGCCAGGCCGCCGATGGCGCCCTCCACCGTCTTTTTCGGACTGACCCGGGGGGCCAGCTTGTGGCGCCCAAATGCGTGGCCGGCAAAAAAGGCGCAGGTATCGCTCATAAAGCTAAAAAGGAAGGGCAGCAGGAGAAAGCCCCGGTGGAACCCGGCGGCCCACATCCGAAGGAAGGCGGAAAAGGCATAGGGCAGGGCCACCACCGCGAAAAAGCCGCCCATCAAGTGCTCAAAACGGAAGGACCGATGGGAGAGAATGGCCCACAGGAAGGACAGCAGCACATAGCCGCAGACACACCAGGCCACCGCCCACTGGGCGTCCGCCACGCACCAGAGCACCCCCGCGGAAACAAGGCTGGTCACGATCATATAGCCGGCTGAGGCGCCGATACAGCGCATCAGCTCAAAGGCGCCAATACAGCACAGAAGCGCCAGGCCGATGATCATCACGGCCTCTGGCGCCCACAGCACCACATACAGAAGGAACGGCACGCCGATCACACTGACGAGAACTCTTGACTTCATTTCTTCACACCTCCGAATCGCCGGTCCCTCCGCTGATAGGCGGCCAGCGCCTTGTGGAGCTCCTCGATGGAAAAATCCGGCCACAGCACATCGGTGAAATAGAACTCCGTATAGGCGCACTGCCACAGGAGGAAATTGCTCAGACGCTGCTCCCCGCCCGGCCGGATCAGAAGCTCCGGGCTGGGGATCCCGGCGGAGTAGAGATAGTCCTCGAAGCGTTCCTCTGTAAGGTCCTCTAGCTTTACAGATCCATTTATGCAGTCTTTTGCAAAGTTCTGGGCGGCCCGGACGATCTCCGCATGGCTGCCGTAATTCAGGCAGATGTTGCACTGGCAGCCCTCGATCCGCTGGGAAACCTCGTCGCACCGGGCGGCCAGCTCCCGCAGCTCCTGGTTGAACACGGATCGGTCCCCCATGAAGCACAGACGGACCCGGTCCCGCTCCATTGTGTCCAGCGCCTCCAGCATATAGCGCCGGAGCAGGTCCAGGATGGCGTCCACCTCCTCCTCCGGCCGCTTCCAGTTCTCGGTGGAGAAGGCGTAGACCGTCAGGTACTCCAGGCCGATGTCCCGGCAGTAGGTGGCGATTTTTCGAAAGTTCTCCGCCCCCGCCCTGTGGCCCGCCGTCCGCGGCAGTCCCCGCCGTTTGGCCCAGCGGCCGTTGCCGTCCAGTATAATCGCAACATGGCGGGGCAAATGGTCAAAGTCCACCTGCCCCGCGCTGCCGCCGCTTTTTTTCTTCCAAAAAGCCAGCTTCATTCTCGGTTTTCTCCTCCGGATAAGGGTTGCTGCGGGAAGGGAAGCCATCAGGCGGTCAGACCACCATGAGCTCCTTTTCCTTGGCGGCGTAGAGCTCATCCACCCTCTTGATCATCTCGTCGGTGAGCTTCTGGATGTCCTTCTCCGCCAGCTTCAGATCATCCTCAGTGATCTCCCCGTCCTTCTGGAGCTTCTTGAACTTCTCCAGGGCGTCCCGCCGGATGTTCCGGATGGCCACCTTGCCGCCCTCGGCGTACTTACCGATCTGCTTGATGAGCTCCTTGCGGCGCTCCTCCGTCAGCTGTGGGAACAGCAGGCGCAGCACCTTGCCGTCGTTGGCGGGGTTGATGCCCAGATCCGACTCCTGGATGGCCTTCTCAATGGCCTTTACCGCAGTGGCGTCCCAGGGCTGGATCACCAGGGAGCGGGGGTCCGGGGAGCCGATGGATGCGATCTGCTGAATGGGCGTGGGGGTACCGTAGTAGTCCACCATGATCCGGTCCAGCACCGCCGCATTGGCCCGGCCGGCCCGGACAGCGGAGAAGTCCGCCGCCACAGATTCCACGGATTTCTTCATCTTATTCTCAAAAACCTTGTACTCGTCCCTTAACATCTGTCAATCCTCCTTCACAATCGTTCCGATCTTTTCACCCTTCAGGGCGCGGATAATATTCTCTGGGTCCTTCAGCGCGAAGACATGAATGGGGATCCGGTTGTCCATGCTCAGGCTGGTGGCGGTGGAATCCATCACCGCCAGGTGCTTGGCCAGCACGTCGTCGTAGCTGATCTGGTCGTAGCGCACAGCGGAGCTGTCCTGGTTGGGATCTGCGCTGTAGACGCCGTCGATGTTCTTGGCCAGCAAAATCACATCGGCGCCGATCTCCGCGGCCCGCAGCACGGCGGCCGTATCCGTGGAGAAGAAGGGGTTGCCGGTGCCGCAGCCAAAGATCACCACCCGTCCCTTCTCCAGGTGCCGGATGGCGCGTGAGCGGATATAGGGCTCCGCCACCGCCCGCATCTCCACCGCTGTCTGGACCCGGACAGGCACGCCCAGCTGCTCCAGTACGTCCGCCATGGCAAGGCAGTTCATGACCGTGGCCAGCATGCCCATATGGTCGGCCCGGACCCGCTCCATGCGGCCGTTGCCGTCCTTCATGCCCCGCCAGAAGTTGCCGCCGCCGATGACAACACCAACCTCCACACCCATGTCCACCGCCCGCCGGATCACCTGGCAGACGCTGCTGATGACCTCAAAATCCAGCCCGGTGTGCTTCTCCCCTGCCAGCGCTTCGCCGCTGATTTTCAGCAGGACTCTCTTGTAGATGGCTTTTTCCGCAGTTTCCATTCGGGAACACATCCTCCCTTATTTTCCATACTGCCCACATTCTAATATAAAATCGCCCGTTTGAAAAGTGGGTATTTGCAAATTCTTTGCTATCCTAGGAAATTTTAGCGGACGGTGCTCCCTGGATTTCGGGGAATAAAAAACGCAGCCCAAAGAAACCTTTGCGCACCAGTAAAATGAAAGCAGACACTCACAAAGTGTGGATGTCTGCTTTTTAGAAAAATAATTGTACGCAGCGCCCACTCACTTCAGCGGACTGGTGTCCGGCAGGCTGTCCCCCCGCTCCCGGAGGAAGGCCTCCACCTCCGCCAGGGTGGGCAGGGAGGGCATAGCCCCCAGCCGGGAAACGGTGATGGCCGCCGTGCTGTTGGCAAAGCGGAGGACCGTGTCCCAGTCCCAGCCGCAGCAGGCGCCCACGCAGAAGGCCGCCACAAAGGAGTCCCCCGCCGCTGTAGGGTCCACAGCCGTGACACCCTTCACAGAGGGCGCGTGGACCCACTCACCTTCCCCGGCCAGGGCCGCGCCGGACTCCCCCAGGGTGATCAGGACCCGCTGCACGCCGCTGCTCCGCAGCGCTTCCGACGCCCGGCGCACCTGCTCCCGGTCGATCTCCCCGCCGCTGCGGCTGATGGCCGCGCCGCTGAGATCCGCCGCCTCGTGCTCATTGGGAGAGAGATACGCCAGATGGGACAGCAGCTCCGGGGAGAGGGGCGCGCTGGGCGCAGGGTTGAGCATCACCGGCACCCCCTTCTCCCAGGCGAAGCGGGCCACCATCTCGTTGATCTCCATGGGGATCTCCAGCTGGAGCATCACCAGATCGTAGGCGGCGATCTCCTCTTTCAGATAGGCCAGTTCCTCCCGGCGCAGCTCCTTGTTGGCCCCGGGGATCACAATAATCCGGTTTTGGGTCTGGCCGCTGTCCTTTTGCTCCAGGATGATCACGCAGCAGCCGGAGGCGGCGGCTTCGTCCCGGATCACCTGGTCCACGTTGACCCCGGCGGCCCGGCAGACCCGCAGCAGCTCGTCCCCGTTGCTGTCCTGCCCCAGCTTGCCGATCATGGTCACATCCGCCCCCAGCCGGGCCGCCTGCACCGCCTGGTTGGCGCCCTTTCCGCCCGGCGCCTTGGAGAAGCTCTCCCCCAGCACCGTCTGGCCCTCCCGGGGAAAGACCCGGGTGGCGGCGATATGGTCCATGACAAAGCTTCCCACCACCAAAATTCTGGGTTTCCTCATAGGCATCTCCTTTCCTGCGCTGCGGCGCTCCTGCCGCGCCGGTTTTTGCTGTTTTTCATATTTTACCGAAATTTCTCCCGTTCCGCAACTGTATTTTCTCCTCCGTTATTTTCAAATAATTATTCGTTATTTTATTTATAAATCCTCAACTTTGTCCTGTCAAAAGCACGACGCTGAGATTCGCCAGCCGCCGCCGCGGATTAGCTGCCCGCCCTTGGTATGATAAATATTTCGCAAAAATCCCCTTTACTTCTCCCGTATTTTCCTGTATAGTAAGAACTGTCACGTTTGAAAGTGCCGCGGCGGCGCCTCCAGCCGGGCCACGCCGCGGAAAGGAGCATAAAAATAAAGGAGGAATCATAAAAATGGATTATGCAAAGGAGAGCCTGCGGCTGCACGAGGAGTGGAAGGGCAAGATTGAAGTGATTGCCAAGGTGCCGGTGAAGACCAAGGACGATCTGAGCCTGGCCTACACCCCCGGCGTGGCCCAGCCCTGCCTGGAGATCCAGAAGGACGTCAACAAGAGCTATGACCTGACCCGCCGCCACAACCTGTGCGCTGTGATCACCGACGGCAGCGCCGTTCTGGGCCTGGGGGACATCGGCCCCGAGGCCGGCATGCCCGTCATGGAGGGCAAGTGCGTCCTCTTCAAGGCCTTCGGCGATGTGGACGCCTTCCCCCTGTGCGTCAAGACCAAGGATGTGGACGAGTTCGTCCAGACGGTTTACAATATTTCCGGCAGCTTCGGCGGTATCAACCTGGAGGACATCGCCGCCCCCCGCTGCTTTGAGATCGAGCGGAAGCTGAAGGAGAAGTGCGACATCCCCATCTTCCACGACGACCAGCACGGCACCGCCATCATCACCCTGGCGGGCCTGCTCAACGCCCTGAAGGTAGTGGGCAAGAAGAAGGAGGACGTGAAGATCGTCACCTCCGGCGCCGGCGCCGCCGCCATCTCCATCACCAAGCTCCTGCTCTCCGCCGGCTTCAAGGACATTACCATGTGCGACCGGAAGGGTGCTATCTACGCCGGTCGGGAGGGACTCAACTGGGTGAAGGAGGAGATGGCCCAGATCACCAACCTCTCCAAGAAGTCCGGCTCCCTGGCCGACATGCTGGTGGGCGCCGACGTGTTCATCGGCGTGTCCGCCCCCGGCACCGTCACCACCGAGATGGTCAAGACCATGGCCAAGGACGCCATCGTTTTTGCCTGCGCCAACCCCACCCCGGAGATCTTCCCCGACGACGCCAAGGCCGGCGGGGCCGCCGTGGTGGCCACCGGCCGCAGCGA
>CAJFVK010000098.1 GCA_904420435.1 uncultured Oscillospiraceae bacterium
GGATGGTCATGCCCTCGTGGTTGAATGCCGGGTTGATCAGCGCCGCCGTGAGCATCATAGGAAGCAGATACAGGAGGCTGGAGCGGGCTGCCTTTCTCCCGTTCAGATCAATGGCATACGATAGGGATGCGGCCAGGGAAATGACAAGGCTGACTGGGTGCATGAAAAACATGGTAAAAACCAGCACCAGCGCGAAATAGAGAAAATTGATGGTAGGGTGATAGCTGGAAAAGGTATCTCGGTTCTGCATAAAACATGGTTCCCTTCTTTCTGTGTTCCACTTTCTTTCGATGGCCTCCGCGGTTGGCGGGGGTCATCGA
The DNA here is from genome assembly GCA_904420435.1 of uncultured Oscillospiraceae bacterium. GTDB lineage: Bacteria > Bacillota > Clostridia > Oscillospirales > Oscillospiraceae > CAJFPI01. The sequence continues at coordinate 321 of CAJFVK010000098.1, forward strand.
AAGAAAGCGGGGATGCGGGCTGGGGCGGCGGCCGCCCCAACCCGCTATTGGATTTAGCTTCCTGTGGAGTAGAAGCCTCCCACATCCACGCCCAGGTCGCAGGTATACACCCACTCCACCACGTCGCCGTCCTGGAGCTGGTAGCGGCTGCACCCGTAATTGGGGAACCAGTCGTTCACTTGGTACATCCAGCCGGAGAGCTCCCCGCAGTCGAACTCATAGAGGTTGTGGATGCCCTCGATGTAGGCGCTGTTGTACATGGGCGTGTTCTCAAACTCCATGTGGATACCCTGTTGCTTACAGGTCCGCTGGAGCACATTGAACACGCTCTCCCCCTCGTAGAAGGTCACCTCCGTGGGCTTGAGGATCCAGCCGTCCTCCGGCACCAGCTCCACCTTCTCCGGGTCTAGCCAGTCCATATGGTTTAGGATGGTGGCGCAGGAGATGGAGAGGGTGCAGGTGTAGGCGGTGTCGGAGATCTCCGCGTCCTGGGGCTCCACCGGCAGAGGCTTGCCCTCCGGCACCGGATCGGTGAGATACTGGTCCTTGCCGGTGGTCGGGTCGATCACCATACCCTGGGCCTCGGAATATTCCGCATCCCCAGCCGTGACACCGGCGGAGGTGCCTCCGGCGAGTTCCGCTGCTGCTTCCACTTTTTCCTGGGCGGTCATGTCTCCCTCTGTCCCTCCAGGCCGACTCTCGATTCCCTCTGTCGGTGTTTCATTGTTTGGGGAAACCGGGTTCATCTGAGTTTCCTGCGGGGGCGTTTCCGGCTCACCACTCTGGTCTGATGGATCTATCTGTTCCGGGCTGTCGCTTTGTCCTGCATCACCGATCTGGATAGCTTCCGTCGGTTCTTCTCCAGACTGGCCGCTCATCTGCACAGTGGGATCGCCGCCCACATTCCAGCCCTGGAGGCCCGGCGCGCTGCCGCCATACCAAAAGGCGGCGGCCAGCACAGCCACGATCAGGACAGGGACGATGACTTTCCATTTGTTTTGTTTCCACCACATGCCGTCCACTCCTTTACAGGAGCTTTGCGCTGCCCAGCAGGTTATAGAGCATCTGGGCGATCTCGCAGCGCAGGATTGGAGCGTTCCCTTGAATGTTCAGGGCAGAATCGTCCAAGATGTCCTCCTGATAACAGAAAGCCAGCCCCTCCCGGGCCCACTCCGGCACGGCCACATAGTCGGTAAACTGGGCCAGCACATCCCGCACCGCGCCGTCATCCAGCTCCGTATCCATGCCGCAGAGATCCGCAGCCCGGGACACCAGGACGGCAGCCTCCTGCTTGGTAATCGCACCATTGGGATCAAACCGTCCCTCTCCCACACCGTTAATGAGTCCGTAGGTGTTGGCGGTGCCCACATAGGGGGCATACCAGGCGGTGGAGGGTACGTCGGTAAAGGCGTCGTTGGCGACCGGCGTCAGGCCCAGGGCCCGCACCACGATGGTGGCGAACTGGGCCCGGGTCATATCCTCCTCCGGGTGGAACAGACCATCCTCCATACCGTCAATGATGCCGCGTGCAGCAAGTGCCTCGATGGCCGGCTGGTTGGCGTGAGCGTTGACTCCGGTGATGTCGTCAAAAGTTTTGCCCGGCAGCGTGACAGGCTGGACGGTCACATCGGCATGCTTGCCCTCCAGTCCGGCTCCCGCCTGAGCATCCTCGTCCTCTGCTATGGTAATGGCATCCCCCATGCGGTATAGGCTGTTTTTCTCCTGGCGTGCCCGCTGAACGGCCACCATACCGTAGAGTGCCTGCTCGGATGCCATCTGATTGGAACCGCCGCCATCCGTCGTATGCAGGAATCCTTCCCCGGGCAGGTAGAACATCATCAGGTTGTCCAGCATGGTGTTCCCGTTTTTTACAAATCGCGGATCATCCAGCGAGATTCCCAGCTCACACAGGGCCACAATCATCTGCACGCAGCTCTCGGAGTTCTTGGTTCCCCAAGAGGAGAAGCCCCCTTCGTCGTTCTGCTGTTTTGACATGCAGTCCAGCGCTTCCTGTGTCGCCTGAGCCACCGCCGGCTGGTCCTGATATTTGGCAAGGGCCTGAAGGGCCATGCCGGTGATATCTGGATCGGACACATCATCCCCAGAGCTGGCGGCGGAGGATCCTCCAAACAGGCTCCAGCCGCCATCACTGAGCTGGCACTCCAGAATGCGGTCGATGTACATTTGGCGTGTGGCCTGCGTTTCAGCTTCCGGGTTCTCAGGCATCGGATAGTCCCGGGAATCCAGGGCAATCAAAGCCCAGATAGGACCGTTGAGCCCCTGCCAGATGGTCTTGTCGTAGTCCCCCAGGGCCACCGTCAGGTCGTAGCCCGCCACATCCCGTGCGTCCTTCCCAATGGCGCTGAGGGCCACGATGACGCGGCTGTACTCTGTATACTTCACATTGTGCAGATTCCCGTCGCAGGCCTTTACATAGGCTTCCACGGTGGCGTAGTAGTCCTGATAGTATTCCTCCGGCACCTCATAGCCGCTGCGGGCCAGGCCCAGCACAGCCCACTCGCCGCCGATGGAGCCCACCTGGGGGCTCTTTACCGTTTCGTACATATACTGCGCCGTGTCCTCGATGACCGCCGCCAACTCGTCGTCCGACACCGCGGCAAAGGCGTTTACCGACAATCCCAGCACCATGACCAGCGCCAGTACAAGGCTCAGTCCGCGCTTTCGAAGTCCCTGCATGTTGTTTCCTCCTGTTCTATTTCCAATTTATTTTCCGGGCAGGGGCAGACTGGGCACGCAAAACGCCCAGTCTGCATTCCCGTACATGCCTTATCCCACTTTATTGTTTGACAGAAGTTTTCTTTTTGCGCAGCAGCACAAATAGGATAATCAGCGCCCCCGCGACCACCGCAGCGATCAGGAGAATCACCGGCAGGAGATTGCGCTGGGTCTCCTCCTCGATTTCGGGGTCCTCTTCCAGCAGGTTATCATCCTCCTTAGGCTGCTCCGGGGTTTCCGGCTGTTCCTGCTGCTCCTGCTGCTCGGGTTCCTGGGGCTCCGGTTCTTCCTCAAGCGGCTCGTCGATTACGGGATCGACTGGATCCGTCTGGATGGTCTGACCGTCATCGACGACGGTTTCCGTGGGGGGGTCCTCCGTGGGCTGGCCGGTGGGCTCTCCGCCTTCACCGGGGTCACCTCCCTCGGTGGTGCCGGCGCCCTCGCCGTCACCGGGATTCTCCCCGGCGCCGTCGCCAGTGCCGCCCTCTCCGCTGCCAGTGCCCTCTCCGTCGCCGTCACCGGGTTCCTCAGGGGCCGGGTCCTCTCTATCACCGTCGCTGGAAGGCTGCTCATTGTACCCAACCTGCTGAAGCTCGAATACAGCCACAATTTCCGCCTCATCATCCGGCATGGCGAAGCTTGTCCCTTCCTGCTCCACACCGTTAACTGTGAGGCTGGTCAGCACGTAGGCGTACTGGGGGCCGTACTCCTCATTTTCGTAGCTGTCGGGGGTTGCGGTAACGCTCACCGTATTCCCCTCACCCAGATAGATGCCCGCGGTTTTGCCGTCGATGCTGGCAGAACCGCCGCCCTGTGCTGTTACAGTGGCGGGGTAGTAGCTGGGGCTGCCGAGCATAGGATGATCTTTTTCAGCATCCTGTGTCCAGATATTCTGATGCGCACCTGTTCCGCCGTCCAGCAGATAGGCGATCTCGCCGCTGCGGAACGCATCCGCTCCGGCTTCCACAGCACCGTCATTTTCCACTGTGGCTTCTATCCCGTTTTCGATACAGAAATAAGCGTCCACGGTATCTGTCCTGGTGGTAATGCCTACCACGCCGCCCACATTGGTGGGGGAGCCCTCTATGGAGCCGAAGAAGAAGGAATTCGTAAGGAACGCATTTCCCTCTCCAGCCGACGCGGCGTTGGCGGAACCGGCAACACCGCCAACCGTGCCGCCATTGCGCAGAGTGAAGGTACCTGTGGCGCCGCAGGAGGTGATAACAGTGTTGCCCATGGAATTGCCGTGGGCGACAATGCCGCCGATATATGCGTTCGCAGCAGTAGCGGTGAGATCCGCGCCGGAGTAGCAGTATTCGATTTCCGCCGCACCGTCGGCCAGAATGCCGCCTACGCCTCCAATAAAGCTGACTTCATTGCCCAAACCGGTAATGGAAACCCCATCCTCCACCACGCAGCGGGAAATCAGGTGGCTGCCACTGCTGGTGAAGATCGCCGCAATACCGCCGGCCGGGCCGGTCTGGTTGGAGATCACGCTGCCGCTCTTCACAGTGCAGTCTTGAATGGTGCAGTCCCCACGGACGTAGTAAACAATTCCACTGTAAGCGTTATACAGCTGTGCGTCCACGGTGATCTCTTCAAAGAGGGCCCCGTTTCCTGCGTTGGACGCTACGCCGCTCATAATATCCCCGTAGCACGTCCCGTCGACGGTCAAATCCCGCACGGTACCGCCAACACCTGCAAACAGGGGCTCCTCCTGGTCGGCGTTCAGGGTAATGGTATGCCCTCCGCCGTCAAAGGTGCCGAGAAAATCAAAGCTGCGGAAAGAAAAATATGTGCCGATGGCGTTCCAGTCCGCGGGGAGCTGGATATCCCCTGTTAAGAGGAACGTTTCCCCTTCATAGTCCTCTCCCGCATCCACCTGATCCCGGAATAGCTCCAGTGTGGCCAGATCCGGAATCTCAAAGTAGCCCTGCGCGTTTGGCTGGCCAAAGGGATCTGCCTTCCACTGAGCCGTTAAGGTCATGCTCCCGGTAACTTCCGTTCCAAAATCCCAGGTTTCGCCATTCTCTGTGGCCCAGCCGATCAGCTCGTAGGTCGTGGTGCCGGAAACAGCCCGCTCCACGGTATAGCCCGCAGCCGCGGGATCCTGGACCGGCTCCCCTGCAGCCACAGTAACAGACAGGATCTCCACCGTTTCTCCGTCTTTTGCGATGGTGCCGCCGTTTGCGTCAAAGATGACCACGTACTCACCAGCCCTGGCCCAGCCGGCATATAGGTCCAAATCACTGGTTACCGCAGAATCAAAGCTGTAGAGCCGCGTCCCCTCCTGGTCGGTGTACCAGCCCCGGAAGGTATAGCCCTCCAACGTTGGATCGTCCGGAGCGCTGACACGTCCCCCATCGCTGACAATGGACACGCTCGTCTTGGCATGATCGGCAAAAGCTCCATCGCCCGCATGGAAGGTCACCACATGCTTGCTGACCAGATCCCAGCCGGCGTACAGCGTCAGATTTCCCCGGACAGCCGCAGTAAAGTTGTAGGCTGTGGTACAGGCCTGATCGGTGTACCAGCCGGTAAATATGTACTCCTCTGTAAGATCACCTTCGCGGCTTGGGTCGTCAGGTTTTTCAGCCATTTCTCCGGTCATTACTTCCTGTGTCTTTGTTATTGCGCCGTCTGCCCATGCGCCGCCGTTGGCACTGAAGGTCACCTGGCATGCCACGGGCACTTCCGGGACAGCCGCGAATACGACCTCCGCAGAGGCATCATCAGCCTTTGGCATAGTGAAGAGGATGCTCTGGGCCGTCCGGTCCAGCACCGCTTTGTTTGCCTCTGGGCTGGTAATCACCTCTTCCACCTGATACCCCGCTTTCAGTGTATAGGTCGCCTTGATCTGTCGGCTGGAGGGAAGGTAGACTGCCAACGCCTTCTCAGGGTCAGACGTTTGGAGCAGCTCATCAAGGATCAGGCAGTTGACTACCGTCGGATCGGATTCCACAGCCGGTCGGAGATCTGTCCGCTGGGTAAGGCGCTCCTGATGCATCGCGGTAAGCAAGGCGACTGTTTCCGCCAGGCCATCATCTCCCGTTCCGTCGCCCGGTTCCCCGGCGGGATCGCCCGGCTGGAAGCCGTCCTCCGGTCCACTGACAGAGAGGGTCAGTTTGTAGAGAGCCGGATGCGCCTCATCAGCCGGAACAGGGTATTTTTCTCCCTGGCCCCACAGCTCGGTCCGCTCATCGGTGTCCCCTCTGTCCAGCAGGTAGGCCACCTCGCCGGAGGAAAAGGCGCTTGCGCTCTTGCCGGCGGCATAGGCGCTGTCCAGCGGGACAATCGGCTCCGGCGTTTCCCCGCCCTCATCAGTGCCCTCAATAGGATCAGAGGTTACAGCAAAGGCGGTATCTAAGTAGTAGCTGTTTTGTGTGGCATCGAATCCCGATGCGGTGATGCCCGCCACATGGGCGGCGTCGGCCGCCGTTATCGTGCCGTAGTTAAAGCTGTCGGACACATAGGAATACGGAGAAACCGCATAGCCGCAGATGCCTGCGGCATAAGTACTCGCCCCGCTGCCCTGAATCTGCCCCAGGTTATACAGCCGGGAGGGGTGGGAAACGGAGGCACCGCTCATATAGCTGTAGCTTCCGTTCAAGTAGCCAGCCACACCGCCCACATAACGGCCGGAGCTGGAAACGCTTCCCTCATTCCAGCAGAGAGAGATCAGCTGGTTAGCGCCGGCCGCTATGGTTCCGAACACGCCGCCAGTGTAGGTGCCGCTGCCGGTGACAGTACCGGTGTTGTAGAAGTCGGTGACCTCGCTGCCCGGAGCACCCAGATTGCCTACTACGCCGCCGGTGTAAGTACCGCGGCCGGTGACAGTACCGGCGTTGTAAAGACCGGTAACCGCTTCGCGCAGGGAGGAGGTGGAACCGGCCACGCCGCCGGTATTGCCCGTGCCGGTGACAGAGCCCTCTTTGTCGTTGTAGCAGTCCTCTAAAGAGCCGTTGCTGCTCAGGGAACCCACCACACCACCGGTGTTGTTGCCGCTACCGGTGACATTTCCCGCGTTGTAGCAGCCGACCAGGCCGGTGTAGGTGCCGCTCTGTCCAAGAACGCCGCCGGCGTTGTTGCCGCCGCTGACTGTTCCCTCATTGTAGCCATTCGTTACGGTTAAATAGTTGCCCGACTTGCCGATCACACCGCCGGTTCCAACGGCACCACTGACCGTGGCGCCCGCGGCATTGTAGCAGCCGGTGATTTGGTTGGGAGCATCTGCCGTCCCTGCGGCAGTCAGTCCCACCACGCCGCCGGTACTAGCGGCGCCCGCCACCTTGCCGGCGTTATAACAGTTCTCCAAGGTAAAGGTACCGGCAAGACTCCCCGCCACGCCGCCGCAGTTGGCGCCGGTGGCGCTGACCTCACCGCCCTGGCCGTTGAAGCACCCCTCTAGGGTAGCTGTACCAGAGGCAAGACCTACTATTCCGCCAGTAGCTGTGCCGCCAGAAACCGTACCGTCATTGGAGCTATTTGTGAAGGCGCACGCCTCTCCGCCGGACGGAACATTCCCGGCAATGCCGCCGGTGTTTGTACTCCCCTTAACCGCACCGCTGTTGATGCAGTTCGTAAAGGTACAGCCCTCGGCTGCCCCGGCAATGCCACCCACATTGGTGGTGCCGCTGAGTTCCGCGGCGTTGGTGCAGTTGGTAAAGGTGCTGCCGGCTGCGTGGGCGGCGATACCCGCCACATAGCTGCCGCCGCTGATGCTGCCGGATACGGTAACATTTTCAATCACAGCATTTTCCACCCAGCCAAACAGCGCTTGGCCGTCCTCTGTAGACTCCACGTGGAAGCCGGAAATGGCGTAGTAGCCGCCCTCCTCCTTCTCACCAGCCGTAAAGGTGCCCCGGAAGGGATTCTCCTCGGTACCGATGGGGGTATAGAAGCTGGCAGTCAAAGTGATATCCGCGCCGAGGGTGATGGCCTTATCGGAAAAGCCTGTGCCGGCGTTGACTTTCTCCTGAAAAGCGGCCAAGTCCGCTTCGTCCATGATGGTAAGACTCTCCGCCGCTTCATTATACCAGCCCTCATCCGGCGCTACCTCAATCATCTGATGGTAGGTCAAAGTCAAGTCGTCTGTCCCCATGGTGAGCTGGTAAATGTCCTGTGAATTGCCATCTTTCTCCACCAGATCGGGTGGAAGGAAATAAATCGCAGCTCCGTCTAATCCTCTGGCCTGCAGCTGGACTTCCATCCCCTCGTAGGCATAAATGGACGTTTCAGATCCGCCT
>CAJFVK010000099.1 GCA_904420435.1 uncultured Oscillospiraceae bacterium
CCATTTCGGTAGCCAATGGGCGGTTTTTCGACGGCATCAGCGCCCGCAAACCCTTGTGCCCCAAGGCTTTGACCTGGGTAGCCATTGGGTAGCCACGGGGATTTTCCGGCCATCTCCAAACCGGCCCGGCGGGACGAAAAAACGCGGCTTCGCCGGGGAATTTTGCTGTTGAGTTTTCGGGCCGCCATGGTATAATATCGGCAAAGGCCCCGGGATCTCCCAGGGCCGCGGCGACGGCAGAACGGCCGCGCCGCCAACTCTGCGATAGACCCTGAAACGATGGAGGAGTCATATGTACAAGGCGATTGTTTTGGCGGCCGGAAAGGGCACCCGCCTGCAGACGGAGGGCATCTCCCTGCCGAAGGTGATGCGGGAGGCCAACGGGAAGCCGCTGCTGCACTATGTGCTGTCCAATCTGGACTTTTTGGATCCCCAGGACATTGTGCTGGTGGTGGGATACCACCGGGAGGATGTGCTGAAGGTCTTCGGCAGCTATCCCCACGCGGTGCAGGAGCCCCAGCTGGGCACCGGCCACGCGGTGGCGGTGGCCAGCCCGGTGGTGGGAAGCTATGACGGGCCGATCCTGATCTGCTACGGGGATATGCCGCTGCTGCGCCGTTCCACCTACGAGAGCCTGCTGGAAACCCATGTCCGGGAGGGCAACGTCTGTACCCTCCTGACGGGTACCTGCGACTGGGATCTGCCCTACGGCCGCATCCTGCGGGACGAGAAGGGGGGCTTCCAGGGCGTTGTGGAGGACCGGGACTGCACGCCGGAGCAGAAGGCCATCCGGGAGCTGAATGTGGGGGTGTATGTGTTCGACAGCAAGAAGATGTTTGCGGCCCTGGGCCAGCTGAAGAACAACAACGCCCAGAAGGAGTACTACCTCACCGACGTGCCGGCGATCCTCCAGCGGGAGGGCGGCAGGGTAGGCGCCTGCTGCGCCTGCAGCGGCGCGGAGCTTATCGGCGTCAACACCGTGGAACAGCTGCGCATGGTGGAGGAGGAACTGACCCGGCAGAAAAACGCCTAGGGCGGCAGACAGAAAAAAGGACGGGTCCCCGGCGGCGGTAAGGCCGGGGACCCGTCCTTTTTCTTTTTCGTTTTGCCTATGCGGGGCCCAGGGAGCCAGCCGTCTTCGACGGCTGGTTCGTGCGCTGCGGCACTCTGCAATGATCCGCTGAAAAAGGCACGGCCTTTTTCAGCGGAATGAAGGACCCCGCAGGCAGATGCCTGCGGGGTCCTTCATGAAAAGAGAGGGAAGAAAAACAGAATGAAAAGAAGCAATCTGTCGGAAGCGGATTTATGCAGCGCTGCCGTAGTAGCCGCCGTTGCGGTTGCCGAAGTAATAGCTCCAGGGGTCCATGTTGTAGTTGTAGGAGGGAGCTGTAGACTGGCTGCTGTCGGCAGCAGTTTGCGTGCTCTGGGGTTCGCTGCCGAAGGTCAGCTGGGTAGTGAGCTGCTGGCTGCCGCGGTAGTAGGTCACGGTGACCGTATCACCGGCGGCGTACTCCTTCTTCAGTGCGGTGATGTCATCCATGTCGGAAATATCGGTGTTGCCGATCTGAACGATCACATCGCCGGCCTGGAGGCCCGCCTGATCGGCCGCGCCGCCCTCCTCCACGGAGTAGATATAGACACCCTCCGTCAGATCACTGTTGGACACCCAGCCCCGCTGCAGTGTGGCGGCAGTGATGCCCAGATAGGGCTTGGTGGTGATATAGCCGTTGGTGATGATGTCCTGTACCATGGGGATCGCGTCGCTGATGGGGATGGCGAAGCCCAGGCCCTCCACAGAGGTGTCCGAACCGCTGCCGGAGTACTTGGCGGACACGATGCCCACCACCTCGCCGTACATGTTGAACAGGGGGCCGCCGGAGTTGCCGGCGTTCACCGCGGCGGTGATCTGGATCATGTTGAAGGGGGTGCCGTCCACATTGATCAGCCGGTTGGTGGTGGACACGATGCCCTCGCTCATGGAGAAGGTCAGCTCGCCCAGGGGGTTGCCGATGACGGCGATGTCATCGCCCACCTGCAGCTCCGTGGAGTTGCCCATCACGGCGGGCTGCAGGCCGGTGGCGTCGATCTTCAAAACCGCCAGATCGTAGTCGCTGTCGCCGCCGATGACCTCCGCGTCGTAGGTGGAACCGTCATACAGGGTGACCCGCACGGTGTCGCTGCCGTTGATCACGTGGTAATTGGTGACAATGTAGCCGTCCTCATTGATGATGAAGCCGCTGCCGGAGGAGGCCATCACGGTGGCCTCCTGGCCGAAGACGTTGGTGGTGGCCGAGGCGTTGATGCTGACGACGCTGTTCACCGTGGAGGCGTACAGCTCCGTGTAGGTCATCCTCTGACTGCCGGTTACCGTCATGGGGGAAACCTCCACCGCCTGCCGGTCGCTGAGGTACAGGCTGGTGCTGTCCTCTCCGCCGGGGAGATGGTCCTTCAGCACATAGCCGGCGCCGAAGCCGCCGCCCAGCAGAAGCACGCCTGCCAGGGCCCAGGCCACGACCCGCCGGCCACGGCCCCGCTTCTTCGGCTGGGGGGAAACCGGAGCGCCCGCCTCCGGCTGGGAGGCGGAGGGCGTCAGGTCAATCACCGGCGGCTGCTCCTGGCGGCCGCTTTGAGAGGGACGATAGAAAGAATTGTAATCATCATGAAAGCTCATATCAAAATCCTCCTTACTTGGAAAATCCAATTTTCGTTTTTCACACATCTGAGAATCTTGTTTTCTTTTTATGCTGCCATTATATCGGCGGTTTATGTCCAAAGTATGAAGAATCCTTACAGATTATTTTAACATTTGGATTGCCCAGCCGGGGGAAGCACGGTATAATAGCCTCAGAAAGAAGGGCCGTGTCCGCCGGGGGGAGGGGCTCCGATGGGGAGTCCACTTCCCGGCCGGCGGCCGCGGCAAGGAGGTACGCGATGATCCGGATTGACCATCTCCGCCTGGAGCCGGGGGAGGACGAGGAGGGCCTGCGCCGCCAGGCGGCCAAGATTCTCCGGGTTCCACCGGAGGAGCTAAAACAGTTCCATGTGGTCCGCCGCTCCGTGGACGGAAGGGGCGGCGGAGCCGTCTGGGAGTATGCGGTCCAGTGCACCCTGGCCCAGGAGTCCCGGGTGCTGCGCCGGGTCCGGGACCGGCGGGTGCAGACCGCGAAGCGGGAGCGCTATCCCCTGCCCGCCCCTCTGGCCGCGCCGCCGGAGCGGCGGCCGGTGGTGGTGGGGGCGGGGCCCGCGGGGCTCTTCTGCGCCCTGCTCCTGGCCCAGGCCGGCGCCCGGCCCATTGTTCTGGAGCGGGGCGCGCCGGTGGAGCAGCGCCGGCAGGACGTGGAGCGCTTCTGGTCCACCGGAGAGCTGCGGAGCGACTCCAACGTCCAGTTCGGCGAGGGGGGCGCCGGCACCTTCTCCGACGGCAAGCTGAACACCGGCACCCGGGACGCCTGCCACCGGTACATCCTGGGCAAGCTGGTGGAGCTGGGAGCCCCGGAGAGCATTCTCATCGACGCCAAGCCCCACGCGGGCACAGACCGGCTGTACACCGTTATGCGAAACCTCCGGCGGACCCTGGAGGGTCTGGGGGCGGAGCTGCGCTTCGGCCACCGGGTGACGGACCTGGCCATCGAAAACGGCGCCCTGCGGGCACTGGAGGTGACCGCCGGGGCCCAGGCATACCGGCTGGAGGCGGATCAGGCGGTGCTGGCCCTGGGCCACAGCGCCCGGGACACGGTGGAGATGCTCCACAGCCGGGGCGTCCCCCTGGAGGCCAAGGCCTTCGCCGTGGGGGTGCGGATCGAGCACCTCCAGCGGGAGATGGACGCCGCCCGCTACGGCGCCTCCGCCGGACGCCCCGCCCTGCCCCCCGCCACCTACACCGCCTCCCGGGCGGTGGACGGGGGACGGCACGTGTTCTCCTTCTGCGTCTGCCCCGGGGGACAGGTGGTGGCCGCCGCCTCGGAGCCGGGCCGCCTGGTGACCAACGGCATGAGCCTCTACGCCCGGGACGGGGCGAACATCAACGGCGGCCTTCTGGTGAACGTGACCCCGGCGGACTTCGGCGGCGACGACCCCCTGGCGGGCATCGCCTTCCAGCGGCGGCTGGAGGAGGCGGCCTATGCCCTGGGAGGCGGCGGCTACATCGCCCCGGCCCAGCTGGTGGGGGATTTCCTGGCCCGGCGGCCCTCCCGGGGGCCGGGACGGGTCCGGCCCACCTACCGGCCCGGCGTCCGGTTTACGGACCTGCGCCAATGCCTTCCCGCCTTTCTCTGCGACGCCCTGGCGGAGGCCCTGCCCGCCATTGACGAGAAGCTGATCCCCGGCTTCGCCTGCCCTGACGCGGTGCTGACGGCAGTGGAGAGCCGCTCCAGCGCCCCGGTGCGGATCCCCCGCTCCCCGGCCACCCGCCAGTCCGCCGTGGCCGGCCTCTACCCCTGTGGGGAGGGGGCGGGCTACGCCGGCGGCATCCTCTCCGCGGCGGCGGACGGCATCCACACGGCGGAGGCAATCTTGGAGGTACTGCGATGCGAAAAATAGCGATTATGGACGACTTCCTCTCCAGCGAGCACAAGGATCAGATCGGCCGGACGGCCGCCCGGCTGGGCTTTTTCGTGGACTACTTTGCCCGGGCCGAGGACGCCCTGCCCCAGATCGACCAGTACGAGATCTTCTTCGGCCACGACGCCCTGGCCGTTACCTCCACCGCCAAGAACCTCCGGTGGTTCGCCCTGTGCTACGCGGGGGTGGAGGCCTACCTCAGCGACAGCGCCTGGGCCAACCCCGACTGTATCTTCACCAACTCCGCCGGGGCCTACGGCGTCACCATCTCCGAGCACGTGATCATGGTGCTGCTGATGCTCCTGCGGCAGATGCCCCGCACCCAGCGGCGGATGGCCAACCGCCAGTGGCACCGGGTGGAGTCCATGCGCTCTATCCGGGGGCTGCGCATGACCATTGTGGGCATGGGGGACATCGGCACCCACGTGGCCCGCACCGCCCACGCCATGGGCGCCCACGTCACCGGCCTGCGCCGGAATCCGGCCAAGGCCTCCGACCCGGCCTTTGACCAGGTGTGCTCCATGGACCAGCTCAACCGCGTCCTGCCCCGGACCGACGCCCTGGTCCTGTGCGTCCCAGCCACGGCGGAAACCGTGGGGCTCCTGAGCCGGGCCCGGATCGAGCTGCTGCCGGAGGACGCCTATGTGGTCAACGTGGGCCGGGGCAGCGCCGTAGACCAGGACGCCCTGATGGACGCCCTCCGGGGCGGGCGGCTGGCCGGGGCGGCCCTGGACGTGATGACCCCGGAGCCCCTGCCCCCGGACCACCCCCTGTGGCGGACCCCCAACCTGATCCTCACCCCCCACTGCTCCGGGAACACCTCCCTGGGCTACACCCGGGACCGGATCGTGGACATGTTCCTGGAGAATCTGGAGCGCTACGCCGCCGGGGAGCCCCTGCTCCACTGTCCCAACCGCCGCCGGGGCTATTGACCGGGAGATACAGAAAGAGAGAGGTACACGAAGGGCGTGTACCTCTCTCTTTTGTTGCTTTTGGACGGGGAAAGGCCCCCCGGATTTCCGGGGGGCCTTGTGGCGGGGACTACGCCGTGGGGGACGCCGGCGGCGCGGCCACGGAGGAGCTGGCAGCCTACAGCCACACCGGGGGCAGCGTCTTCGGCACCTTTTACGCCGCCCAGACCGCAACCCGGGAAAACCGACCCCCGTACTACGCCCTGTGCTGCATTATGAAACTGTAGTGGGGCAAAAGAAAAGGAGCTCCCCCGTGGGGGAGCTCCTTTTTTGCGTGGGAATCAGATGTGAATTCAGCTGAGGCGCTGGATGAATACCAGGTCAACCTCGCCGTCACTGTTCATGAAGTAACGGATGTTCACATTGCTGTAGTTGCGGTTGATAGAGCCGGTGGTAATATCGCCGTCGGCGTTGGCCACGAAGACCTGAACATCATCGGCATAGGCCAGAGTTTCGCCACCAATGGTGATGACATCATCCTCGGCGCGGCCGAAGTTGCCACCATTCACAGAGCCAAACTCATCCGCATCCGGTGCAGTCCAAGAAATCGTGGTATACACGCCATCGCTGTCAGTGGCGGTGTTGTTATACACGCCGGTCAGATTATTCGCATTAGCCATGGTGGAATTCACCATGATCTCCACGATCTCGCCGTCCACCACCGCATTATACAGATAGTAGGTCTTATCGACATCGCTGTCGTCAATCACGCCGGAAACGGAAGCGCCAGCGATGAAGATCACATCGTCACTGCCGGAAGTGGAGGTGCCGCCCACCACAAAGATGCACTTAGTGGTATTGCTTCCATCCTCATACACCAGATAGGCGCCGTTCGTCGCAGAAGCAGTTCCAGTCACTTCCTTGGAAGGAGCGTTCCGGTAACCGGTGTAGACGTTGACGTCATCCACAGCGCCGCCGCTGGTGAGGTCGATGTAGACAAAGACAGTGGCGCTGTTGGCGCGAGCAGTGCTACCGATTCGGGTGCTGCCATTGGTGAAGTCGATAGTGCTGGGAGTATCATCCTCGTCAGTCAGAGTGTACTCGTCATCATCCTCGTCATACTCGTAGGAGTAAATACCAGGAGTAACAGTATAACCCGTGATTACGCTACCGCTCGTTGTTGCTGTCAGGCCATCGGAATCGTCCACATTCAGGTAAACGACCTCGGAGGTGCCGTCCAGGAAGACAACCTCAGCATAGGCACTGACAGCATCCCAGCGGTCGGTTTCGGAGCTACCACGGACAACAAACAGGTAGTTGTCGTCAGCCTCGCCCACGGAACCGTCGAAGTGGACCACATAGCCGTTGTACAGGTAGAAAGCGCCGTCAGAGCCTCTGCCAATCGTAGCACGGCTATACTCGCTGGCAAAATAATACCGCTCGCCGTCAATGCGGAGCCAACTGCTATTATAAGACGTATGACCGCCGCTGGTGCTGGTGTTCATAGCGGTAACCTCGCCGCTGATCACATCCACATCGTCCACGGCCAGGAGCTTGTCGTCGATGTCAGAAGCGGACAGTTCCCAGTCGCCCATGAGGCAGGCCATGAAGACGTCGTCCTCCTCATAGTCCTGGATCATGGCATAGGCGTCCTCGTCATCCTCCACATCGACAGTGATGGTTACACCATACTTGTCGGTGCCGCTGGCGTGGCTGATGGACTGACCGGCCTCATAGACGACCATGTCAACAGACTCAACCTCGTCGTCATCATTCAGGTCAATGGAGTCGATCTGAGCGACATAATACTCGATCACGACCACGTCGGTGAGGTTGTCGTCATCATCCGCATAGGCCTCAATCTGGACACCCTTGGCGCCGTCAAAATAACCTCTGGTAGTGGCACTTGTACCGTCGAAGCCGGCCAGAGCGGAGCCGTTATAGAGGAACTCGGTGGAAGAAACGACGTCGTAGTCTTCCAGATCATCGTCAAAGTCGAAGTCCTCGCCGTCAAAGACAGCCACGGGCTCGTCAGCGCCGAAAGCAACGGGATCGTTGTCGTACTCCCAGCCGGTACCAGGACGGCCGAAATCATCCGTGTCATTGGCAATCTTCTCCAGGTCAGAGAAGTACTCCTCGCAGAACTGCTTGAAAGTATCGTTGGCCGCGCCAGTGATGTAGTTGTCGCCAGAATCGGCTTCCACCCTGGAGGCGGTAGAGCCACCGGTGACAACGGTGGTGCCGTCGGGGGTGGTGACCACGGTGCCGGCGGTGGCGTACTCAACCATGGTGGCCTCCAGGGTCTGGAACGCCATCTGGGCAGCGACCTCACGGGTCACGGGAGCGCTCATGGCAACGCCGTCCACGTCGATGCCGGCGGACACGGCGTCAGAGGCAACATTGATGCTCCAGCCGGCGCCGGTGTAGCCCTCGCGAGCGGAGTCATAGCCCAGAGCGACCAGCAGCATCTTGGCGAAAGCGTGGCCAGTCAGCTCGCCGGTGGGGTCGAAGGTGCCGTCGCCGTTGCCGGCGATGATGCCCAGGGAGTTGCAGTACTCAATGAAGGGGCTGCTCCAGCGGGTGGCAGCTACGTCGGTGAAGCTG
>CAJFVK010000100.1 GCA_904420435.1 uncultured Oscillospiraceae bacterium
GAGCTACAACCTGGGTACCAGCTGGATCAACCCCTCCTACCGGCTGTGCGACTATTTGATGAACGGGTACGAGAACTACACGGAGGCGGAGATGGTCAACGCCATCGCCACCTGGTGCCATGTGGGCACCACGCCGGTTCCCGGCCTGGTCGCCCGGCGGCTCCAGGAGGCTTTCCTGTTTCTCTACGGGGAGTACGACAACAACGGCGACGAGCAATACGTCTATCTCCACTATGAGCCCGACGGCGGCGAGGTGGCCCACAGCACCATGTTCTTCCCCATCAGCCAGGCCTACGGCTCCCTGCTGACGCCCACCAAGCCCGGCCAGTACTTCCAGGGCTGGTACCAGTCCAACGGGGTGCGGCTGACGGCGGACGACATCGCCGTGCGGAACCTGGACGTGGAGGCCCGCTGGGGCTCCACCCCGGCGGTGGACACGGGGGTGAATCCCACCGCCTGGGAGAACCCCTACGGGGATGTGGACGAGAGCCACTGGTTCTATCCCTACATCAAGAACCTGACCCTGGCGGGCCTGGTCAACGGCTACGGCGACGGGACCTTCCTGCCGGAGAACGACATCACCGCCGGCGAGGCATTGAAGGTGATCATGGTGACGGCGGGCTACGCCGAGCAGGCCCCCACCGGGGAGAACTGGGCCAGCGGATACCTGGACCTGGCGGTGGCGGACGGCCTTCTGACGGCGGACCAGGTGCCGGACCTGGACGCGGCCGTCAGCCGGGACCTGATCGCCCAGGTGGCGGCTCGGGCTATTGGCCTGGCGGCCAGTGAGACGGAAAACCCCTTCTCGGATACGGACAGCGAGTATGTCCTGGCCCTCTATGACGCGGGGCTTGTCACCGGCAGCTATGACGAAAACGGCAACCTGGTGTATCTGCCGGAGAGCACCATCATCCGGGCGGAGCTGTGCGCCCTCATGTGGCGGATGTACCAGTACGTGCCGGAGGAAGAGGAACCGGAGGAGCCCCAGGAACCGGACACCCCGGAAATCCCCGAGGAGCCGGAGGAAGAGGACCCGGCGGAAACCGGGTACATCGTCTACCGGGACAAGCGGATCCCGGTGCTGGAGGATGTGCCGGTGTGCGAATACGACAAGAGCCTCTTCTCCTATGAGGACGGCCGCCTCTCCTACCATGAGGAGGGGGTGGACACCTGGTTTGGTATCGACGTGTCCAGCTACCAGGGGGAGATCGACTGGGAGGCCGTGGCGGATGACGGCGTGGAGTACGCCTTTATCCGGGTGGGCTTCCGGGGCTATACCGCAGGCACCCTGAATATGGACCGGTATTTTCACCAGAACGTCCAGGGGGCCCTGGACGCCGGGCTCAGCGTGGGCGTCTACTTCTTCTCCCAGGCCATCACCGAGGAGGAGGCCGAGGAGGAGGCCGAGTATGTGCTGGACGCTCTGGCCGGCTATGACATCGACTTCCCGGTGGTGTTCGACTGGGAGCCCATCAGCTCCAGCTCCGCCCGGACCAACGACATCTCCAACGAGATGCTCACCAACTGCGCCATCGCCTTCTGTGAGCGGGTGGCGGAGGAGGGGTATACTCCCATGGTCTACTTCAACCAGCCGGTGGGCTACCTGCAGTATGAGCTGGACCGGCTGACGGACTATGACTTCTGGTACGCCCAGTACCCCACGGCCGACAATATGGTGCCCTCCATGTACTATAACTTCCAGATCTGGCAGTACACCAGCAGCGGCCGGGTGGACGGCATCGAGGGGAATGTGGATCTGAACATCTCCTGGAAGTGGTGGTAAGCGGACAGGGGAGCGCACAGGCAGCGATGAAAAATCGGCCGCCCGGCTTGGGCGGCCGATTTTCTGCTCCTGGCAGGCGGATAGGGGGACTGCTATACCGCCGGGCCGCCTGTGCTCCTGGGCCGCGCCTGCCTTCCCGCCGCTCCGGCCCCAGGGGCGGAGCGGAAAGCGCCGCCGCGGCGGTCCGGGGGACGGGAAAAGCCCCGCCAGACGGCGGGGCTTTTCTAATTTCTTCTTTACTTCTTGCAGAGGGCGGCGGTATCCATGGCGATCATCAGCTCCTCGTTGGTGGGGATGACGAAGATCTTCACCTTGGAGTCGTCGGCGGAAACCACGGCCTCCTTGCCCCGGACGTTGTTCTTCTCCGGGTCCATCTTGATGCCCATGTACTCCAGACCGTCGCAGATCTTACGGCGCAGGTCGATGGAGTTCTCGCCGATGCCGGCGGTGAAGAGGATCGCATCCACACCGCCCATGGCAGTGGCGTAGGCGCCGATGAACTTCTTCACCTCATAGATGAACTTGTCCAGCGCCAGCTGGGCCCGCTCGTTGCCGTTGGCGGCGGCCTCGTCCAGATCACGGAAGTCGGAGGACACGCCGGAGATGCCCAGCACGCCGGACTTCTTGTTCAGGATGTTCAGCATCTCCTTGATGTCATAGCCGTACCGGCCCATCAGGTACTCCAGGATGGTGGCGTCGATGTCGCCGGAGCGGGTGCCCATGGGGAAGCCGGCCAGAGGCCCGAGGCCCATGGAGGTGTCCACCACCTTGCCGTCCACAATGGCGGCCAGGGAGGAGCCGTTGCCCAGGTGGCAGGAGATCACCCGGCTGTGCTCGGGATTGCCCAGCATGTCGATGGCCCGGGCGGAGACGTAGCGGTGGCTGGTGCCGTGGAAACCGTAGCGGCGGACGTCGTCCTTCTCATAGTACTCATAGGGAATGGCGTAGATGTAGGCCTTGGGGGGCATGGTCATGTGGAAGGCGGTGTCGAACACGGCCACCTGGGGCGTCCCCGGCATGATCTTCTGGCAGGCCCGGATGCCCATCAGGTTGGCGGGGTTGTGGAGGGGGCCCAGGGGGATGCACTTCTCAATGGCGGCGATGCAGGCATCGTCAATGATGCAGCTCTCGGTGAAGGCGGCGCCGCCGTGGAGCACCCGATGGCCGACGGCAGCGATCTCGTCGGTGGAGGCGATCACGCCCTTCTCCGGGTCCACCATGATGTCCAGAACAGCCTGGATAGCCTCGTTGTGGGTGGGCATGGGGATCTCCCGGACCACATCCTCACGGCCGGGGACCTTGTGGGTCAGGCGGCCGTCGATGCCGATGCGCTCGCACAGGCCCTTGGCAAACACCTCGCCGCCCTCAGACTCCATAAACTGATACTTCAGGGAAGAGCTGCCGGCGTTGATGACCAGAATTTTCATCTGTCACATTCTCCTTGTCCTAATGTTATTGTTTTGTCACTTTTCGTTTCCACACTGTGGCTTGCTTTTTCGCAAAAGGCAGAGTAGAATACATGCAAGAGATATTGTAGACCATTTTTGCCTGGCAGACAACACTTTTTTCGCGAAAATTTCCACAAATTTGAGAGGAGCGGCGGGCATTTGACGGCTGTCGGAATCATTGCGGAATACAACCCCTTTCACCTGGGGCATCAGTACCAGCTCCGGGCGCTCCGGTACCAGCTGGGGGAGGAGCTGGGGGTTGTGGCGGTGATGAGCGGCAACTTTGTCCAGCGGGGGGACTTTGCCCTGCTGCCAAAGCACCTGCGCGCGGAGATGGCCCTGCGGTGCGGGGTGGACCTGGTGCTGGAGCTGCCCACAGTCTACGCCATGGCCGGCGCGGAAACCTTCGCCCGGGGCGGCGTGGCCATCCTCCAGGCGGCCGGCGCGGTGGATTACCTGGCCTTCGGCAGCGAGTGCGGGGACCTGCCCCTGCTGGAGCGGGTGGCGGCCTGCCTGGACAGCGAGGGGTACCGGACGCTGCTGCGCCGCTTTTTAGACGAGGGGACGCCCTATGCCGCCGCCCGGCAGGCGGCGGTCCGATCCCTCCTTGGGGAGGCGGCGGACTGCCTCTCCCATCCCAACAACAACCTGGCGGTGGAGTACCTCCGCGCCCTCCGCTCCCTGGGGGCCGCCATGGAGCCCATCACCGTCCGGCGTACCGGCGCGGCCCACGACAGCGGGGAGGACGGGGAGATCGTGTCCGCCTCCCGGATCCGCTCTGCCGTCCGGGAGGGGGAGGACCCGGGCCGCTGGCTCCCGGAGCCGGCGGCGGAGATCCTCCGGGCCGCCCAGGCCCTGGAGCTGGCGCCGGCCTCCGCCGCCTGCGGGGAGCGGGCGGTGCTGGCGGTGCTCCGGCGGATGGAGCCCGAGGCGTTCCGCCCCTTTGACAGCGGCGGCGAGGGGCTCTACCGCCGGCTGTACCAGGCGTCCAGGGAGGCGGTTTCCCTGGAGGACCTGCTGGAACGGCTCAAGACCAAGCGATATCCCACCGCCCGCCTGCGGCGGATGATCCTGGCGGCCTACCTGAACCTGGAGTGCCCGCCGGACCGTCCCCCCTATCTGCGGGTGCTGGGGGCCAACAGCCGGGGCAGGGAGCTGCTGCGGCAGATGAAGCAGAGGGCGTCCCTGCCGGTTTTGACCAAGGGTGCGGACGTCCGGAAGCTGGGTCCGGAGGCGGAGCGTTTTTTCCGGGCGGAGGCCCGCTGTACGGACCTGTACGCCCTGGCCTGTCCCAATCCGCCGGCGCCGGGAGCGGAGTACCGTACAGACCCAGTTATCCTCTGAAAGGAGTGCGTACCATGAAACGATTGCTGACTATGATGCTGATCCTGGCCCTGTGCCTTCCGATGATCGCCTGCAGCACGGAGAACGGCGGCAACAACCAGCCGCCGGAGCAGGAGGAGCCGGAGGTGCCGGAGATCCAGTATACCTTTGCCGTGGAAACCACCAGCGACAAGGTTTCCGACGACGAGGGGCGGCTGCTGGCCTCCTACAACTATGAAACTCTCCGCATGGAGCCGGCCGAGGGCGCGGAGGAGCAGGTGGTTTCCATGGCGGAAACCTTTAATCAGAAGCAGGAGGAGCTGCTGGAAACCGTGGTGGTAAACGGCGAGGACCTGGATGAGTGGGCCGCCTTTGACGAGCAGGTGCTGGCGGGGGAGACCCACTACACCGACGAGCTCACCGTGCGCTACGAGGAGAAGGGCAGCGTCATCAGCGTCTGTTACGAGCAGTACACCTACTCCGGCAGCGCCTACCCCACCGTCACCAGCTTCAGCTACACCTTTGACCTGGAGCGGGGGGATTACATCAACCCCATTGAGATTGCCGACGACCCGGACACCTTCCGGGCCACGGTGACGGACCTGATCCTGGACCAGATCATGGGCATGGGGCAGGAGATCCACGACAGCCTCTTCGAGGGCTATGAGGCCACGGTGGAGGGCTGGAACGACTACTATGTCAGCTTCGGCGACGATATCTGCGTGATCTTCTCCGCCTGCTCCCTGGGGCCCCACGCCCTGGGGGCCATGGAGTTCCACATCGACTATAGCGAGGTGAACCTGGGGGAGGGCGGCGAGGCCAAGCTGGGCCTGGGCTGAAGCCCTGTTCAACAGATTCTATAAGAGATGGAAGGGAGCGGCGTGGCTTTGCCACGCCGCTCCTTTCGCCTTGGGGGAGAGAAAACCTCAGGACGGGCCTTACTCTGCCGCCTGGTCAGGGGAGAACGACCAGGTGAGGCCGCCGTCGCGGCTGTACAGGCAGATGATGCGCTCCGTTTCGTCCCCGGCGAGTATCTCGATGGGATAGACGCCGTCCAGCCCGTCAAAGGAGGGGGAGAGGGGGGTGAAGTGCCCGCCCTGATACTCCTCCGGCAGCTCGATTTCCAGCCTGCTCCAGGTTTCCCCGCCGTCGGTGGTCCGCCAGATGTCCGGCCCGGCGTCCTCAAAGTAGCGGTAGCTGATGAACCCCACCTCCTGGCTGGCGAAGCCCGCGCCGGTGAGGACGGAGATGTGCTGGTCATAGGGGGTGCCGATCTCCCGCCAGGTTTCCCCGCCGTCGGCGGTGAGGAAGATCCGCAGGGCCTGGTGGTTCATGGAGATGCCGGAGGTCAGCACCAAGTAGCCGTCCTGCCCGTTGAAGCCCACGTAGCCGCCCTGATACTGCATGTCCTCCTGATAGGCGCCCAGGAAGAACATGTCCCGGCTCTCCGTGATGACCGTTTCCCGCCAGGTTTCCCCGCCGTCGCTGCTCAGCAGGAGCCTTACCGGGCTCTCCGGCACAATCACCGCCACCTGGCCGCCGTTGAGGGAGACCCACTGCCCCTCCTCCAGCTGCTCCTGAATATAGGCGGGTTCGGGATCCGGCAGGGCGCCGGAAATCCAGGCGGCAAAGTCGAACCTGACGCCGATGGCCAGGGCGGTGGTGATGGCCAGGAGCAAAATGGCGGCGGCGATGACCACCGCCCGCCGGATGGTTCTCCGCCTTTGAAGGCCGGTCCTCTGGGAGCGGCAGGGGGAGGCCTCCAGGATGTACGCCTCATCCACCTGGGACAGCAGCCGGAGCATCCGCTTTTCGTTCATATCCCGATCTCCTCCTTCTCCAGAAACTGCTGGAAGGCGCGCCTGGTCCGCAGCAGCGTCATCTTGACCTTGCTCTCGCTGATCCCGAAGTCTGAGGCGATTTCCTGGATGGAGCAGCAGTACCAGTAGCGCCGCAGGAAGAGGATCCGCTTCTCCCTGGGCAGGGACCGGAGAAACCGGTTGAGCAGGTCCGCAAAGGCCACGTCGTCCGCCATCTCTCCCACGCCGGAGGCGCACTCCCGCAGCTCGTCCAGCACAAGGGGGACCTGTCCGGAGCCCCGCTTTCCGGCCTGGGATTTCTCCCACCGGTTCAAGGCCAGGTTCCGGGTGATCTTTCCCAGAAAGGCGTTCAGGCGGCTGGGCCGCTGGCTGGGCATGGAGCGCCAGGCCTGCAGATAGGCGTCGTTCACGCACTCCTCGCTGTCCGCCTCGTTTTGCAAAATCCGGTAGGCGATGGACCGGCAGTACCGCCCGTATTTCCGGTCAGTTTCGGAGATGGCCTCCTCGGACCGGGACCAGTATAGATCCACAATTTTCTCATCTTCCATAGACTGCTCCTCTTCCGCCGCGTGGGCGGCCCTTCACCCCTATACACCGAAACGGAGGCGCCCGCGTCACAGTGCTTTTGGAAAATTCCCGCCAAAGGGGGGAAAAGCGCGGCCGGCTCCGCCGCCGCTTGGCAGGAAAAAGCCGTATGGAGGCCACAGGGGCTTTTCCATACGGCTTTTCCAGGAGAGGCGCATAACTCACCAGCTCCGCTCCTGGGTGGCGCTGGCGTAGAGGGCGCCCGCCTGGGGCTGTGTGCCGAACTGCTCCATCAGCTCCCGGACGGTCAGAAAGACATACCCCTCCCCCTGGAGGGCGTCGATCACCTGGAGGGCGGCCTCCACGCTGGTGGGGTAGAAGTCGTGGAGCAGCACGATATCCCCGCTCTTGACGTTTTGAAGGATCTGCCGGGCCACCTGCCCGGCGTCCAGCTTCTTCCAGTCCTCCGGGTCCAGGCTCCAGTAGACCATGGGGGTGCTGACCAGGGCGGAGGTGCGGCTGTCCACCAGGCCGTAGGGCGGGCGGAGCCAGTAGTCCCCGGGCCCCAGCAGCTCCTCCAGCAGGACCTCCGTCTTGTGGATCTCCTCGATGGCGGTAAACTCCGCCGTCCCCTGGAGGCTCACGTGGCTGTAGGTGTGGTTCCCGATCTGATGGCCTTCCTCCGCCATGCGCAGCAGCAGGTCCTCGTTGCCGGGAATCTGCTGGCCGATCACAAAAAAGGTGGCGTGGGCGCCCCGCTCCAGAAGACCGTCCAGCAGGGCGGAGGTGGTGTCCCGCCGGGGGCCGTCGTCAAAGGTCAGGGCCACGTACTTGGGCTCCTGGAGGGCGGCGGCCTGGAGGGCGGGCTGCACCGGCCGTCCGGCATACAGCGCAGCCAGAAGCACAGCGGACAGGAGCGCGAAAAAGCGTTTCATCACAAGATCACCGGATTTAGTCTGCCCGGCGGAGCCGTTCCTATCAGAGGAAGGGACTGGAATCGCCGCTGATTTTTTCCAGGGGCAAGAGCACCTGAACGCCGGAAAAGCGCCGCGGTGGGCTACACCGCGGCGCAGAAGGCCAGGAGCTGCGTCATAATAAGC
>CAJFVK010000101.1 GCA_904420435.1 uncultured Oscillospiraceae bacterium
GCCAGGAGTGAATGATGTTCTTATAGTGCTCGCAGAACAGCGTTTCGCTGGTGGGCCGGATGCAGCAGCGCTCCTCCAGCTTCTCGCTGCCCCCCATGGTCACCCAGGCGCACTCGGGGGCAAAGCCCTCCACGTGGTCCTTCTCCTTCTGCAGCAGGGACTCGGGGATCAGCATGGGCAGGTACACGTTCTCATGGCCGGTCTTCTTGAACGCCTCGTCCAGGGTGCGCTGGATATTCTCCCAGATGGCATAGCCGTAGGGCCGGTAGATGAACATGCCCTTGATGGAGGAGTAGTCGATCAGCTCCGCCTTCTTGCACACATCGGTGTACCACTGGGCAAAATCCACATCCCGGGAGGTGATGGCCTCCACCTGCTTCTTGTCCTTCGCCATAGTATCTCTCCATTTCTATCTTAAAAGGTGCGGTTCTCTCACTGACTGTCTATTGTATCGGTCTGCGGGTCTATTGTCAAGTTCCTGGGAAAAACTCATCCCCCGCCCTGTCCGGCGGACAAAATCCGCCGGGCCGCAGGCGGTTTCCCTTGTGCGCTTTTCTCCTGTATGATATCATGTTTTCCACAGAACGTCAAACAGGAGGTGGCCTATGGAGCCCCAATTCATCGACCTGACGGAGGAAAATCTCCCTCTGGAGCACCTGTGCTGCATCATCCGCAGCCGGAAGCCCCATCCGGGGGTGGAGGCCAAGCGCCGGTGGCTGGCGGAGCGGCTCCGGGAGGGCCACGTGTTCCGGAAGCTGGACGTCAAGGCGCCGGTATTCATCGAGTATGCCCCGCTGGAAACCGCCTGGGTCCCCGTGGAGGGGGACAACTACCTCTACCTGCACTGCCTGTGGGTCACCGGCGGCTTTCAGGGCAAGGGCTACGGCCGCGCCCTGATGGAGTCCTGCCTGGCGGACGCCCGGGCGAAGGGGAAGTCCGGGGTCTGCATGCTGGGCGCGGCCAAGCAGAAGGCCTGGCTCTCCGACCAGGGCTTCGCCGGGGCCTACGGCTTTCAGCCGGTGGACGCCGCGGACAGCGGCTATCAGCTGCTGGCGCTGTCCTTTGACGGCACGGTCCCCCGGTTTGCTCCCAGCGCCAAACGGGGGACCATCGAGGAGCAGGACCTGACCATCTATTTCAGCCCCCAGTGTCCCTACATCAGCCAGAGCCTGGAGAAACTTCGGCAGTACTGTGAGGAGCGCCAGGTGCCCCTGGTCCTCTCCCCGGTGGACACCCTGGAGAAGGCCAAGGCTCTGCCCTGCCCCTTCAACAACTGGGCGGTCTTCTACCGGGGGCGCTTCCAGACGGTGAACCTGCTGGACGCCGGCGGCCTGGAGCGGATCCTGCGCCGGTAGCGCGCAGCGGCGGGAAAGGTTCTGATTTTCGGCAAAAGAGCGTCCCGCAACCGAAACTTGACAGAGATTTCTTCCGGCGCAACAGGAAATCGGTTGTGTTGCAGCCGGCGCTACCGTACAATAGAGCCACCAAATCCACAAGGAGGACAAACCCCTATGGCCTTTTCCGACAATCTCGCCTATCTCCGAGCCCAGCGCAATCTCACCCAGGAGCAGCTGGCGGAAACCCTGGGCGTTTCCCGCCAAAGCGTCAGCAAATGGGAGTCCAGCGCCAGCTTCCCGGAGATGGACACGATCCTGAAGCTCTGCGACCTGTTCTCCGTCTCCCTGGACACCCTCCTGCGCGGCGACGCGGCGGCGGAGGCCCAGGCGGACACCGCCGGGTACGACCATCACATGAACACCTTCACCTGGCAGGTGACGCTGGCGATAGCGGGCATCATCGCGGGCCTCTCGGTGATGATGTTCACCATGGCCTTCGGCCTTCCGGAGCCTCTCGCCACCGCCCTGTTCCTGCTGATCCTGACGGTGGCCGTGGTGGTGCTGATTGCCGGCGGCATCCAGCACGAGAATTTCTGCAGGCGCTACCCGGTGATCCCGGATTTCTACGCCCAGGAGGAGCGGGACGCCTTTCACCGGAAGCTGGTGTGGTACATCGCCGGCGGCGTGGGGGCCATTCTCTTCGGCGTCGTCGCCATGCTGCTGTTCTTCTCCGTCTTCCCGGAGGAGGAATTCTATGAGCTCCTGGCCGGCGGCGGCTTCCTTCTGATCGTGGCGGGGGCCGTGGCCGCCTTTATTTACGGGGGGATGCAGGAGGAGAAGTACAAGATCTGGAAGTATAACCGGGACAACAACCCCACCCCCGAGGCCAAGCAGCGGCTGAACCTGATCGGCGTGGTCTGCGCCTGCATCATGCTGGTGGCCACGGCGGTGTATGTGGGCCTGGGGCTGGCCCGGGACCTGTGGGACACCGTCTGGTGGGTCTTCGCCGTGGGCGGTATCCTCTGCGGCGTGGCCGCCGTGGTGCTGGACCCCTACAAGGGGGAGGACTGAAACGCAAGGGGGGAGCCCAACCGAGAGCTTCATCCCCCAGGCTGCGGCCGCCCGGGGCCGCCGGACCGGGCTGCCCGGACAGCAGAAAACCGCGGGAAGGTTTCCAAAAGAAACTTTCCCGCGGTCTGTTTTTGATCTTTCTTTTCTATCCGATCAACCGGCGAAGGGGACCACGTCCTTCACCGCGTCCGCCAGGCTGATGGGCGCGTCGCCGTTGTCGATATCGATGAGCTGGTAGCGGTCGTTGCCCATGCCCATCTCCTTCATGTAGCTCAGCTGCCGCAGGCCGTGGCGGGACTCGATCCGCTCCACCAGGTCGTGGCGCTCCTCCGGCTTCAGGGCGTACACCAGATCCACAGAGGCCTGGTCGATAGCCAGGATGTCCAGAGAGGCCAGGATGCCGATGTTGGGCGTCACCACCGGCGCGGCGGCGGTGCCCTCACAGTCGCAGGACACGGACATATTCCGCAGCACGTTGACAAAGGTGATGTGCTCGCCGAAGTGGTCCACCACGGACTTGGCGGACTCGGTCATCCGCTCCATGAACTCCTCCTGGGCGATGCTCCACTGCTCGTTGGAGCCGGGCACCGTGTGGATCATGGCCTTGCCGATCCGGCCGTCGGCGCAGCCGATGCCGATGTTCTTCACCGAGCCGCCGAAGCCGCCCATGGCGTGGCCCTTGAAGTGGGTCAGGACAAAGAGGGAGTCATAGTCCAGCAGGTCCTTGCCCACAGACATCTCCGTAAACCACTTGCCGCCCTTCACCGGCAGCATGGCGGTGCCGTGCTCGTCCATAATGTCCACCGGGCAGAAGGTCCAGCCGTTGGTCTGGATGGTCTCCCGGTGCTGCTCCGTGGTGTAGCGGCCGCCCTCATAGTAGGCGTTGGTTTCCACAATGGTGGCGCCGGACAGATCCTCGCGGACCAGGTTCTCCACCCAGGGGCGGGGGATGATGTTGGGCCCGTGGGGCTCGCCGGTGTGGAGCTTGATGGCGATCTTCCCGGTCAGGGGCTGGCTGATCCGCCGGAAGATCTTCTCCAGGCCCTGGGCGGAGAGATCCCGGGTAAAGTAGACGACGGACTCCGCCCCGCCGCGCTGGTCATAGGGGATGTAGCGGTCGCCGCCGGTGCCGGGTACGATCTTCTGATTGGACATAACTGTTTCCTCCTTGCTGTATTGCAGATGTTGCACCGCCGCCCTCCAGGGGCGGAGCGGTGGCTGACAATGCCTCTGCCTTGATTATACCGCTTTGAGTTTACTCCAAGTCAAGTGCGATTTTCAGCCGGACGCCCCTACATAGTGCGCATAACGTCCCTGTTCCTGGCAAAATACTCCACCCCGGACCAGATGGTGGTCACCACGATCACGGCGATGCAGGCGGTGTTCAGCCAGGGCGGGATGGGCAGGAACATCAGCACCACGCAGACCATGGTGGAGGCGGTCTTCACCTTCCCGCTCCAGCCGGCGGCGATGACCCTCCCCTTCTCCGAGGCGATCATCCGCAGGCCGCTGACAGCAAACTCCCGGACAATGACGATCAGCAGGGCCCAGCCGGGCATCTGCCCGATCTCCACAAACCACAGCATGGCCGCCGTCACCAGCATTTTATCCGCCAGGGGGTCGGCAAACTTGCCGAAATCTGTAATCAAATTCCGCTTCCGGGCGATCTGTCCGTCCAGCATATCCGTCAGGCTGGCCAGGATAAAGATGGCCAGGGCGATGTACTGGGCGTAGGGCACATCCAGGTACAGCACCAGCAGGAAGGGCAGGATCATCACGATCCGCAGCAGCGTCAGCTTATTGGGCAGGTTCATCTCTGTTCTCCATTTCCGGCGGCGGGTAGGGGTTGTCCTTCCAATACCACCACTTCAGTTTTTCCGGCTCCCGGACCTGGTGGTCCGCGTAGTATACCGCCAGCCGCCACACATACAGGGCGCAGCGGTCCTCCTGGAAGCCCTTCAGCCGGCACTCCTGCCGGTACAGCTCCTCCGGGTCCCGGCCCCGCAGGTCGGACACCCGGCGGATCCCCAGGGCTTCCATCACCTGGGCGATGCGCTCCCCCACGCCGGGGATCTCCTCCAGGGGGCTCCTCATTCCTCCATCAGCTCGCCGGTGAGCTCTCCGTCCATGGCGCCGGTGATCCGCACCGGGACGAAGCTCCCCTCCTCCGCTTCCCCGTCTGCGGTGAAGTAGATCCGCCCGTCAATATCCGGGCTCTCGGCAAAGCTCCGGCCCACGTAGCACATGGCCTGGCCGTCAAAGCCCTCACAGAGGACCTCCAGCACCTCGCCCTGCATGGACTCGTTGTACTCGTCTATGACCTCCGACTGGACGTCCACCAGCAGCTCCGCCCGGCGGCGGGCCTCCTCCTCGCTGACCCGCTCCATCCGCTCCGCCGCCGTCCCCTCCTGGGGGGAGTAGGGGAACACGCCGGCCCGCTCGATGCGGACCTGGCGCAGGAAGCCGCACAGCTCCTCAAAGGCCGCCTCGTCCTCTCCGGGAAGCCCGGTGATCAGGCTGGTCCGCAGCACCAGGCCGGGGATCCGGTCCCGAAGCTTCTGGAACATCTCCAGCAGGAACGCCTTGTCCCCCCGCCGGTTCATGGCTTTCAGGACCCCGTCGTTGCAGTGCTGGATCGGGATATCCAGGTACTTGACGATCTTGGGCTCCTGGGCGATGGTATCGATCAGCTCCTCGGTGATCTCATCGGGGTAGAGGTAGTGGAGCCGGATCCAGTGGAAGTCCAGCTTGCAGAGCTCCCGGAGCAGCTCCGCCAGGTGGTACTGCCCGTCCAGGTCGGTGCCGTAGCGGGTGATGTCCTGGGCGATCACCATCAGTTCCTTGACCCCCCGGTCCGACAGCATCCGGGCCTCCTCCAGGATCTTGTCCATGGGACGGCTCCGGTAGCGGCCCCGGAGCTTGGGGATGATGCAGTAGGAGCACCAGTTGTTGCACCCCTCCGCGATCCGGAGATAGGCGTAGTAGCCGGGGGTGGTCAGCACCCGGTCCCCCTCCTCCACGGGGCCGTTGATGTCCCCGAAGCGCCGGGGCGTCTCCCCGGCGAGGACCTGCTCCACCGCGGATACGATCTCCCCGTAGCTCCCGGTGCCCATCACGCCGTCCACCTCCGGCAGCTCCTCCATCAGCTCCTTCTGATAGCGCTGGGAGAGGCACCCGGTGACCAGGATCTTCTTCACCTGTCCCCGGGCCTTCAGGGCGGCCACGGAGAGGATGTTGTCAATGGCCTCCTCCTTGGCGCTGTCGATAAAGCCGCAGGTGTTGATGACGCACACGTCGCTGCCGGGCACGCTCTCCGTCACCCCGTAGCCCGCGTCCCGGCACAGAGCCATCATCTGCTCACAGTTCACCTGGTTTTTGGCACAGCCCAGGGAAATAAATGAAATCTGTTGGGGCATTCTCCTACCTCCTTATTTTTCTTTTGATCCGGCGCCGGCCCGCCGCAACAGCCGCAGGCCCAGCAGAAACACGCCGCCTCCCAGCACCGCAAAGCCGCCCCAGAGGAAATTCCAAAAGGGCGACGTAATATCAAACATGGCGTTCAGCAGCTCCCGCCAGAAGCCCAGCCCCGCGGCGATGGCAAACAGATCCCAGAGCACATAACCGCCGCCGAACACATAGAGCCACCGCCACCAGGGGTTCCTTCCCCGGTGCCGGAAGAAGGCCCACAGCCCGCCCAGGCACAGGGCGGCCAGCAGGCCCATCAGGCAGAAATACAGGGGGCCCCGCTCCTCCAGCACCCCCAGCCAGAAGGCCGCATAGGACCGGCGGTCCACAAGGCCCCAGATCCGGTGGAGATGGAACAGGCCGAAGAAGAGGAAGAACCAGGGCTCAAACCAGTGCAGCTGCGTCCGCTCCTCCATCGGCTCACTCCTCCAGATCCTCCGCCGCGCCGAACCGGCTCAGGCCGGCCCGGATCTCCTCCCAGCGGAATCCCCGGCGCAGCAGGCCGTCCACGATCCGCCGGCGGAGCTTCTCGTCGGGGACCTGCCCCCGGCACTTTTTCGCGATGTACGCGTCAATGGCCCCGGCGCTGTCCGGCAGCTCCCGGAGGGCGTCGTCCCAGTGCTCCCGGTCCACCCCCCGGCGCTGGAGCTCCTGGCGTACCCGGCCGGGGCCGTAGCCCCGCTGGGCGTAGTGCCGGGCCACCACGCCGGCATAATTGCCGTCGTCCAGGGCGCCGATATCCTCCAGCCAGTCCGCGGCCCCCTGGACCGCCTCAGGGGCGGCCCCCCTGCGCTGGAGCTTTCGCTCCAGCTCCCGGCGGGAGAGGGCACGGCTGCCCACTATCTCCGCCGCCTGGGTTTTCACCACCGCCGCGGCGGCGTCTGACCGGAGGGCGGCCAGACGGTCCTCCCCCAGTTCCTCCCCCGGCCGCAGGCCATAGGAGAGGACCACATCCTCTGTCAGCCGGAGGATGCTGCCGTCGGAGAGCTTCACCAGGATCCGCCCCTTCTTTCGCTGGGACGGCTTGATCTCCTCAATCCGCATGATCCTATTCTCCTGCCTGAAAGGACAGCGAAACTCAGTCCTCGTCGTCGAAGTCGTCGGCGCTCACGTCCACCGCCCGGCCGGCGGCCTTGGCGGCGATCTTGGACTGGTTGCTCATCAGCTTGTAGAAGTCCCGGCGGATGGCGGCCTCCAGCTGGTCCGCCACCTCCTGGTGCTCCTTTAAGTACTGCTTGGCCGCGTCCCGGCCCTGGCCGATACGGGTCTCCCCCATGGAGAACCAGGAGCCGGACTTCTGGACCAGATCCAGCTTCACGCCCAGATCCAGCAGCTCGCCCAGCTTGCTGATCCCCTCGCCGTACATGATGTCGAACTCCGCCTCCCGGAAAGGGGGCGCCATCTTGTTCTTCACCACCTTGGCCCGGGTCCGGTTGCCGATGATCTCGCTGCCGTTCTTCAGCGCCTCGATCCGCCGCACGTCGATGCGGACGCTGGCGTAGAACTTCAAAGCCCGGCCGCCGGTGGTCACCTCGGGGTTGCCGTACATGACGCCCACCTTTTCCCGCAGCTGGTTGATGAAAATGACCACGCAGTTGGTCTTGTTGATGGCGCCGGTGAGCTTCCGGAGGGCCTGGCTCATGAGCCGGGCGTGGAGGCCCACATAGCTGTCCCCCATCTCGCCCTCGATCTCCGCCCGGGGCACCAGGGCCGCCACCGAGTCCACCACCACCACGTCGATGGCGCCGGAGCGGACCAGGGCCTCGGTGATCTCCAGTGCCTGCTCGCCGGTGTCCGGCTGGGAGATCAGCAGATCCTCAATGTTTACCCCCAGGGCCCGGGCGTAGGTGGGGTCAAGGGCGTGCTCGGCGTCCACAAAGGCCACCTCGCCCCCCTTCCGCTGGGCCTCCGCCAGGATGTGGAGGGCCAGGGTGGTT
>CAJFVK010000102.1 GCA_904420435.1 uncultured Oscillospiraceae bacterium
GGGCACCAGCCCGGCGGAGATGGCCTCGTTCACCTGCGCCTGGGCCCAGGAGGAGGGCTGGTCGGCGGAGGGCTCCGGGTCGGTGGGCTGGGTGCCGCCGCCCTGGCGGATGGTGCCGGTGGCCGCATCGTACACCCGGCCGGAGCCGGTGTAGGTGCCGTCGTGGACCTCCATCACATAATAGGTGATGTTGCCGTTGAGATCGTCCAGCGACGCGAGGGTCTGGTTGTCCTCGTTGAATTCGATGGTGAGGGTGAAGACAGCGCCGTTTACGGTGAAGCGCGGCACGATGATATTGTCTTCTATGTCGATGACCAGCGCGTCGTTATTGGCGCGGCGCACCGCCACGCCGTTGTCGAAGTAGCCGTAGACCGCAGTCGGCGCGGGGGCAGTGGCCCGGTAGAGCACATTGCCCTCCAGGTCCATCAGCACGCCATACGTGGCATCGTCATAGGAGAGGCCCGGCGTGGTGTCCCTATAGCTGACCCAGAATTTCCCGTTGTGAATGCCCTGAGCGCCGCCGTACCCCACGGAGGAAATATAGAACGGCGCCTCCGGCTCCAGAGTGAGCACCTCGTTGCCCTGCCGGTCGATGATGATATAGGAGGGGTAGGTCCCCCCGCCCCGGCGGTCTGAAAGGGCGGCGTAGCCCTCGGAGAAGGAGGCGGGGGATGCGAAGCTCAGGCCCTGGTCGCGGTCATAGCCTGACCGGTCACCGGAGTAGAGGGTGATGACGGGTTCCCCCTGGAGGTTCAGATAACCCACAAAGTAGGTGTTCCGGTTCGCGTCGAGGTAGCCCCGATAGGGGAAGACGCCGTCGCTGGGGACGTCAACGATGGCCCCGTCCCAGCCCAGCTCTTCCAGAGAGAATACTACATTTCCGGTCTTGTCCACAAGTGTCTGTCCGTTGCCGACCGAGTCTGTCTGCACGATGAAGCCATTTTCAAAATCAACATGGCCGTATTGGGGGTCAGGGGCAATCACCACATTGCCAGACGTATCGATGTAGCCGCATGCCCCCACCTCGCTGTCATAAAAATAGCACAGACCGTCATGGAAGGTATAGTCGGCAACCTCCCAGAACAAAATCGGCGGGTTCTCCCAGTCGGAGAAGTCAAAGAGGTTGCCCTCCAGGTCCACCCAGTTCATCACGGTCCTGGTGCCGGTGTAAAAGCCGTCCTCGTCCTGGATGTTTTCATCGCGGATGACGGTGATAAGACCCTCGTGAATCCCCTGCGGAGCGCCTTTGTGGACGCTCCACCCCTCGGGGATGGGGATCTCTGTGGCGGTGATGTAGACGCCGTCGCCCTGGAACACGTCGGGCATTTGGTCCAGTCTCTCATAAGCCGCGGCGGGGACCGCCAGCCCCAGGCACAGACAGAGAGCCAGCATCAGGCCCAGCCATCGTTTTTGTCCTTTCATACTGCTTTTCCTCCTTCTAAAGTTCCGCAAAGCCATTTGCGGCGCGGAGAGGGGCCTCTCCGTCGTTCTTTTTCCATTTTATCTCTCCGCTGGGGGAAAGTAAAGTATGCTCTCAGCATAGGGTTTTGACCGGAAGAACACCCTCAAAGAAAAAAGCCCCGGGAGGAGTGAATCCCCCCGGGGCAAACATTTCCCCAAAGGGCCGGGCCCTTTGGGGAAAACCAGTCCGCGGCGCGCAGAGAGGGCGTGCCGCCCTCTCCACACTTGCGGACAGAGAAGAGTTTTCCCCGACGCGCATGTCGCCGGGGAAAACGATTTTTATGTTTCGTTGTCAGCAGGACCGGAAAAATTCCCCGTCTTTTACGCCATGCCGGCGGTGATGATGGCCATGGCGCAGGCCCCGTCGGCTATGCCGCCGGGGACCCCGGATAAAAGCAGCCCCGGGAGGAGTGAATCCCCCCGGGGCCAAGATTTTGCTTCGCAAAATGCTTGTACGCCGCATCCGCGGCGGGGAGGTCTACGCCATGGCCTCCCCTTTTTCGTTATCAGCAGGACCGGAAAAATTCCCCGTCTTTTACGCCATGCCGGCGGTGATGATGGCCATGGCATAGACCTCGTCGGCGTTGCAGCCCCGGGAGAGGTCGTTGATGGGGGCGTTCAGGCCCTGCAGGATTGGACCATAGGCCTCGTAGCCCCCCAGCCGCTGGGCGATCTTGTAGCCGATGTTGCCGGCCTCGATGCAGGGGAAGACGAAGGTGTTGGCGTAGCCGGCCACCTTGCTGCCCGGGAACTTCAGCTGGCCCACCGTGGGGCTCACGGCGGCGTCAAACTGCATCTCCCCGTCGATGGCGAACTCGGGGGCCATCTCCTGGGCGATCTTGGTGGCCTCGGCGCTGAGGGCCACGGTGCCGCCCTTGCCGGAGCCCTTGGTGGAGAAGCTCAGCATGGCCACCTTGGGGTCGATGCCGAAGAACTTGGCGGTCTTGGCGGACTCCACGGCCACCTCCGCCAGCTTCTGGGCGGCGGACACGGTCACGTTGCCCTCCTTGTCGGTGCTGTCCTCATAGGAGATGTTGATGGCGCAGTCGCCCATGCACAGCTTTCGGAGGGCCTCGTCCCCGCCCTCCCGGGTCAGGATAAAGCAGGAGGACACCAGGTGGGCGCCGGGCTTGGTCTTGATGAGCTGCAGGGCCGGCCGGACGGTGTCGGCGGTGGAGTAGGTGGCGCCGCCCAGCAGCGCGTCGGCCACGCCCATCTTCACCAGCATGGTGCCGAAGTAGTTGCCCTTCTGGAGGGCGGCGCGGCACTCCTCGGCGGACATCTTGCCCTTCCGGAGCTCCACCATCTTCTCCACCATCTCGTCCATCTTCTCGTAGGTGGCGGGGTCAAGGACCGTGGCGCCGGACACGTCAAAGCCGTTTTCCTTGGCGGCGGCGGCCACCTCGTCCGCCTTGCCCACCAGGATCACGTCCATCAGATCCTCCTTCATCAGGCGGGCGGCGGCGTCCTGGATGCGCTTGTCGCTGCCCTCGGTGAAGACAATGGTCCGCCGGGTAGCCTTCAGATTGTTGATCAGAGCTGTCAGCATATGTTTGTTACCTCCTGCCTTTCGGCTGAAATTTCCTTCCTTTAGTATATCGCATCTCTCTCCGACGTTCAACGCCTAATTTGTGATTTTCGTATATTTTGCCACTAGATGTAGGGGTTGACGAAAGTGGTAAAAAAGTGTATCATACTTGTAACCGAATTGTAACCAATTTCCCGCCGGGTTTTCCCGGCGGCTGCAGCAAAGGAAGCAACGATATGGATCATAAAGAACAGCGGGGCCGCCGGAAGGCGCGCAACCCCTTTCCTGAATCCAACCGGCTGCTCCAGCAGCTGAGGATTCTGTCCCGGGCCATGGTGCCCTTCCTGGCCGCCTCGGCCAGGGAATCTTTGTGGCATGTCCGCTCCCGCCTGTCCGGCGCCAGGGCCCGTCTGGGCCGGGTGACGGAGAAGGTCCGGGTGCCCGCGCCGGTGTATGTGGCCGGCAGCGTGGCGATCTGCGGCGTGGCGGTGTTCTTCTCCCTCTACACCCTGGGCACCACCGTGGTGTACGACGGCAACACCGTCGGCGTTGTCAGCGACGAGCAGAGCGCCACCCAGGCCATCAGCGCCGTGGAGAGCGACGTTTCCAGCGTCCTGGGGGATACCTTCACCCTGGATTCCTCCAAGGTGTCCTACTCCACCGGCCTGGTCAGCCGCAGCAGCGTGGTGGATGAGTCGGAGATCGAGTCCACCCTCAGCGACCAGCTGGACCTGGTGACCTACGCCTACTCCCTCTATGTGGACGGGGAGTTCATCGGCGCCAACGAGAGCAAGGAGGCCCTGGAGGCCCTCCTGGAGCAGCTGAAGACCCCCTACCTGAACGAGAACACCCAGTCCATTGAGTTTGTGGAGGACGTGGAGATCCGGGAGGGCTATCTGTCCCGGGACGACCTGTCCAACCTGGGGGACATTGTCCTGAAGATCAACGAGACCAAGACCGGCGAGGTCATCCACACCGTGGAGGCGGGCGACACCTACTACGAGATCGCCATGGACAACGGCCTTTCGGTGGACGAGCTGCTGGCGTTGAACCCCGGCTTTGACGTGAACCGCCTGATGATCGGGGACCAGCTGGTGATCAGCCGGGCGGTGCCCTACCTGACCATCCGGGTCACCCAGTACGAGTACTACGAGGAGCAGATCCCCTACGACGTGGAGTACGTGGACGACGACACCATGTGGGAGGGCGACACCAGCGTGGTCACCGCCGGCGTCTACGGCACCGCCGATACCACCGCCCTGGTGACCTATGTGAACAACGAAGAGGTGGAGCGGGACATCGTGGAGCAGACCGTCACCAGCGAACCGGTCAGCGAGGTCCAGCGGCGGGGCACCAAGGAGCGGCCCAGCTGGGCGCCCACCGGATCTTTCCGCTGGCCTGCTACCGGCACCATCACCTCCCGGTACGGTTACCGCTATATCTTCGGCTCCAGCGACTTCCACACGGGCCTTGATATCGCCAACAGTGTGGGGACCAACGTCTACGCGGCGGACGGCGGCATCGTCACCTACGCCGGCTGGTCCGGCAACTACGGCTACCTGGTGATCATCGACCACCAGAACGGCTATGAGACCTACTACGCCCACAACAGCCAGCTGCTGGTCAGCGTTGGCGACAAGGTGTACAAGGGCGAGCACATCTCCGAGATGGGCGCCACCGGCCGGGTCACCGGACCCCACTGCCACTTTGAGGTGCGCTACAACGGCAGCACCCAGAATCCCCTGAACTACCTGCCCTGAGGCGCAGCGAGGGAACCCCATACAAGGAAAAGGCGGACAGCGCAGCTGTCCGCCTTTTTTTGCGCCCCGCCGGGGACCTTACTCCTCCCCGCGGCGGCTCCGGAAAAGATCCCCCCGGCCTCCATTGCAATTTCAGGGGCCATGGGGTACAATAGGAAGCAATCAGAAAGCAAACCAGGAGCCCTCCCGCGGCGGAATCCGGACCATTCCCTCCGCCGCATCCTGACCGCCGGGGATTTTCCCGCCGGCTGGGGGCTTCTCCGGGCGACAGGAGGTTTTGACCATGCGCGATGGATTCATCAAGGCAGCCGCCGGCACCCCCAAGATCCGGGTGGCGGACTGCCGCTACAACGCGGAGCAGATTTTCACCCTCATGCGGGAGGCGGACCGGCAGGGGGTGAAGGTCCTGGCACTGCCGGAGCTGTGCCTCACCGGCTACACCTGCGGCGACCTCTTCCTCCAGGACACCCTGCTCCGGGGCGCCGAGGAGGGCCTGGCCACCGTGCTGGAGGCCACCAAAAATCTGGATATGATTGCCGCCGTGGGCCTGCCGGTGAGGGATAAATGGGACAACAAACTGTATAACTGCGCCGCTGTTATACAGAGAGGAAAGATTTTGGGGCTGGTGCCCAAGACCTATCTGCCCAACTACGGGGAATTCTATGAGCAGCGGTGGTTTGCCTCCGGGGCGGAGCTGGAGCACAGCATCCAGCTGTGCGGCCAGTCTGTGGACGTCCAGCCCAACCAGCTCTTCGCCTGCGACACCATGCCCAACCTGGTGATCGGCGTGGAGATCTGCGAGGACCTGTGGGCCCCGGCGCCCCCCTCCGTGGAGCTGGCCCGGAAGGGCGCCACGGTGATTTTGAACCTGTCCGCCTCCAATGAGCTGGCGGGCAAGGCGGTCTACCGCCGCTCCCTGGTGGCGGGCCAGTCCGCCCGGCTCATGTGCGGCTATGTGTACGCCGACGCCGGCGAGGGGGAGAGCACCACGGACGTGGTGTTCACCGGCCACAACATGGTGGCGGAGAACGGGGTGATCCTGGCGGAGCGGCGGTTTGCCGCGGGACTCACTGTCAGCGAGATCGACGTGGACCGGCTGGTCTACGACCGCCGCCGGACCAACACCTTCACCTTCGGCAAGGAGCCGCCGGAGGTCTGGCGGCACAGCTTCACCCTGCCGGTGGCGGAGACCCGCCTGACCCGCTACTTCTCCCCCACCCCCTTTGTCCCTGAGGACCAGGGGAGCCGCTCGGAGCGGTGCAACGAGATCCTCTGCGTGGCGGCCCTGGGGCTGAAGAAGCGGCTGGAGCACACCGGGGCGAAGACCGCCGTGGTGGGCCTCTCCGGCGGGCTGGACTCCACCCTGGCGGTGCTGATTACGGCGGTGGCCATGCAGATGCTGAACCGGCCGGCCACGGACATCATCGCCGTCACCATGCCCTGCTTCGGCACCACGGACCGGACGAAGTCCAACGCGGTGCAGCTGGCGGAGCGGCTGGGCTGCACCCTGAAGCGCATCGACATCGGGGAGGCCGTCCGGCGGCATTTCCAGGACATCGGCCAGAGCATGGACAACCACGACGTGACCTTTGAAAACGGCCAGGCACGGGAGCGGACCCAGGTGCTCATGGATATCGCCAACCAGACCGGCGGCCTGGTGATCGGCACCGGGGATCTCTCTGAGCTGGCCCTGGGCTGGTGCACCTACAACGGGGACCACATGAGCATGTACGCCGTCAACGCCGGCATCCCCAAGACCCTGGTCCGCCACCTGGTGAGCTTTGTCAGCGACGACAAGGAGGCGGAGGACCCCCAGCTGTCGGTGGTGCTGACGGACATTCTGGACACCCCCGTGTCCCCGGAGCTGCTGCCCGCCATCGAGGGGAAGATCGCCCAGAAGACCGAGGACCTGGTGGGGCCCTACGAGCTCCACGACTTCTTCCTCTACTACGCCATCCGCTGGGGCTTCGGCCCCCGGAAGGTGCTGCGGCTGGCGGAGCAGGCCATGGGCCGGCGCTACGACCGGGAGACCCTGCTGAAATGGCTGAAGAATTTCTACCGCCGGTTCTTCTCCCAGCAGTTCAAGCGCTCCTGCCTGCCCGACGGCCCCAAGGTGGGCTCCGTTACCCTGTCCCCCCGGGGCGACTGGCGGATGCCAAGCGACGCGGTGGCGGCTTTGTGGATGGCAGAGCTGGAAGAATTGCAGTAACTTTTCCCCAGTCGCCTCGGCCCGCGGCAGCGGGCCCGCGCCGAATGGCGCGCCCAAGCGTTTTCGCCAATGGCGAAAACCTTGCCGCAGGGCGGATTCACTCCGCCCGAGGATTTCAAAGATCCGGGTCCCCACGGAACGCGGAGCGTTTCGTGGGACGACTGGCGGATGCCAGGCGACGCGGTGGCGGCTTTGTGGATGGCAGAGCTGGAAGAATTGCAGTAACTTTTCCCAAGTCGCCCGGCCCGCAAAACGGGACAATGTAAAACTCGAAACTGTTGTAAAGGATGTCATACTGTTGAATCTCTATCTCGACTTGTTTCTGACCTTCGCCAAGGTGGGGGTATGCACCTTCGGCGGCGGCTACGCCATGCTCCCCATCCTTCAGCGGGAGGTAGTGGAGAAGAAAGGGTGGGCCACAGAAGAGGAACTCACCGATTACTTCGCCATCGGCCAGTGCACGCCCGGTGTCATCGCGGTGAATACCGCCACATTCATTGGGCAGAAATATGCAGGGAATCTTGGTGGGACCATCGCTACTTTGGGAGTTGTGTTTCCCAGCCTGATTATTATCACCATTATTGCCGCGTTTCTCACCAACTTTGCGGAGATCCCCGTGGTCCAGCACGCTCTGGCCGGCATTAACGCCGCTGTGGTGGCTATGATCGCAGTGAGTGTCCTCAAACTGGGCAAGAGTACGGTGAAGGATGCCCCTTCTGTGTGTATCTTCCTGGCGGTCTTGATCCT
>CAJFVK010000103.1 GCA_904420435.1 uncultured Oscillospiraceae bacterium
GTCATCACCCACCGCCGGGGCACCATGGAGGAGGCGGACGTCCTCTACGGCGTCACCATGCAGGAGCAGGGTGTCAGCAAGATTCTCACCAACAATATGAACGAGCTCTCCGAGGAGCTGAAGATCAAGTGAGCATGGTGACGCCGTCCAGGGTTCCCGCCGAAACTTAAGCGTCAGCGGTTTCGGTGGGAAAAGGAGGAGCAAGGGAGCGGGCGCAGTTTTTGCCGCAGGCGGAAACGGAGCGCAGCGGACTTTGCGACGACCCGCCATGCAGGAGCAGGGCGTCAGCAAGATTCTGACCATCAATATGAACGAGCTCTCCGAGGAGCTGAAGATTAAGTGAGCATGGTGGAAGCGCCCAGGGCGGGCAGAGAAAGGAGCTTGCGACCGCGGTGAAAAGAGAGATGCAGCTGCGCTTTTGTCTTTCCCTGGTTCCGGCTTTGGCCGGGCTCATTGTGGTGCTGTTCACGCCGTGGCACACGGCAGGGGTTGTGCTGGTGCTGCTCAGCGCGCCGGCGATGTTCGCCCTGCTGCGCTGCCCCTACTGCAGGCGGTATCTGGGCAACCAGTATGTATATGGGAAATACTGCCCTCACTGCGGCAAGAAACTGGAATAACACCGGGAGCGGAGCGGCCCGGAGAAAACCATCAGATCATACGGAAAACGCGCGGAGAAATCGAGTGACAAAAAACGCCGGTTGGCGGGAAAAGGGGCGATACCTGTGAATATACAGATCAAAAAAGTGGTTCTGGTGTTCCTGATGGCTACGGGAGGGCTCTCCCTTC
Organism: uncultured Oscillospiraceae bacterium; assembly: GCA_904420435.1. Taxonomy (GTDB): domain Bacteria; phylum Bacillota; class Clostridia; order Oscillospirales; family Oscillospiraceae; genus CAJFPI01. The sequence goes on from CAJFVK010000103.1 coordinate 787, forward strand.
TGCTCCGGCGCCGCCTGGCGGGATTCCTGCTGGTGCTGGCGGGGGTGGGGTGGATGGCGGTCGCCTTCCGCTGCCCCCACTGCCGGAAATACTTGGGGAAGGACTATATACCGGGAAAATACTGCCCCCACTGCGGGGAGAAAATTGATCAGTAAAGGAAGTAGCGTATGGGACTTTGGCAGAAACTGAAAAAACTATCCATTACGAACCTGTTCGGCGGCTCCATCAGCGAGGCGGACGAGGCCTTCTTTGAGGATCTGGAGGAGATGCTGATCCTGGCCGACGTGGGGGTGGACACCGCCACGGAGGCGGTGGAGCGCCTGCGCAAGAAGATGGTCAAGGAGAAGATCTCCGGCCAGGAGCCGGTGAAGGAGGCCCTCCGGGAGATCCTGGCGGAGCTGCTGACGGTGGAGGACAGCGAGCTGCACCTTACCACCCGGCCCTCGGTGATCCTGGTGATCGGGGTCAACGGGGTGGGGAAGACCACTTCCATCGGCAAGCTGGCCGCCAGGCTCAAGGGGGAGGGGAAGCGGGTGCTCCTCTGCGCCGGGGACACCTTCCGGGCCGCCGCTGCCGACCAGCTGGAGATCTGGGCGGGCCGGGCCGGCTGCGAGATCGTCCGCCAGCACGAGGGGGCGGACCCGGGGGCGGTGCTCTTTGACGCGCTCCAGGCCGCCAAGGCCCGGGGGGTGGACGTGGTGATCTGCGACACCGCCGGCCGGCTCCACAACAAGTCCAACCTGATGGCGGAGCTCTCCAAGCTCCGGAAGATCATCGACCGGGAGACCCCGGACGCGGACCTGGAGGTGCTGCTGGTGCTGGACGCCACCACCGGGCAGAACGGCCTGGTGCAGGCCAAGCAGTTCCAGGAGACCGCCGGCTGCACCGGCATCGTCCTCACCAAGCTGGACGGCACCGCCAAGGGCGGCATTGTCATCGCCATCGCCCGGGAGCTGGGGGTGCCGGTGAAGTTCGTGGGCCTGGGGGAGGGGATCGGCGATCTCCAGCCCTTTGACGCCAGGGAGTATGTGAACGCCATCATCTGAAAACGACTTTTGCCGACGGAGGGAGAAGCCATGGAGGGAAAGCATTTTGACGCGCTGCTCTTTGGAATCTGCGGTTTGGCTCTGTCTGGATGGAGCGCTGTGTGGATGGGAAGCACCATCGAAAATGTTATACTTGACGATTTGAAATATCTTCTGTTTCCCGCAGGGCAGGCACTGCTTTTATTTGGAATCGTCCCCCTGGGAAAGAACGGGCGGCAGAAAGGAACACTGATCTGTGTGGTTGTGGGAGCAACTCTGCTTTTCCTGGGGATGTTCACGCTGGGCCTGTTGCTGATGTTTGTCGGCCTGGTGGTCGGCAGCATCGAGAAAAAAGAAAAATAGAGAAAAAAGTGAGAAAGAGGGCATAGGATATGACGAGAATAGACGGCCGGGCCTTTGATGAGCTGCGGCCGGTGCAGATCGACACGGACTTTGTGAAGTTTCCGGAGGGCAGCGTCCTCATCACCTGCGGTAATACCAAGGTGCTCTGCTGCGCCAGCGTAGAGGACTACGCGCCCCACCACGTGCCGGAGGGCACCGGCTGGGTGACGGCGGAGTACTCCATGCTGCCCCGGGCCAACCGGGAGCGGAGCCGCCGGGACGTGAGCAAGCTGAAGCTCAGCCCCCGCAGCGCGGAGATCCAGCGGCTCATCGGCCGGAGCCTCCGCTCGGCGGTGGACGGCGGTGGACCTGAGCGCCCTGGGGGAGCGGACCATCACCATCGACTGCGACGTGCTCCAGGGGGACGGGGGCACCCGCACCGCCTCCGTCACCGGCGGCTATCTGGCTCTGGCCATGGCCTGCCGGCGGATGGTGGAGGACGGCTGGATGGAAAAGAACCCCATGAAGGGCTTCGTGGCCGCCGTGTCCGCCGGCATTGTGGACAACCAGCCACTGCTGGACCTGTGCTATGAGGAGGACAGCCGGGCCATGGTGGACTTCAACTGCGTCATGAACGACGCCGGGGAGCTGGTGGAGATCCAGGGCACCGGGGAGGGGCGCAGCTTTACCCTCTCCGAGCAGCAGGAGCTGGTGCGCCTGTGCGGCAAGGGGATCGGCGAGCTGATCGCCCTGCAGAAAACGATTTTGGAGGACCTGCGGAGATGAAATTTGTACTTGCTTCCCAAAACCCCCACAAGCTGGAGGAGATGAACGCCATCCTCTCCGCCCACGGGGTGGAGGTGGTGCTGGAGAAGGATGTGGGCCTCCACGTGGACGTGGAGGAAACGGGCAGCACCTTTGCGGAGAACGCCATGCTGAAGGCCAGGGCGGTCATGGAGGCCAGCGGCCTGCCCGCCATCGCCGACGACTCCGGCGTCTGTGTGGACGCCCTGAACGGCGCGCCGGGGATCTACTCCGCCCGCTACGGCGGGCCGGGGCTGACGGACGCGGAGCGCTACCAGCTGCTGCTGAACGCCCTCCGGGGCCAGACCAACCGGGCCGCCCACTTTACCAGCGCCATCGCCTGCATCTTCCCCAACGGGGACACCATTGAGGCCGAGGGCGTCTGTCCGGGTTCCATCGCCTTTGCCCCCCAGGGGGACGGGGGCTTCGGCTATGACCCGGTGTTCTTCCTGCCCCAGCTGCGCAAGACCTACGCCCAGCTGACGCCGGAGGAGAAGGCGGCGGTGTCCCACCGGGGCAAGGCCCTGGCGGTGTTTGAGGAGAAGCTGAAAAACTACCTGTCGCAGAAGGAGAGCGGGAATGGAACTGACCAGTAAGCAGAGGGCCCAGCTCCGGGCCATCGCCAACTCCATCGACACCATCGTCCAGATCGGAAAGGACGGCATCACCGAGAACCTGGTCCGCCAGGCGGACAGCGCCCTCCAGGCCCGGGAGATCATCAAGTGCCGGGTGCTGGACAACTCCCTGCTCTCCGCCCGGGAGGCCTGCGAGGAGCTGGGGCGGCTGACAGGCAGCCAGCCGGTCCAGGTGATCGGAACCCGCTTTGTGCTCTACCGGCAGCAGCCGGACAAGAGCAAGCGGAAGATCCAGCTGGTGAAGGCGGAAAAACGCCGGACGGAGTAAAATTTTTTCAAAGTGGGGAAACTATTTTCCGCCTTTTTTCGTCTGTAGAGATGAACAGGCATCCCGTCTCCGGCCGGAGGCCCCTCCCCGGAGAGGGGGAGCCGCCGGGCGGAGGGACGGGAAGCGAATCTGCTGGCACGGGGGTGCACGGTTGAACATTGGAATTTACGGGGGGACCTTCAACCCCATTCATCGGGGACACATGGCGGCGGCCTGCTCCGCGGCCCGGCTTCTGGGCCTGGACCGGCTGATCCTGGTGCCGGACTGCCTGCCGCCCCACAAATCCGCCCAGGAGGTGATCGGCGCGGAGCACCGGCTGGCCATGGTCCGGCTGGCGGCGGAGAGCCTGGACCTGCCCAAGGGAATGGTCCAGGTCAGCGACGCGGAGCTCCGGCGCACGGGAAAGAGCTACACGGTGGATACCATGCGGGAGTTTCGCCGGCAGTTCCCGGAGGACACCATCTGGCTGCTCATGGGGACGGATATGTTCCTGACCTTCCAGGACTGGTACGCGGCGGAGGAGATCCTCCAGATGTGCGGCCTGTGCGCCTTTGGACGCACCGCCGCCGACACGGAGGAGCTCTTCTCCAGCCAGCGCCGGTACCTCCAGGAGCGCTTCGGCGCCCGGATCGCCACCATCGCCATCCCGGAGATTGTGGATATCTCTTCGACCGCTCTGCGGGAGGGGCTGTCAAGTGAAAAAACTTACCGGGAATACGGCCGCCGCTATCTGGCGCCGGCGGTGTACGGCTACATTTTGCGCCACCGCCTCTACGGCACCCGGGCGGACCTGCGCCGGCTGGAGGGGCCGGAGTTCCGGGCGGCGGCCCTGAGCCACCTGAAGGGGAGCCGCATCCCCCACGTGCTGGGGACAGCGCGGACCGCGGTGGATCTGGCCCGGCGCTGGGGCGCGGACGCGGAGGAGGCCCGGCGGGCCGCCCTGCTCCACGACTGCACCAAGCGGCTGAACCTGGAGGAGCAGCTGGCCCTGTGCGAGAAATACCAGATTGCCCTGGACGACGTGGAGCGGCGGGAGCTGAAGCTGCTCCACGCCAAGACCGGCGCGGCGGTGGCCCGGGACGTGTATGGGGTCAGCGACGCGGTCCACGACGCCATCTTCTGGCACACCACCGGAAAGGCCGACATGACCCTTCTGGAGAAGATCATCTATCTGGCGGACTACATTGAGCCGACCCGGGACTTCTGCGACCTGCGGCGGCTCCGTTCCCTGGCTTTTCAGGATTTGGACCAGGCCATGCTCCTGGGCTTTACCATGGCGGTGGAGGATTTGAGCCGCCAGGGCGGGGTGGTGCACCCCAACAGTGTGCGCGCGAGGGATTATTTGAAAGGGAAGCTTCTATGAATCACTACAGAGGGAAGAGAACAGAGCCGGAGCCGGCGCGGCATCCGGCCCGGCGGCAGGAGGAGAACAGCGGCGGGCGGCGGAAGGCTGCGACGCCATCGGGCGGCGGGAGCCAGCCCCCCAGGAAGCGGCTGAACCGGTGGCAGCGGTTTTACCGCCGCCACCGCAAGGGCGTCATCATCGGCGCCTGCATCCTGATCCCCATTCTCCTGCTGGTTTTGGCGGGGGTTATCTGGTGGGTGACCAACGTGCGGGCGCCGGACATCCCCACGCCGGTGCTGCCCGGGAACACGGACACCTCCGGCGAGGGGGAGGACGCGGAGAGCGGGCTGGGCAGCCTGGTGGAGGGCGTCAATGTGGATGAGGAGCTGCCGGAGTACATCTCCAACCAGAAGGACGGGGTCTACACCTTCCTGCTGATCGGCCGCACCACTATGGACGACAACTCCGACATGATGATGCTGGTGGTCTTTGACTCCAACACCGGCGAGGTGGACGCCTGCAGCATCCCCCGGGACACCATGATCAACATCTCCTCGGACACCAAAAAGATCAACGCCGCCATCTGGGGCGGGGTGGATAACCTGAAAAACTGGGTCCGCAAGACGTTGGGGGTCTATCCCAACTTCTACGTGATGGTGGACTGGCAGGCGGTGGGGGACCTGGTGGAGGCCGTGGGCGGTATCTACTACGACGTGCCCTGCCGGATGTACTACGTGGACAGCACCCCCGGCGCCGCCTTCAAGGTGGATCTAGAGCCCGGCTACCAGAAGCTCAATGGAGACCAGGCCATGCAGCTGCTCCGCTGGCGGCACAATGCCCCCGGCTATGAGAAGTACGCCCTGGAGGCCGGCTTTGACGGCAGCAACACCAAGCGCACGGAGATGCAGCAGGACTTCCTGGTCCAGGCGGCCAAGCAGATCCTCCAGGTGAAGAACCTGCCCTATATCGGCTCCATGGTCCAGGTGTTCAAGGAGAATGTGGAAACGGACCTGACAGTGGGGAACCTGGCCTGGTTTGCCCAGACGGCCCTGACCAAGGGCAGCGCGAATAAGGTGGAGTTCCACACCCTGCCCGCTGACTACAGTGTGAGCGCTCTGTCCTTGTACTCCACCTACAGAAATGGGACGCCGATCTATCTCTCCTATGTGACTATGTACGGCAGCCGGCTGGTCAGCATGGTGAATGAGAATCTGAATCCCTATGAGAGCGATATTTCCCTCAGCAATCTGGACCTGATGAGTGTCAACGGCGACGGCACCATCAGCTCCTCTACCGGCTCTCTGGCGGATACCAAGTATAACACGGTAGTCGCCCATCTGGGCGATATTCAAAGCGGCCTGGCCTATCTGGACAGCAGCTATAATGTGATTTACTACGAAACTGAGGACCCGGAGAACCCCGACGAAACCGTGGATCCGGAGAATCCAGACGGTACGGTCGATCCCGATAACCCCGGCGGGGTGACCGACCCTGACAATCCCGGCGGCGCCGTGGACCCGGAGAATCCCGATGGGACGGGCACCACCGGCGACGGCGGCCAGGATCCCGGCGCCACTACCCCGGAGAACCCGGACGGCGGGACCACAACGCCGGAGAACCCGGGGGATTCCGGTACCGCAACGGATCCCGATGGCTCTGGGACGTCGACAGATTCCGGCAGCTCTGGTACCTCCGGGGAGCAGGGCGCCGCTGACGCGCCGGCGGACCCGGTTTCTCCTCCCTCCGCAAGCGGGGGAGAGGTGGCCTCCGGCGGGGAGAGCGGCAGCGCGGCCCCCGCTGAGCCGGCGGAGCCGGGCAGCACCGTGAGCGGCGAAACCTATTCCGCCGCCGCGTAAAAGATCAAAACAAAAGGAGGAGCAGGATGACTCCAAAGGAACTTGCGGTGACAGCCGCCAAAGCCCTGGACAGCAAGAAGGGCATGGAGATTACGGTGATTGACGTGGGGGAGCAGACCAGCCTGGCCGACTACTTCGTCATCTGCACCGGCAGCAGCAACACCCAGATCAACGCCCTGTGCGACGCGGTGGAGGAGGCGGTGAACCGCTCCGGCGAGCCCACCCTCCACCGGGAGGGGCACCGGGGCGGCACCTGGGTGCTGCTGGACTTCGGCAGCGTGGTGGTCCACGTGTTCAGCCGGGAGGCCCGGGCCTTCTACGACCTGGAGCGCCTGTGGCAGGACGGAACGCCCCTGGAGCTGTCGGAGCTCCTGGGGGAGTGAGCCCCAGGCCGCCTGGGCGAAGCCGGGCATTCTGCCGGCGAACCCCCGGGGCGGAAACACCCCGGCTGTCAGCTGGCGGCGCCGGGAATCCCATATCCCGGGAGGGAAACAGAGCGGCAGCAGGCCGGCCCCGCGGAGCGGCGGGGCCGGCTTTTTCCGCTTTTTTGCCGGTGCTTTTCTGATTTAGCTTGACAAAGCGCAAGGAAATTGTGTATATTGTCACATATATTTGCCTGGATGGGGAGAAACAGGAAAGAAATTCTATCAGCAGGAGGGTGTGTTGTTGTGACCAGCAGCTCCATACAAATTTTGATCGCCATGGTCTGCTATATGGCGGCGGTGATCGGCATTGGCCTGTACTTTGCCAAGCGGGCCAACCAGAACTCGGAAAACTACTTCATCGGCGGCCGTACCCTGGGGCCGTGGATCGCGGCCATGAGCGCCGAGGCCTCGGACATGAGCGGGTGGCTGCTGATGGGCCTGCCCGGCGTGGCCTACTGGTGCGGCGTGGCCGACGCTGCCTGGACCGCCATCGGCCTTGCCGTCGGCACCTACTTAAACTGGCTCATTGTGGCCCGCCGGCTACGGCACTACTCCTACATCGCCGGCAATTCCATCACCCTGCCGGACTTCTTCAGCAACCGCTTCAAGGAGAAGAAAAAGGTGCTGATGCTGATCTCCTCGGTGTTCATCCTGGTGTTTTTCGCCGTCTACGCGGGCAGCTGCTTTGTCACCTGCGGCAAGCTCTTCAGCACCCTCTTTGACGCGGACTACCGGCTGATGATGGTGGTGGGGGCCCTGTTTGTGCTGCTGTACACCTTCCTGGGGGGCTTTCTGGCGGAGAGCGCCTCGGACTTCATGCAGGCAATCGTGATGGTGGGGGCCCTGCTGGCGGTGCTGATCCTGGGCACGGCCCACGTGGGCGGGTTTGACGTGGTGGTGGAAAACGCCCGGAGCATCCCCGGCTTCTGGAGCTTCTTCACCACCGCCGTGCCGGAGGTGGGGGCCGACGGGCTCCAGGCGGTGTCCGCCGCCGGCGCGCCGGTGTTCGGTGAGGCGGCGGAGTACAGCTGGCTGACCATCTGCTCCTCCCTGGCCTGGGGGCTGGGGTACTTCGGCATGCCCCAGGTGCTGCTGCGGTTCATCGCCATCCGCCGGGCGGGGGAGCTGAAGAAGTCCCGCCGGATCGCCACCGTGTGGGTGGTGATCTCCCTGACCGCCGCGGTGATGATCGGCGTTATCGGCCGGGCCATGCTGCCCACCGCCCACCTCACCGCCTCCGACGCGGAGAACATCTTCTCCACCATGGCCTCCATCCTGATGCACCCTCTCTTTGCCGGTATCGTCATGGCGGGCATTCTGGCGGCCACCATCAGCTCCTCGGACTCCTATCTGCTCATCGCCGCCTCCGCCCTGGCCAAAAACATCTACCAGGGCATCCTGCGCCGGGACGCCAGCGACAAGCAGGTCATGCGGGTCAGCCGGGTGACGCTGCTCCTGGTGGCCCTGGTGGGCATGGTCATCGCCCTGGACGAGGACAGCGTGATCTTCACCATCGTCAGCTTCGCCTGGGCGGGCTTCGGCGCCACCTTCGGCCCGGTGATGATCCTCTCCCTCTTCTGGAAGCGGACCACCCACGCCGGGGCCGTGGCGGGCATGGTGTCCGGCGGCGTGATGGTGTTCCTGTGGAACCTGGTGATCAGCCGCCTGGGCGGGGTGTTCGCCATCTACGAGCTGCTGCCGGCCTTCCTGGTGTCCTGCGTGGTGATCGTGGTGGTGTCCCTGCTGACGCCGGAGCCGGACCAGGCCATCCAGGCGGAGTTTGAGGCCGCCCGCTCCGGGAGAGAGTAGGGGGCGGCGGCCTAAGCTTTGACGCCGCCCGCAGGCAGTGCGGACGGTCCATTTTCAGGCGAGAAAGAGAAACCCCGGTGCTCCCAAATGGGGACGCCGGGGCGATTTTTTCCCGATCTGCCGCAAATTGCCGGGATGCTCTTGCAATCCCGTCCCGTTTTCGGTATAATAACCCAGTATGGTTACCCCTATGCCGCGAGGCTAAGAAACAGAGGAAAGTGTGATAGATGTGAAATACGATTTTACTGCCATTGAGAAGAAGTGGCAGCACAAGTGGGAGGAGGAGAAATCCTTCGCCGCCAAGACCGGGGAGACGGACAAGCCCAAGTTCTACGCCCTGGTGGAGTTCCCCTACCCCTCCGGCCAGGGGCTCCATGTGGGCCACGCCCGGCCTTACACCGCCATGGACGTGGTGGCGAGAAAAAAGCGGATGGACGGGTACAATGTGCTCTTCCCCATGGGGTACGACGCCTTCGGCCTGCCCACAGAGAACTACGCCATCAAAAACCACATCCACCCGGCCAAGGTGACCCACGACAATATTGAGAATTTCACCCGGCAGCTGAAGATGCTGGGCTACTCCTTCGACTGGGACCGGGTGGTGAACACCACCGACCCCAGCTACTACAAGTGGACCCAGTGGATCTTCCTCCAGCTCTACAAGCACGGCCTGGCCTACAAGACCACCATGCCCGTGAACTGG
>CAJFVK010000104.1:0-5909 GCA_904420435.1 uncultured Oscillospiraceae bacterium
CACGGTGACCTGGCTCTTGCCGTCGGGCCGCAGCCAGCTCAGCTCCCCGCTCTTGCGCACGGCGGCCAGCCGGCGGCACAGGTCGTGGGCCATGGCGATGGGGGCGGGCATCAGGGCGGGGGTCTCGTCGCAGGCGTAGCCGAACATCATGCCCTGGTCGCCGGCGCCGATGTCCTCGTCGTTGTCCCCGTCCACGCCCATGGCGATGTCGTCGCTCTGCTCGTCGATGCTGGTGAGCACCGCGCAGCTGCGGGCGTCAAAGCCGCAGGAGGGGTCGTTGTAGCCGATCTTCTCCACGGTTTTCCGGACAATGTGGGGGATGTCCACATAGCACTTGGTGGAGATCTCCCCCATGACCATCACCATGCCGGTGGTGGTGACGGTTTCACAGGCCACCCGGCCGTAGGGGTCCTGGGCCAGGATGCTGTCCAGCACCGCGTCGGAGATCTGGTCGCAGACCTTGTCGGGGTGCCCCTCGGTAACGGATTCGGAAGTGAAAATACGGTGTGCCATTTGTCAGCCTCTCTTTCTGATGTAGTCGGTTTCTCAGGGCGTAAGACGAAAAAAGCACGCTCCCGGCGGGAACGTGCTAGCAGCTAAGGGAAATCCTCATCTTGCGCTTACCGCCGGAATTGGCACCTTGCCGAAAGGCAGGTTGCCGTGGCTTCATCGGGCCGTTCCCTCCGCCACTCTTGATAAGGTTTGCAGTTGTGTGAACCGAAGTTCCTGACTATTATACGGGTGCGGGCAGAGTTTGTCAAGACTATTTTCCCTGTTTTCTTGAGAAAATCGGTAAAACTTTTCATCCAAAGGCCGGAGCGGCGGCCCCGCCCCGGCGGCCGTTGCCTCCGGGGCGGATCTGTGGTACAATAGCCCCAAAGGCCGCGATGGGATGCCCGCGGAAGCGGGATGGCGGCGAATCCGGGGGAGAGGGGGAGAGGCGCATGTTCAAGCGGGCCTATGTGGAGATCACCAATCTCTGTAACCTCCGCTGCAGCTTCTGCCCCGGCACCCGGCGTCCCCCGGGGCGGATGTCCCCGGAGCGCTTCCGCCTGGCGGCCCGTGCCCTGAGGGGCCATACCCGGTATGTGTACCTCCACGTGATGGGGGAGCCCCTGCTCCACCCGGAGCTGGGAGAGATCCTGGACATCTGCGCCGGGGAGGACCTCCGCGCCTGCGTGACCACCAACGGCACCCTGCTGCCCCGGGCGGGGGCGGCCCTGCTCCACCCGGCGGTTCACAAGGTGAGCATCTCCCTCCACAGCGCCGAGGGCAGCGGGGCGGGGGATCTGGAGGCGTACCTGGAGGGCGTGTGGGCGTTCTGCCGCCTGGCGGAGGGGGCAGGGAAGCTCTGCGCCCTGCGGCTGTGGAACATAGGCGGGGCGGACCGGTGGAACGGGGAGATCCTCTCCTTCCTGGGGGAGCGGACGATGACCGCGCCTCTGGCCTGGCCACAGCCCCGGCCGGACAGCTGGCGGCTGGGGGAGCGGCTGTACCTGGAGCGGGCGGAGCGGTTCGACTGGCCGGACCTGAATGCCCCGGAGCGGGGGGCCAGCTTCTGCCTGGCCCTTCGGGAGCAGATCGCCGTCCTCTGGGACGGGACGGTGGTGCCCTGCTGCCTGGACCACGAGGGGGACATCCCCCTGGGGAACCTCTTCTCCCAGAGCCTGGAGGAGATTCTGGCGTCCCCCCGGGCCCGGGCGCTGTACGATGGATTTTCCGCCCGGCGGCCAAGGGAGGCGCTGTGCCGGCGGTGCGGCTATGCGGAGAGGTTTGGATAAGTTGGAGAAGATGGAACAGCTGCGAGAGGAGCAGCGGGAGATCCTCCGGCGACTGGCGCCGGCCCTGCTGCCCTGGTACGATGTGAACAGGCGGGAGCTCCCCTGGCGTGGGACCCGGGACCCCTACCGGGTGTGGGTGTCGGAGATCATGCTCCAGCAGACCCGGGTGGCGGCGGTGATCCCCTACTATGAGCGGTGGATGGAGCGGCTGCCGGACACGGCGGCCCTGGCCGCCGCTGCGGAGGAGGAGCTTTTGAAGCTGTGGGAGGGCCTGGGCTACTACAGCCGGGCCCGGAACCTCCAGCGGGCGGCGCAGGTGATCCAGGGGGAGCTGGGCGGCGTATTTCCCGGGACATATGAGGCCCTCCTCCGCCTGCCGGGGGTGGGGGAGTACACCGCCGGGGCGGTGGCCTCCATCGCCTTCGGCCAGCCGGTGCCGGCGGTGGACGGAAACGTGCTGCGGGTAGCCGCCCGGGCGGCGGCCATGGAGGGGGACATCCTGGATCCCAGGGTCCGCCGGGCGGTCCGGGAGGCCATGGAGCCGGCCATGCCGGCGGACCGGCCCGGGGCCTTCAACCAGGCGCTGATGGACCTGGGGGCCACCGTGTGCCTTCCCAACGGGGCACCGGACTGCGCCGCCTGCCCCCTTGCCGGCTTCTGCGAGGCCCGGCGGCAGGGACGGCAGCTGGAGCTGCCCCGGCGGAAGAAGAAGGCGGAGCGCCGCCGGGAGGAGCTGACGGTGTATCTGCTGCTGCGCCAGGGCCAGGTGGCTCTGCGCAAGCGGCCGGAGAGGGGGCTCCTGGCGGGGCTGTGGGAATTTCCCCATGTGCCCGGCGCTCTCCCCGAGGGGGAGGCGGCCAGAGTTCTGGAGCAGTGGGGCCTGCGGCCGGTGGACTGGCGGGCCCGGATCCAGGCAAAGCACATTTTCACCCACGTGGAGTGGCAGATGACCGGCTACCTGGCGGAGGTCCGGGGGGAGGGCGCAGGCCTGACCTGGACGGATCTGGCCGGGCTGGAGGGGTACGCGGTGCCCTCCGCCTTCGCCCGGTACCTGGCGGCGGTCCGGGAGGCCCTGGGGGGTGAGGAGCAGCTCACCCTGGAAAACGGCGCTTTTTGACGAAAACCCCCGCCGGCCCATCCCGGCGGAAACAGAGAGGAGAGAGAAACCATGTTTTGTACCAAATGCGGCGCCCAGTTGCCGGACAACGCCCGGTTCTGCCATGTGTGCGGCCAGGCCCAGACCGCCGATGCCGGCCAGCCGGCCCGGGAGCCCCAGGGAGTGGCCTCTGCGCCCCAGCCAGCCCCGCCGGCGGCCCAGGTCCAGGCGCCGGTCCAGACCATCACGGCCGCGGCCCAGGCGGTCCAGGGGGCGGCGGCTGTGGCCGGCGCGGCGAAAAAGGGCCTCAGCGGCGCCAAGATCTTCCTGATCGTCGTCGTGCTGGCGGCCCTGTGCGGCGGGGGATACCTGGTGTACCAGGACACCCGGGATCCGGCGGACGGCATCCGGGAGACGGTGGCGGACTTCCAGGCGGCCTACAACCGGCAGGACGTGAAGGCCATGCTGGACTGCTTTGACCCGGCCTACACCGCCATCTACCAGGGGGCCCTGTCCCTGGTGGGGGATCTGGCGGGCTTCGACCTGTCCGCGGCGGTGGACGGCCTCTTCGGCCTGGCCGCCGCCCTGCCGCCGGAGGCCGTGGGGGTGGAGTACCCCACCCTGGAGGTGCAGGTGGCGTCCATCGACTTTCTGGACGAGTACAACGCCAGCGTGACGCTGACCTTCATTATGACCGAGGGGGGCGAGAGCGGCTCCATGACGGAAACCGTCACCATGATCCGGCAGGACAACACCTGGTATTTCTCCGGGGAGGGGCTCTTCTGGTAGGGCGTCGCCGGAGCGGACAGGAACAGAAGAGGGAGCGCCGGCCCTGCTGTGCCGGCGCTCCTCAGCGCGAGGAGGACAAGCCATGATCTGCAATCTCTGTCCCCGCCGGTGCGGCGCGGCGCGAACGGAAGAGGAGGGCTTCGGCCGGTGCGGCATGCCCTGGCTGCCGGTGGTGGCCCGGGCGGCCCTCCACTTCTGGGAGGAGCCCTGCATCAGCGGCCGGCGGGGCAGCGGCACGGTGTTCTTCTCCGGCTGCCCCTTAGGGTGCGTGTTCTGCCAGAACGGGCGGATCAGCCGGGAGAACTTCGGCAAAACCGTCACCGTGGAGCGGCTGCGGGAGATCTTCCTGGAGCTGATCGGCCAGGGGGCCCACAACATCAACCTGGTGACCCCCACCCACTTCGCCCCGGCCATCCGGCGGGCTCTGGCGGAGCCTCTGCCGGTGCCGGTGGTGTGGAACAGCGGCGGCTACGAGCGGGTGGAAACCCTCCGGACCCTGGAGGGGAGGGTCCAGATCTACCTGCCGGACCTGAAATATGCCGACAGCGCCCTGGCGGCGGCCTGCAGCGGCGCGCCGGACTACTTCGACGTGGCCCGGGCGGCCATCCGGGAGATGGTCCGCCAGACGGGGCCCTGCGTCTTTGACGGGGAGGGCCTCCTCCGGCGGGGGGTGGTGATCCGCCACCTGATGCTCCCAGGCGCCCTGGAGAACACCCGCCGGGTGATGGACTGGGTGGCTGGCGCCTTCCCACCGGGGACGGTGCTCTTCTCCCTCATGTCCCAGTACACCCCCCAGCCGGGGGCGGAGGGCATGCTCCGGCGGCGGGTCACCGGCGGGGAATACCGGGCGGCCCTGCGGTACATGGAGAATGTGGGGATCACAGCGGGCTACCGGCAGGACAGCTCCTCCGCCCGGGAGGAGTACACACCGCCCTTTGATCTGACTGGGGTATGAGAAACCCGCCGGGGAGACCGGCGGGCAGACGCGATCGAACGAGAGGAGAGAAAATTTTATGCCAAGATGCAGCGCGGACGCTCTGCGCGACTACTGTTACCAGGTTCTGACCGCCTCAGAGGTGGCGCCGGACTGCGCGGCGGCGGTGGCCGACGTGCTGGTGGACGCGGACCTGACCGGCGTCAGCTCCCACGGGGTCAGCCGGATGGCCATCTACCTCCAGCGGCTGAACGCCGGACTGGTTTCCCGGACCAATCAGATCCGAATCGTCAGGGAGAGCCCCTCGGCGGTGGTGATCGACGCGGGAAACACTCTGGGGGCCCTCAGCGCCAAATTCGCTATGGAAACCTGCATCCGGAAGGCCCGGGAGACCGGCTGCTGCTTCGCCACGGTGCGCAACTCCAACCACTTCGGCGCAGCCGCCTACTACACCAAGCTGGCCGCCGCCCAGGACATGATCGGCTTTGCCAGCACCAACTTAAACGGGAAGATCGCCCCCTACGGCGCCGCGGAGCCCTTCATGGGCACCGACCCCATCTCCATCGCCGCCCCCTCCGGCGGAAAACCGGTGGTGCTGGACATGACCCCCAGCGTGGTGGCCCTGGGGAAGCTGATCCTGGCCCAGAAGCTGGGCCAGTCCATCCCCGAGGGGTGGGCCCTGGACCGGGAGGGGAACCCCACCACCGACCCGGCGGAGGGCCGGAAGGGCTCCCTGATCCCCATCGGCGGGCCCAAGGGCAGCGGCCTCGCCATCGCGGTGGAGATCCTCTGCGGCGTGCTCAGCGGCGCCGGCTACGGTTCCCAGCTCCACGACCTCTATGTGATGGACGAGCCCCAGGGGATCGGCCATTTCATCGGCGCCATCGACATTGCCCACTTCATCGATGTGGACAGCTTCAAATCCGCCCTCTCGGCCATGGCCGGTGAGATCAAGGGCCTCCGGAAGGCGGAGGGCGTCGGAGAGATTTTCCTGCCCGGGGAGCAGAGCTTCAACCGGATGGAGCGGAACCTCCGGGAGGGCATCGACCTGCCGGAGCCGGTCTACCAGGAGCTGCTGGACCTGGGAAGGCCCTTCGGCCTCTCCCTGTAGTCGTCCCGTCCGCAGCACAGGGCACGACGCAGGTCGTGCCCTCTTTTTCGGAAGGAACGGCTAAAATCAATGTTTTGAAATCTCGAAAAGGTATAGGAAACCCGCCCAACCGGCATTCTGGCGGTTGGCACGAACGGGGAGAGTCGCGCCGCTGAAATATCGGCGCTTTTGCGCCGTACGAGCGTTTTGCCGCAGGCA
>CAJFVK010000104.1:6016-16419 GCA_904420435.1 uncultured Oscillospiraceae bacterium
GGCCGCCTTTGGCGGCTGGAATCCAAAAAGAAAGACACGACTTACGTCGTGTCTTTCTTTTTGGAGCAGGCGATGGGAGTCGAACCCACCTCTAAAGCTTGGGAAGCTTTCATTCTACCGATGAACTACGCCTGCGCGTGAAGGTATTATAGCACACACTTTTTCGTTTTGCAACTCGAAAGTTGTCCGCGGGGCATGTTTTTTTCGCGCCCCTCATAGAATGGCAGCAACACGGAAAAGGAGAGATGGCTATGAAACGATTCGCCGCCCTGGCGCTGCTGCTGTGTCTGCTCCTGGCCGTCCCGGCCCAGGGAGCGGCCCTGACGGTGAACGCCCAGAGCTATGTGCTGATGGAGAAGGAGACCGGCCAGGTGCTGGCCGCGGCCAACGAGCACGAGCAGCTGGAGCCCGCCAGCGTCACCAAGGTGATGACCATCCTGCTGGTGATGGAGGCTATCGACAGCGGGAGGCTCCGCTACGACGACGTGGTCACCACCAGCGCCTACGCCGCCTCCATGGGGGGCTCCCAGGTCTATCTGAAGGAGAACGAGCAGATGACTGTGGAGGACCTGCTGAAGGCGGTATGCGTGGCATCGGGCAACGACGCGGCGGTGGCCCTGGGGGAGCACATCGGCGGCAGCATGGACAACTTCGTCTCCATGATGAACCAGCGGGCGGCGGAGTTGGGGATGGAGGACACCCACTTCGTCAACTGCACGGGCCTCCCGGCGGAGGGGCACCTGACCAGCGCCTACGACATCGCCCTCATGTCCCGGGAGCTGATCCTCCACCACCCGGATATCCGGACGTTCACCACCATCTGGATGGACACCCTCCGGGATGGGGCCTTTACCCTGGCCAACACCAACCGGCTGGTGCGCTACTACGAGGGCACCACGGGGCTCAAGACCGGCAGCACCGACGCCGCGGGCTACTGCCTCTCCGCCACCGCCGAGCGGGACGGGATGGAGCTGATCGCGGTGGTGCTGAAATCCTCCACCTCCAACGACCGGTTCGAGGGGGCCAAGGCCATGCTCAACTACGGCTTCGCCAGCTACCAGGTGGTCCACGCCGCGCCGGAGCAGGTCCTGCCGCCGGTGGCGGTGACCATGGGGGAGCGGCCCTCCGTACAGCCCGTCCTGGGAGAGGGGAGTACCCTGCTTTTGGAGAAGGGGACGCAGCTGGAGCAGGAGATCACGCTGGAGACCCAGGTGCCCGCCCCGGTGGAGCAGGGGCAGCAGCTGGGGACCCTGCGCCTGACAGCGGGGGAGAACGTGGTGGCGGAGATCCCCCTGGTGGCCGGGGAGAGCGTGGCGCGCCTGGGCTACGGGCAGATCCTGGAGCGGGTGCTCCGGATGAGCTTCCTCCTGGAGCCCTTTGAGAGCTGAGGGGCGGAAGGACCGTTTTTTCTATTGTACGCGCCAGCCGGGGTGTGGTATAATAGGGCCACGATCATCCCCTAAATTTTACCAAGGAGGAAGCGTTCCCATGATTTCTGTGGACTATTCCAAAGCGGCCGGCGATCTGAGCGGATTGGAGCCGGCTCTGTCACAGGCCCACCAGTGGCTCCAGGAGGCCACCGGACGGGGCAACGACTTTGTGGGCTGGGTAAACCTGCCCCGGGACTACGACCGGGAGGAGTTTGCCCGGATTCAGGCTGCGGCTAAGAAAATCCAGGGGGACAGCCGCGCCCTGGTGGTCATCGGCATCGGCGGCAGCTACCTGGGGGCCCGGGGGGCCATCGACTTCCTCTGCTCCCCCAACTACAACCTGAAGAAGAAGGACACTCCCAACATCTACTTTGCCGGCAACGGCCTCTCCGCCGACTATCTCCAGGAGATCATGGACCTGATCGGGGAGGAGGACTTCTCCGTCAACGTGATCTCCAAGTCCGGCACCACCACCGAACCCGCCGTGGCCTTCCGGTTCTTCCGGGAGATGCTGGAGAAGAAGTACGGCAAGGCGGGAGCGGCCGGGCGGATCTACGCCACCACCGACAAGGCCAGGGGCGCCCTGAAGAGTCTGGCCGACGCGGAAGGGTATGAAACCTTTGTGGTGCCCGACGACGTGGGCGGCCGCTACAGCGTCCTCACCGCCGTGGGATTGCTGCCCATCGCGGTGGCCGGGGTGGACATCACCCGCCTGATGGCCGGCGCGGCGGACATGATGGAAACCTGCCGGTCCGGAGAGTTCCGGCAGAACCCCGCCTGGCAGTACGCCGCCGCCCGGAACGAGCTGTACCGCTCCGGCAAGAAGATCGAGATCCTGGCCTCCTACGAGCCCGCCTTCCGGTTTATGACCGAGTGGTGGAAGCAGCTCTACGGGGAGAGCGAGGGCAAGGAGAACAAGGGCATCTTCCCCGCCAGCGTGGAGTTCACCGCGGACCTCCACTCCATGGGTCAGTACATCCAGCAGGGGGAGCGGCACCTCTTTGAAACCGTGGTGCGCTTTGGCCCCTCCGCCGCGGAGCTGAAGGTCCCCTACGACCAGGGCGACGGGGACGGGCTCAACTTCCTGGCCGGGAAGGACATGGACTACATCGCCACCCAGGCCATGGACGGCACCCTCCTGGCCCACGTGGAGGGAGGCGTGCCCAACATCATCCTCCGGGCCGGGGAGAAGAACGCCTACACCCTGGGCGAGCTGATCTACTTCTTTGAGTACGCCTGCGGCCTCAGCGGCTACGTGCTGGGGGTGAATCCCTTCGATCAGCCCGGTGTGGAGGCCTACAAGAAGAACATGTTCGCCCTTCTGGGCAAGCCCGGGTACGAGGACATGGGCGCTGAGCTGCGCGCTAAGCTGGGAAAATAAGGCGTTCCTTCTATGACGGACCCGGCTTGCCCAGGCCCGCAGGCGCTTCCCAAACACGACAAGAGGGGCCGCCACAGGCCCTTGTGTGGCGGCCCCTCCTCGTTTTGCCAGGGTGCATCCGCTTGCGGCCGGGCGGAAGCCCGGTCCCCTCAGCAGCAGTCCGGGTCGCCGGAAAGCTCCCGGTCCGGCAGGGAGTCGTCCTCCTCCACCCAGTCCTGCACCCGCACCACCTGGTACTCCGTGGGGGAGGTGCGGATCACCACCTTCTCCAGCCCCGCGTTGATGATCAGCCGGCGGCACATGGAGCAGGAGGTGGCGTCGCCCAGGAGGGCGCCGGTGGCGGCGTCCTTTCCCACCAGGTACAGCGTGCCCCCCACCATGTCCCGGCGGGCGGCGGAGATGATGGCGTTGGCCTCCGCGTGGACGCTGCGGCAGAGCTCATAGCGCTGCCCCCGGGGCACCTTCATGGCCTCCCGGGTGCAGTAGCCCATGTCCACACAGTTCTTCCGCCCCCGGGGGGCGCCGTTGTAGCCGGTGGAGATGATCTCGTCGTTTTTCACAATGATAGCGCCGTAGCACCGCCGCAGGCAGGTGGCCCGCTCGATGACAGTCTGGGCGATGTCCAGGTAGTAGTTCTCCTTGCTGACGCGCTCCATGCGCTCGCCTCCTCCGATCAGGTCTTTCCCCCATTATGAACGAAGCGGGAGAAAAAAGCAAGGAAAACCGCCGAAACCGGCGGAATTTACCGGCGGGCAGTCCTTTCTTTCCGGACAGGGGTTGCCTTTCCGGCGGGAGGCGTGCTATCATGCTCCGGTAAGGAGGAATGGAAGAATGGAATTTACCTATGGGGTGACCTACCACGCCTGCCAGTCCTGCGCGGGCAAGATCCACTGCGCCCAGTGCGCCGGGGAGCTGGAGGAGAAGCTCCTCCGGCAGCCGGGGATCGCCCGGGCCCGGCTGGACCTGAACGCCCGGCAGGCCTGGGTGTCCGGGACGGACGAGGACAGCGTCATCGACGCGCTGGAGGCGGCGGGGCTCTTTATCGATTGACGCTCTTGGGGATGCTGACGGTGACGGTGATGCCCTCCTCCGTCTCCTGCCGGTCCACCTTGGCGTCCACCCCGGCCTGCTGCATGATCTGCACGCTGCGGCGCAGGCTGTTGAGGAAGATGCGCACGTCCTTGATGACGTAGCCGCACCGCCGCTGGGGCGGCGTGGTCTGCCGCTGGCGGAGGAGACCCTCCACATACTCCTCCGTCTGGGCCACGTTCAGATGGCGCTCCCCCACGTAACGGGCCGCCGCCAGGCGCTCCTCCTCGTCGGCCAGGCGCAGGAGGGTCCGGGCGTGGCGCTCCGTGAGCTGGTAGCTGCGCAGCAGCTCCACGCAGGCCGGGGACAGGCGCAGCAGCCGCAGCTTGTTGGCCACGGCGGACTGGGATTTCCCCAGCTTTCCCGCCACCTCCTCCTGGGACAGGTGGTAGGTGGTGATCAGCCGGGAGATGGCCTCCGCCTCCTCCATGTAGTGGAGGTCGCTGCGCTGGAGATTCTCGATCAGAGCCAGGACGGCGCTCTCCTCCCCGTCCAGCTCCACCACCACGCAGGGGACCTTGCCGAGGCCCGCCATTCCCGCGGCCCGGAGCCGCCGCTCCCCGGCCACCAGCACGTAGCTGTACTGGCCCCGCTGGACGGTGAGGGGCTGGAGGATGCCGTGCTGGCGGATGGACTCCGCCAGCTCCCGCAGGCCCTCCTGGTCGAAGTACCGCCGGGGCTGGGCCGGGTTGGGGGCGATGTGATTGATGGGGATGTACTGGATTTTTTTCGACGCCAGCTTGACCTGTTCCATGGCTGCTCCTTCCTCCGGGCGTAAGATTCCTGTCTACAGACTACCAGACGCCGGAGAAAAAAACCCGCGAAGCCTGTCCGGGAGGCAGATTTTTGACGACGTTTCCTCGGGAAATCACCGGCCTTGGGGAAAGAGGACCGGCAGACAGAGCGCCGATGGGCTACCTGGTGCTGTAGAGCGGTGCCGGGCAAAAGGGAGGGGTTCCCCACAGGGAACGCCTCCCTTTGTTCGGATATTCTCACACTCACAGGGCCCATGAGCCGGTGGCTATGTTTATGACCCCATCACTGGGGCTATATTCAAGCCAGTATACTCCCCAAAACTCGTAATCATAGGAATAATCAAACACGATGGCTTCAAAGGAAACGCCTTCCGACGCCCACCGGGAGAGGATCCACAGGCAGTACGGGAGCATAGCAGGGTCCTCGCCTGTAACAGAACGCGTTTCCATCCACTCCAGCAGCTGCGCGGTAAAGGCCTCGGTCGCCTCGGCCTCCAGGGCGTCCCAGGCGGCGTCGCCCCGTGGAACGCAGGGAAGACGCCAGGCGTTGGCGAAGCGGCGGGCGATCTGCTCCTCCAGAGGCTCGTCCAGGTGGTCCAGGTTATCCTGGAGATCCATCAGGAGCCTGGGGGCCTCCTGGGTGATGGTCCCGTCCGGATCCAGGCGCAGCTGGGACACGGAGGGCCCCAGGACCCGGTTGGGCCAGAAAAACTGGAGGTAGCAGTCGCCCCGGTCATCCTGGTCTATCCGCCAGGCGGCGTCCTTCCAGATGGAGATGTGGCCGTCGGAAAAGACGTCCGGATGCTCCTTCAGATAGGCGGTAAACGCATCTAAGGCCGCAAGGAACGCCGGGGCGGTTCTCACGTTTTGCCAGCCGCTCTGGGCATCGTTGAAGCAGGGACAGTGACGGCACCACAGCTCCCAGCGCAGGTCCAGGTTCTCCTGGCCAAATTCCGGGGCGGCTTCGGCCGGGTCGTAGACCTGGATCCGGTCCCAGCCCAGGACGGTGCCGTCCGGACCGGTGAAGTGGAGCTCGTCGGCGAAGGAGGCCGAGAGGGTCCAGGTGCCCCGGGCCAGCTCCGGGTGGGAGATGAGATGGCCGGAGAACACGTTGATGGCGTCCCGGAGGAAGACGAGCCCGTTGTCATCCACGGAGTCCTCCGGCGCCCGGCCCGCCAGCACGTCGGCGTACCGGCCGAGGGAGGGGGCCAGGACGATCTCCACCTCCGATGGTTCCTCCGGAGGTGGGGCGGGGTCCACGGTTTCCGGGGGGTTCTCCTCCGGCGCCACCGGCTCCGCCGGGGCGCAGCCGGTGAGCAGCAGGGCCAGGATCAGCAGGAACGGCAGAAACCGCTTCATGGAAGGACCTCCTTTCACAGGCCTACTCCTCCGCCAGGGAGTTGAACAGACCGCACAGCGCGGGATAGACCTCGGGCGGGGCGAAGATGTTGGCCTGCTGGTCCTCCCGTCCGTCGATGTAGTAGAAAATACAGGTATACATCGTGCCCTCGATCTCGGCGTCGCACATCTTCGCCGCCATCCCGCCCTCACACCAGAGGGAGAGAAACTCCGGCCACCCCCGGGCCAGGTAGTCGGCGGTTTCCATGTCCACGGTTTCCCACCGGTCCGTCTGGAGCAGCTCCGCCGCCTGCCGGGACTGGTCCTGATCCAGAAGGACCTCCCGGTATCGCGTGGCGCTGTCCTCACTGTCGTAGTAGTCAAATTCCTCCAGGGACATGGCGGTAAAGGCGGGAATGTCGGCCAGCACCGCCTCCAGCTGGGCCTGAAGAAGAAAGGCGCACAGGGCGTCGGGGTCCACGCCGGCCGTGCAGTCGTAGAGCTGCCCGTCCCACGCCAGCCGGACCTGGCCGTCCGCCCACCAGTCCAGACACAGGGCCCGGCCGTCCCCGGTTTCCAGCCAGACCTTCCAGGAGTCCATCTCCCCCTGGAGGACAGGATAGCCCGCCAGGGACGTGGGGTCGGCGGGGACCAGCTGGTGAAGCTGGTCGGAGGCGGCCGCCGTCACCGGGAAGCGCCAGTGGCCGGAAGCAGGGGCCCCGAGCTCCGCCCGGACATAGGGGAAGGGGCCGCCGTCCTCCTCCGGGGGTTCCGCCTCCGATGGCTCCTCCGGAGGCGGGGCAGAGTCCACGGTTTCCGGGGGGTTCTCCTCCGGCGCCTCCGGCTCCGCCGGGGCGCAGCCGGTGAGCAGCAGGGCAAAAATCAGCAGGAATGGCAGAAGCCGCTTCATGGAAGGACCTCCTTTACGACTGGGACGGAAGGGAAGAGGACCGCTGGCAGGAGAGGTACTGGAAGGGATGCGCCTCCTCCCCGGTGAGGCGGAAGGTCACCGTCTGCTGGGAGGACACCGGCAGGCTGCTCCGGAGCTCCTCATCGAGATAGCACTCCAGCAGAGCCTCCTTCGGGGATTCCGGCCGCTGCCCCCCGGCAATCTCCATAAAGGCCTCCATCAGCGGGCTGCAGGTTGTCTCGCCGGGGACGAAATCCCACTCGTAGAACTGGTATCCCACCAGCTCCATGGTATAGGTGCCGTCGGCATTGGCGGTGAGGGAGACAGGCAGGAGGAAATCCCCCATGATGTCCCCCCAGCCGGTAGAGGTGTAGACGCCATCGGCGTAGGTAAAATAGCTGGAGTCCTTGGGGGTGTAGTCCACGCCCTCCAGGTACCGCTCTACCGTCTGGTCAAAGGCCTGGGCGGTCATGGTGGAGTAGCCCTCCGCATCCACCCCAGTGTCCTCACACATCATGTAGGCATAGAGGGTGAGGCTGTCCCAGTCCGGAGCAATCTCCTGAGAGAACACCGGCAGCAGGGACCACTCATAGCTCTGCCGCCCCCCCTGCTCCTGATAGGCAGCCATGGCCCGGATCAGCGCCTCGTCCGCTTTCGCCGCCTCCCCGGTATACCGGGAGACGCAGTCCGCCAGGGTCTCCGGATCAGCGGCAGGATCTGTGGTCTGAGAATTCTCGGTGTCGGGATTCTCTGATTCCTGTTCCTTCTTCTCCCCCTGAAGCGGTTTATCGTCGGACAGCGGGGCGTCGGGGGCTGTGGTGTACACGCAGCCGGTCAGTGTCAGGGACAGCATCAGCAGCACGGCAAGTAAGATCCGTCTCATGGCAAAGCTCCTTTCCAAATCGCTCGTTCATAGCTATCTGCCCCTTCAGACGAGGTTTTCCTGAAAAAAGTTCCATAAAATTTTAAGTGAAACAAAACAGGCGTCCTGCAAAGCAAGACGCCTCTTTTCAAATTCTTTCCGGACCAAGAGGAGTTACTCCCCTTCCAGCCGCCGCAGTTTCTCCAGAAACCGCCGGAACTCCTCCGGCAGAGGGCAGGTCACCGTGACGGTCTCCCCGGTGCGGGGGTGGCGGAAGGTGAGGGACACCGCGTGGAGGCACTGGCCGGTCATGTCCGGCGCGGCCTTTCGGCTGCCGTAGACCGTGTCCCCGTAGAGGGGGTGGCCGATGTAGGCCATGTGGACCCGGATCTGGTGGGTGCGGCCGGTCTCCAGCCGGCAGCGCAGGTGGGTGAGGCCCGGGTAGCGGCCCAGCACCTGCCAGTGGGTCACCGCCGGCCGGCCGCCGGGGACCACGGCCATCTTCTTCCGGTCCGAGGGACAGCGGCCGATGGGGGCGTCCACCGTGCCCGCGTCCTCCCGGAAGCGCCCCACCGCCACCGCCTCGTAGATCCGGTGGAGGCTGTGGTCCTGGAGCTGCCCGGACAGGGACAGGTGGGCGGCGTCGTTCTTGGCGGCGATGATGAGGCCGCTGGTGTCCCGGTCGATCCGATGGACGATGCCCGGGCGCAGGGCCCCGCCCACACCGCTGAGGCTGCTGCCGCAGTGGTGGAGCAGGGCGTTGACCAGGGTCCCGTCCGGATGGCCGGGGGCGGGGTGGACCACCATGCCCACGGGCTTGTTCACCACGATCACATCGGCGTCCTCATAGACCACATCCAGGGGGATGTCCTGGGGCAGGGCCTCCACAGGCTCCGGCTCCGGGATGGACAGGACCACGGTCTCCCCGCCCTGGAGCCGGCAGCTCTTCCGGGCGGGGGCCCCGTTCAGGAGGACCCGGCCCTCCTCCATGAGCCGCTGGGCGGCGGAGCGGGTCAGCCCCTCCACCTGGCCGGCCAGAAAGGCGTCCAGCCGCTGGACGGTCCCCTCAGGAACGGCGAGGGTCTGCTCCATGGCTCTCCCCCTCCTTTTTCGGGGCGTCGTACTTCTCATAGAGGAACAGGTAGTACACCGCCCCCAGAAGAATGCCGCACACCACGCAGATGTCCGCGATGTTGAACACCGGGTAGTCCATAAAGAGGAAATTGAACATGTCCACCACATATCCCAGCCGCAGCCGGTCGATCAGGTTGCCCATGCCGCCGCTGAGGATCAGGGCGCAGGCCCAGAGCCCCACCGGGTGGCGGACGATCCGCCGGAGGAGGAGCACCGCCACCGCCGCGATGATGAGGGCGGTGAAGAGGCTCAGCAGCCAGGTGTGGTCCGACAGCACCGACCAGCCGCCGCCGGTATTCTGTACATATTTCAGCTCCACCAGTCCCGGGATCAGGGGCCGGCTCTCCAGCAGCTCAAAATTGCCCGAAACCCACAGCTTCAGCCCCTGGTCGGCGGCCAGCAGCAGGAGAGCGACAACTCCATACAGCATAGAAATCTCCTTTTTTGAATAGGATAGCCCATCACTCCGGCGGCTTGCGCCTCCGCCGGAGCCGTGATTTCCCAAATTGTACCACAGCCGGCGGAAAAAGGCAACCGAGGCCCGGCGGCCCTCCGCGCGGAGAAATTTTCCCCGTTTGTTACCATTTGTGGTAGACTCCCCGGGGTAAGTCTGCTACAATGGGGCATACTCATCTCACGGGAAGGAGGAGTCTTGCATGCCTGTGATCGAGGTGAACGACTGCAATTTTATGAAGGAGGTCCGAAACAGCGACGTTCCGGTGCTCCTGGATTTCTCCGCCACCTGGTGCGGCCCCTGCCAGATGCTGGCCCCCACCATCCAGCAGGTGGCCGACGAGAGCGGCGGGCGCTACAAGGTCTGCACCGCCGATGTGGACCAGGCGCCCGGGCTGGTCCAGCAGTTCCGGATCATGAGCGTCCCTACCCTGGTGCTGCTGCGGGACGGGCAGGAGGCGGACCGCCTGGTGGGTGGCCAGAGCAAGGAGCAGATCCTGGCGGCCCTGGAGGCGCTGGAGGAGCGGAGCTGAGAAAAAGAGTCCCCCGCGGAGCGGGAACTTTCCCTCTGCGGAGTAGGGGGAAAGGTACGGCATGTTTAGGCTGCGAAAAAGTCTGACAAGATTTTTCCGACAGAGAGAGGGCGGGCTCCCAGGGAGTCCCGCCCTCTCTCCTCGCAGGGGTTACAGGGGTTATCTTCTGCTGCGGCCGGCGTCGTCCTCCAGGACCTGGCCGTCGTCCACCATGTCCTCCACATCGTCCACGGCGTTGTCGATGCCGTTCTGGATGTCGTCGCCGATGGTGTCGTTGCCGGTGTCGTGGTTGGTGCTGTTGTTGGTGCCGCTGTTGGCCCCGTTGTTTGTGCCGGAGTTGGTTCCGTTATCCTGGGTGCCGCAGGCGGCCAGGGCCAGCACCATTGCCAGAGAGAGCAAGAGTGCGGCGAGTCGTTTCATCCTATCTTCTCCTTTCCGCTGTTTTTGGGGTCGTGCTACGGAGATAGTATGGACCGTGAGGGGACATTTCTCTCCGCCATTTTTTGTCGGAAACGCCC
>CAJFVK010000105.1 GCA_904420435.1 uncultured Oscillospiraceae bacterium
AGCCCGCCCGCGGCCCATGGAATTTTTCGCGATGTGCTGTCAGTTCTCGGCGGAATCCCCCCGCAGGGCCTTGGCCTCCTCGATGACGGCGGCCTCCAGGTTCTGGGGAAGCTGCTCGTACCGGGCGAAGGTGAGGGTGAAGTCCCCCCGGCCCTGGGTGATGGAGCGCAGCACGATGGAGAAATCGTGCATCTCGCTCTGGGGCACCTCGGCCTCCACCTCCTGCATCCCGCCGCCGATGGGGTTCATCCCCAGCACCCGGCCCCGGCGCTTGTTCAGCTCGCCGATGATGTCGCCGGTGTTGGAATCCGGCACCTGCACCTTCAGGTTGCAGATGGGTTCCAGCAGGACGGGGCCGGCCATGGGCAGGCCCGCCTTGTAGGCCAGGGAGGCGGCGGTCTTAAAGGCCATTTCCGAGGAATCCACCGGGTGGTAGGAGCCGTCCACCAGGGTGGCCTTCAGATACACCACCGGATAGCCTGCCAGTACGCCGTGCTGGCAGGCCTCCCGCAGGCCCTTTTCCACGGCGGGGAAGAAGTTCTTGGGCACGCTGCCGCCGAACACCTCCTCGGCGAAGATCATATCCTCGCTCTCATCCTGGGGCTCAAAGACGATATGCACGTCGCCGAACTGGCCGCTGCCGCCGGTCTGCTTCTTGTGGCGGCCCTGCTTGCGGACCTTCTTGCGGATCTTCTCCCGGTAGGCCACCCGGGGCGTACCCAGCTCCACGTCCACGCCGAAGCGGCTCTTGAGCTTGCTGACCAGCACATCCAGCTGGATATCGCCGGCGCCGGACACCACCGTCTGGTGGGTTTCCGCGTTGTTGACCACGGTAAAGGTGGGGTCCTCGTCGTTCAGGCGGTTCAGGCCGCTGGCCATCTTCTCCTCCTGGCCCCGGGTCTTGGGGGCGATGGACCGGGAGTAGCAGGGCTCCGCGAAGGAGATCCCCTGGAGCTTGACGATCTTCTTGGGGTCGCACAGGGTGTCGCCGGTGCGGACGTAGTCCATCTTGGCGATGGCGCCGATGTCGCCGCAGGCGATCTCCTTGACCTCCTCCGCCTTTTTGCCCTTCATGGTATAGAGGCGGCCCAGCTTCTCGGTCTTGCCGGTGGTGGTGTCATAGAGGGACATGTCGCTGGTGATCTTGCCGGAAACCACCTTCACCAGGGAGTACTTACCGTACTGATCGGAGATAGTCTTGAACACAATGGCGGAAGTGGGGGCGTCGGGGGTATGGGGGACGTCCACCGGATCGCCGTTCTCGTCCTCGCCCACCGCGGCGCGGATCACCGTGGGGGAGGGGACCAGCTCCACGATGGTCTGCAGGAGCATCTCGGTTCCAAGGCCGGTGAAGGCGGAGCCGCACAGCACCGGGGTGACGGTGCCGTCCCGCATGCCGATCATCAGGCCCCGGCGGATCTCCTCACGGGTGAAGGGCTCGCCGGAGAAATACTTCTCCATGTACTCTTCGCTGGCCTCGGCCACAGCCTCCATCAGCTGGTCGTAGAACTCGTCGACCACCTTCACCTTGTTCTCGGGGATGGGGATCTCCTCCCGCTTCTTGGCGTCGGTGATGCGGTAGGCCTTCTTCTCCAGGACGTTGATGATGCCGATGGTGCGCTTATTGTCATCCCAGATGGGGACCACCATGGGGGCCAGGGAGCCGCCCAGCTTGCTGCGCAGGGCTTCCAGGGTGATGGTGAAGTTGGCGTTCTCCTCGTCCTCCTTGGAGATATAGATCATGCAGGGGCGGTTGGCCAGCTTCAGGTATTTCCAGCAGCGCTCCGCGCCCACGCTCAGCCCGTCCTTGGAGGCGCAGACCAGCACGCCCACCTCGGCGGCCCGGATGCCGGACTGGACTTCGCCGGCGAAATCGAAGTTGCCGGGGGTGTCCAGCACATTGATTTTCACGCCCTGGTAAACCACAGGGGTCATGGCCAGAGAAATGGAAATCTGGCGCTTGATCTCCTCCGGATCATAGTCGCAAACGGTGTTCCCATCGGTGGTCTTTCCCAGACGGTCGATGGCACCGGTGATATACAGCATGCTCTCCACCAGGGAGGTTTTTCCGTTGCCGCCGTGGCCCAGCAGGCAGATGTTGCGAATGTCCATAGTTTCTGCTCCTTCCAATTGGTTATCATTTCCCGATATGGGTTTGGCCCAACATGTTAATTATATACTACTTTTCCTGGATGCACAACAAAATTTTTTAGCAACTTGAACATTTTGCCGGTTTTGTGCAACCTAACAAAAAAACGCCTGCCTGCCCGGAGTTTTCCAGGGCTGGCAGACGCTTTTTTAATGCACAATGACGAAAAGCCTACAGACGGTCCGCATTCCAGGAGAGGAGCAGCACCGGCAGGGTCCACAGGGCCAGAAACAGCAGGAGCTGGGCCGGACTGAGCATATAGGCCCGGTTCAGGGAGAGCAGGTAGAAGGACAGAAGCGTGCCCGCGATGCTGCCCATCAGGGTGATGGCGCCGCCCCAGCGCACGGCCTGACACAGCCGCTTGCTGCCGGCCACCGCCTCCAGGCAGGGGGCCAGCCCCTCCCGGTAGAGCAGGGCGTTGGGCCGGGCGTCCTTCCCTGTATCCCGCAGCCGGGAGAGGGTGAGCCGCTCGTTCAGCTCCAGCATCAGCCCGCCGCCGTCGGTTCCGAAGAAATTTTTGATGCTCTTCAGGGTCAGGTTGGGGTCCCGGGTCACGAAGAGGGGGGTGATGCCGTTGCGGCGCGTGGCGGAGAGAGCCCAGCGCACGCTGTCCGCCGGCTGGTATTCCAGGGCGAAGATGGCGGCCAGCTGCCCGTCCAGGGAGAGGTAGATGGCGTCCTTCCGCTCCAGGGAGCGGGGCAGGCGGACGGACATCTTCCGCAGCAGCTGGGCGGTGCCCAGGATGGCGGTTTCCCCGCGGATGGTGGCGGAAACGCCGCCCTCCTCATGGACATGGAACTGCTCCAGCCGCTCCTTCCGGCCCGCCTCGTTCATCATAAAGGTCCGCAGCAGCGGCGTCCAGCCGCACTGGTAGGCCAGGGCCAGGCTGCCGGCGCAGCCGGCCACCTTCCGCTTCTCCTCGCCGATGATCTTGATCCCGGCCAGGCGGATGGTGCCGGGGGGGAACAGGTCCTCGTCTCCCACCAGCAGCTCCCGGCTGTAGCTGAGCTGCTTGGCCCCATAGTGCCCCGCCAGGGCGCAGCCGGATTTGCCCAGGCGGCGGGCCAGGCGGAAAAAGGGCATACTATAGACGAATGGCAGCGCCAGGGCGCCGCCCGCCGTCAAAATCGCGGACCAGCTCCACAGGAAGTTGTCCGGATTCCCCTGGCCCCAGGAGGCCAGGACCGCGAACACCAGAGAGCCCACCAGCACCACCGGCAGAAGGAGGGCCTGCCAGCGGGCGGAGGAGTCCTCCTTGACTGTGCGGCTATAGTAGGTCTTGGACTGGCCGGCCTGCTTGAGGGCGCCGTACTGCGTCAGGTCCACCACATAGGCGGGCTGGCCCAGGGCCACCAGGCGGAAGGACTCCCGCAGAGCGCCGGAGCGCCAGGCCTCTCCCCACATGGCCAGGGCCAAGGCCAGGGCCGACAGGGCGGAGAGGGACGCCACGCCGCTGCGCCCGTCCATGGAAAAGCTGGTGAGGGTATCCAGCAGGGTCACCGCCGCGCCGATGGAAACCAGCGTAAAGCAGTTGACCCGCCCGCGCCCGAAGCCGGCGGCGAACACCGGCCAGCTGACGGCGCACACTGCCGCCAGCAGCGCGCCGTCCGCAATGCCACGGACCAGGGGCATGGTGTGGTAGTAGGGGAACTCCACGCCAAAGGCGGCGAGGATGGCGGGGGTCCAGCACACCACCGCCAGGGCGGTGGCGATCAGGGACAGCTTCCGGAGCTTCAGCCAGCGCCGCTTCTGGACGACCGTGGCCTCCACCAGGGAGGGCTCCTCCTGGGGAAACACCTCGGTGTCCGCGGCCCGGTCGCTGTTGGAGCGGTGGATCTTCTCCTGCTCCCGCTGGGCCTTTTTCCGCTGGCGGCTGTAGCGCTGGGCGTCCTCTTTGCGCTCCTCCAGGACGGCGTCCACCGTGGAGGCCACCACCTCCGCTACGGAAATTTCTTTGGGGGGGTCCGGCGGCTGGGGCTCCCGCTCCGGCTCCCGGGCGGGCTGCTCCCGGCGGGGCGTCCGCCTGGGGCGCTGCCGGCGCTCCAGCCGGGAGGATGCGGAACGCCGGGGCCTGTCGGGCTCCTCTTCCACCGTTTCGGCGTCGGAGGGGGATTCCTTGCCGGCCTCAGGCGACGGATCGGGCGATTCCCGGAAAAACGGGGGAGCCTCGTCCGCGGGCTCGATGGGCTCCGGCTGTGCCGGGGATTCCTCCGGAGGAGGGAAAGGCGCGGCCTCCCAGAGCTCCTCCTCCGCCTGGGACGCTGATTCCGGGAGGGGATCCTCCGGCGCCGCCGGGGTCCCGGCGGGGGATGTTTCCTCCTCGTCATCGGCGGTGAGGACGCTGAAGCGCCCGGTCACGCCGCCGAAATCGTATTCCTGATAGTGATCTCTCTGCTGATCCATATGGGTTCCTCTCTGTTTGGAAATGGGCTATCCCAGCCGCTGGCGGACCGCCTCGTAGAGCAGAATGGCCGCCGCGGCGGAGGCGTTGAGGGAGGAGATCCGGCCCCGCATGGGGATGCTCACCAAAAAGTCACAGTTCTCCCGGACCAGGCGGCCCATGCCGTCCCCCTCGCTGCCGATAACAATGGCAGCGGGCCCTTTCAGATCCGCCTCATAGAGGGGGACGGTCCCCTCCGCCGCAGTGCCGAACACCCAGAGGCCCTGCTTCTGCAGGTCCTTCAGAAGGGCGGGAATATTGGGGACCCTTGCCACCGGCAGGTAGCTGACCGCACCGGCGCTGGTCTTGGCCACCACGGCGGTGAGCCCCGCGCTGCGGCGCTTGGGGATGACGACCCCGTGGGCGCCGGCGCACTCGGCGGTGCGGATGATAGCCCCCAGGTTGTGGGGATCGGAGATCTCGTCGCAGACCACCAGCAGCGGCGCTTCACCCCGGTCCCGGGCCAGCTGGAGCAGCTGCTCCACCGTGGCGTAGGCCCTTGCGGCGGCCAGGGCGATGACTCCCTGGTGGCTGTGGGTCTGGCTCATGGCGTCCAGCTTCCGCCGGTCGCACTCCACTACCACGGCGCCGGCCTTCCGCCCGGCGGCGGCGATGGCGGCCAGGGTGTGATCCGTTTCCCCCCTGGCCAGAAAAATCTTGTCAATGGGCGTTCCCGCCCGGAGCGCCTCCTGCACGGCATTGCGCCCCTCGATCACGCCCTCCGGGGCCCGGTCCTGCTCCTTCATCCCTGCTGCTCCTCCCACGGGCCGGACGGTCTGTGCCCAGCCCTTGTTCCATTCATTTTCGTCAATCAGTATACCATAGGCGGGGCAGAATAGAAAAGAGGGATTCACAGAAATTTCATAGAAAATCTACATCCAGTTCTTGTGCGTTGATGCAGAGTATGTTACCATACAAGATAGAGTGGTCTGGCCAGGCGAGCCTGACGCTCATAAGGAGAACGACATGGACAACAAACCGAACAAAAACCCAAATGACAACCGCAATAAGCGGAATCTGAACGGCCTGCTGACGCTGATCGGCTGGGCCCTTCTTCTGACCGTTGTGCTGCAGTATCTGTACACCTCCCTGGGGAGCAGCAGCGAGAGCGCCACCACCCATGAGATCATGTACAGCGAATTTGAGCAGCTGGTGGAGGAGGGCCATGTGGACCAGGTGATCCTCCAGGACGGACGGCTGACCATCTATCCCAAGGAGGGATATGACTATACCGATGAAACCGGGAACACCTATACGGGCAACTACACCCTCTTTACCATGAACGTGGGGGACCCGGGGCTCTACGACATGCTGGATGAGTACAACGTAGACTTTACAGCGCCCTATGTGCCGGAGATGCCGGTGATCCTGGAGCTGATCGTGGGCTATATCCTGCCGGTGGTCATCATGGTCCTGGCTTTCAGCCTGCTCTTCCGGTTTATGGCCAAGAAGGGCGGCGGCATCGGCGGTATCGGCAGCGTGGGCAAGAGCAACGCCAAGGTCTACATGGAAAAGCAGACCGGCGTCACCTTCGCCGACGTGGCCGGCCAGGACGAGGCCAAGGAGAGCCTGGAGGAGATCATCGACTTTCTCCACAACCCGGCCAAGTACACCGCCATCGGGGCCAAGCTCCCCCGGGGCGCCCTGCTGGTGGGCTCTCCCGGCACCGGCAAGACCCTGCTGGCCAAGGCCGTGGCCGGGGAGGCCAATGTGCCCTTCTTCTCCATCTCCGGCTCCGGGTTTGTGGAGATGTTCGTGGGCGTTGGCGCCAGCCGGGTGAGGGACCTGTTCCAGGAGGCGGCCAAGGTGGCCCCCTGCATCATCTTCATCGACGAGATCGACGCCATCGGCAAGACCCGGGACACCCGCTTCGGCGGCAACGACGAGCGGGAGCAGACCCTCAACCAGCTTTTGGCGGAGATGGACGGCTTTGACCCCAGCAAGGGCATCATCGTCCTGGCGGCCACCAACCGGCCCGAGGTGCTGGACAAGGCCCTGCTGCGGCCCGGCCGGTTTGACCGGCGGATCACCGTGGACCGGCCCAACCTGGCCGGCCGGCTCAAGACTCTCCAGGTCCACACCAGGAAGATCCGTCTGGCGGAGGACGTGGACCTCAATAAGATTGCCCAGGCCACAGCGGGCTGCGTGGGCGCGGACTTGGCCAACATGGTCAACGAGGCCGCCCTCCGGGCGGTGCGCCACGGCCGCCAGTCGGTGAACCAGGAGGACCTGCTGGTGTCCTTTGAGGTGGTCATCGCCGGCAGCGAGAAGAAGGGCACCGTGATCACCGAGAGCGAGAAGCGGATCATCGCCTACCACGAGGTGGGCCACGCCCTGGTGGCCGCCAAGCAGAAGAACGCCCAGCCTGTCACCAAGATCACCATTGTTCCACACACCCAGGGGGCCTTGGGCTATACGCTGAACCTGCCGGAGGAGGAGAAGTTCCTCATGAGCAAGGAGGACATCCTTGCCGAGATCCGGACCCTTCTGGCCGGCCGCAGCGCCGAGGAGGTTGCCTGCAATACCCAGACCTCCGGCGCGGCCAACGATATCGAGCGGGCAACGGAGCTGGCGCAGAATCTGGTGGCCCGGTTCGGCATGTCCGAGGAGTTCGACATGATGGCCCTGGGGAACGTCAACAGCCAGTATCTTGACGGCACCTACTCCATGAACTGCGCCCAGGAGACCTATGCCGCCGCCGACCGGGCGGTGGTGCAGATCATCCGCCAGTGCCATCAGGAGGCCAAGGCGCTGCTGGTGGAGAACCGGGAGATGCTGGACGCCATCGCCGCCTACCTGCTGAAGAAGGAGACCATCACCGGCCAGGAGATGATGGC
>CAJFVK010000106.1 GCA_904420435.1 uncultured Oscillospiraceae bacterium
CCACCCGGCGGTTGGGCTCGGTGCCCATGGAGTAGGTGGTCACATGGTCGTAGTCCTGGAGGGCGCTGTGGATCACATGGCGCTCATAGGCGTTCATGGGCTCCAGCGTCACGTTCTTCCGGTACCTGACCACCTTGCCGGCCACCTTCACCGCCAGGCGCTGGAGGCTCTGCTCCCGCTTCTCCCGGTAGTTCTCCGCGTCCAGCTGGACCCGGACCCGCCGGTCGTTCCCCCGGTTCACCGCGTAGCTGGTCAGCTGCTGCATGGCATCCAGGGTCTCGCCCCGGCGGCCGATGAGCTGGCCCAGGTGCTCCCCCTCCAGATAAACCTTGTACCGGTCCTTTTCCACCAGGTACACCTTGACCTCCGCCCTGGCGTCCATATGCTCGATCAGGCCGCTGAGGAAGGTCCGGATCTGCCGGCTCTTCTCGTCATCAGCCTCCGCACCCAGATCCATCGGGGCGGCGGGGGCCGGCTCGCTCTTTGCCTGCTGCCGGGGCTTGTCCCCCTGCTCCGGCTTCTTCTCCCGCCTGGGAGCCCTCTTCTCCCGGCGCTCCGCCTCCGCCTTCTTCTCAGGAACCGCCGGGGCGGCGGGGGCGGACGCCTCCTGCGCTGCCGGCTCCTCCTGGACGTCGTCATAGGTCACGCGAATTTTCGCCGGGCTGCTGCCAAGACCCAGGAAGCCGTTCTTGGCCCGCTCCAGAATTTCGACGGATACATCATCCCGGCTGAGGCCCAGCTGCGCGAGAGCCTTCTCCAGGGCCTCCGCCTCGGTCTTTCCCGTTACATCAATATAGCCCATCGTTCCGCTCCTTTATCGTTCGTCATACCGGTTTTCCACATAGCTCCGGCCCCGGGCATAGGGTCGCTCGCCCACCCGGCCGGCCTCGTTGGTGGGGTTCTGCTTCTTCTCCGGCTTCTTCTCCTGTTTCTTCGGCCTGGGGTTGTCCCGCTGCTCCTGGGCCTGGCGCTTGGCCTCCTCCATCCGCAGCTGACGCAGGGTCTCCCGCTTGCGCTCCCGCTCGTCCTCTTCCGCCTGGATCTTGTTGTTGTAATACTTGCCCAGGGTGGCCTCCTGGATGATGGCGAACACGCTGTTTGCAATCCAGTACAGGCCCAGGGCCGCCGGCAGGATGAAGCCGATATACACGCTCATCAGGGGCATCATGATATTCATGGTCCGCATCTGGGACATCTGCTCGGTCTGGCCGTTGGACTTCATGGTCACATGGGTCTGGAGGAAGCTCAGGACGCCGGAGATCACCGGGATCAGGATGAGGCCAATGCAGGCCCACTCAAAGGCAAAGTCGGTGACGCCGCTCCAGGGGGTGGCGGCCAGGTCAATCTTCAGGAAGTGGAAGTCCACGTTCATCAGCCCGTCAAACTTCCCCTGGAAGGCGGACCAGTTGTCGTGGACGAACTGGGCCAGATGGATCTGCCCGGTGCCGGAGGCGGCCTGGGTCACGTCGTAGCCCAGGCTCACCGCCAGGGTCTCAATGGACTCGATTACCTCGGTGCCAAGGCCCATGAAGTACTGCATGGGCATCCGGATGATGTTGTACAGAGGGATCAGGATGGCCAGGGGGATCAGGCTCCACAGGCAGCCGCCCATGGGGTTGACGCCCGCCTCGGTGTAGAGCTTCTGGAGCTCCTCCTGGTATTTCATCTTGTTGTTGGCGTACTTCTTCTCCAGCTCCTTCTGCTGCTTGGTCAGCCGCCCCATCCGCACCATGCTCCGCTTGCTCTTCATCTGGAAGGGCAGCATCACCAGCTTTACCACCAGGCTGAAGAGGAGCACGGACACGCCGTAGGACCCGGTGAGTGTGTAGAACAGCCGCATTACCCACGCGAAAGGCGCTGTAATGATTTGGGTCATAGATCAGAATCCTCCATCGATTTACTCATGGAACGGGGTCGTAGAAATTTCCCTTGTAAAAGGGATGGCACCGCAGAAACCGCCGCAGGGCCAGCCAGCCGCCCTTCAGGGCCCCATACTTCTCAATGGCCTCCACCGCGTACTGGGAGCAGGTGGGGATGAACCGGCACCTGGGGGGGAGGCCCGGGGAGATGTGCCGCTGGTAGAACCGGATGAGGGCCAGAAACACCTTTTTCACGGCTCCTCCTCCCTCCAGATCCCCAGCTTGCGGCACTGCCGCTCAAAGCCGGAGAGCAGCTGGGAGAAGGGGGCGGTGAGGACCCGGGAGCGGGCCACCAGCACCAGGTCGTACCCCGGCTGGAGGTGGGGCAGGCTCAGCCGGTACACCTCACGGAGCCGGCGGCGGGCCCGGTTGCGGACCACGGCGCCCCCCAGCTTGGTGGACGCGGTGAGCCCCAGGCGGCTGAGGCCCCGGCGGTTTTTCCGGCAGTAGAGCACCATGGCCGGGCCGACGGCGGATTTTCCCTTGCTGTACAGCCGGCGGAACTCATGGTTTTCCTTGATGGTCACCGCTTTCTTCACGGCTCATTCACATCCTTTTCCGGACAGCCAAGTAGGGACGGACACAATGTGGCCGTCCCTCAGCGATCTATCTGCGATGCACTTTCCGCCTTCCTCAATGGGTCAGACGGGCGCGGCCCTTGGCACGGCGGCGGGCCAGAACCTTACGGCCATTGGCGGTCCGCATTCTCTTGCGGAACCCGTGCTCCTTGGAGCGCTGACGCTTCTTGGGCTGATAGGTACGGAACATGCAATACACCTCTTTCTCTTTCGTAGGGTCGGAATGCTGCGCCGGCCGGTGGGCCCGCGCTACTCGACGGCGGATGGGAAGCGAACCCCCATTCTCCGCAGTTGACAAAAAAATACGCCGCCTTCCTGTGCGGCGCCATAACATTATACATAATTCCCCTCCTGCTGTCAACAAAAACTTCAAATTCTCCAAAAAAACGCCATGTTTCCCTCCCATTTTGTACAAAGCCCTTTTTTGCTACAAAATATAGTATTTTATCCGGCCTCCTCCTACCACATATGGCGCTGCGTTTTCCGGAAAAATCTTACTTATATATAGAATAAGTATATTGAAAAGAGAGTGGATTTTTGCTATACTATAATGGTATGGTCGGCGGAAATTTTCCGCCGGCGGGAAAAGAAAACGGAACAACTCCGGCCGGAAGCGGGGAGGCTTTCCGGAAGAGAGAGAGGAAAGGAGCCAACATCTTGAATTCCATACAGGATATTTGGAATATGGTGCTGGAGCGGATGGGGACGGAGCTGTACGCCACCACCATCAACACCTGGTTTAACGACACGGTGCCCATCGCTCTGGAGGAGAACACCCTGCTTCTCCACTGCCCCAACGAGTTTAAGCGCAACACCATCCGGGACCGGTTTCTTCCCAACGTGATGGCCGCCCTGAAGGACATCTTCTCCGCAGAGATCACCGTGCAGCTGCTGGACGACGCGGCCCTTGCGGCCTGGCGGTCCGGGGCGGCCCAGGCGGCGGAGCGGCGGCCGGTGAGCCTTCTGGAATCCAGCGCCTTCACCTTTGAAAACTTCGTGGTGGGCCCCTCCAACAAGCTGGCCTTCGCCGCGGCCAAGGCTGTGGCCGCCAGCCCGGCGGAGCACTACAACCCCCTCTTCATCTACGGGGACAGCGGCCTGGGCAAGACCCACCTGATCTACGCCATCGCCCACGAGATCCGCCAGAGCCGGCCCAGCTCCAAAATCGTCTACATCAAGGGCGACGATTTTATCAACGAGTTCATCGAAACCGTGCGCAGCGGCCGGGGGCAGGACTTCCGCACCAAGTACCGGGAAGCGGACCTGCTGCTGGTGGACGATATCCAGTTCGTGGCCGGCAAGGAGGAAACCCAGAACGAGTTCTTCCACACCTTCAACACCCTCTACGAGGCGGGCCGGCAGATCGTTCTGACCTCGGACCGGCCCCCCCAGGAGATGAGCAAGCTGGATGACCGGCTGCGGACCCGGTTTGAGTGGGGCCTGCTGGTGGACGTACAGCCCCCCGACCTGGAGACCCGCATCGCCATCATCCAGAACAAGGCCGCCCAGCTGGGCCTGGTCATCAGCCAGGACATCGTCAACTACATCGCCGAGCACGTGACCGCCAACGTGCGGCAGCTGGAGGGCACGGTGAAGAAGATCAAGGCCTACAAGGACCTGCTGGAGAGCGATCTGAGCACGGAGAACGTGAACGAGGCCATCAGCGACATGCTCCGCCGGGAGAACGAGTACATCCCCTCCCCGGAGGTGATCATCGCGGAGATCTGCCGGGTGTTCCGGATCGACGAGAAGGTGGTCCGGGGCCAGCAGCGGGACCGGGACGCGGTCCGCAGCCGGCAGGTGGCCATGTACCTGATCCGCCGGATGAGCAACTACTCCTACGCGGACATCGGCAAGGAGTTCGGCGGCCGGGACCACACCACGGTGATGCACTCCATCGAGCAGGTGGAGCAGCGGATGAACAAGGACGCCGCCTTCGCGGAAACCGTGAAGGCCATCACCTCCAACATCAGCACCCGGCGCTGACCGACACTTCTGCCCTTTATCCACAATTTCCCGGCTTTCCACGTGGAAAACTTGGTGTACATTGTGGAAAAATGGAATTTCATGGAATCGGTGGAAAACCCGTGCAACCCTTCCACACCCCCTGTGGAGGCGAAAAACGCCGGGCCCCAGCGCCTCGAGCCCTTTTTCCACATTCCGACTCCCCTACTACCACTAACACTAAAAAGATTATTATTTTATTCTTCTCCACCGGGTTTTATTCCGGCCAAAATGAAATGACGAAAGGACGTGCTGTCATGAAATTCTCCTGCGAAAAAGCCCTCCTGCAATCCGCCGCCGCGGTAGCCTCCCGGGCGGTTTCCTCCAAGAGCTCCATCCCCGCCCTGGAGGGCATCCTGCTCCAGACGGAGCCGGGCAGGATCATCCTCTCCGGCTACAACATGCAGACCGGCATCCGCACCAGGGTGGAGGCGGACACCGACGGCACCGACGAGATCGTCATCAACGCCCGCCTCTTTGGGGACATCATCCGCCGGATGAGCGACGACGTGATCACCCTGTCCACGGACAAAAACCTGATGGTCACCCTCACCTGCGGCGACGCCCGCTTTGAGATCGCCGGCCTCAGCTCCGGAGACTACCCGGAGCTGCCCCAGGTGGAGGACGAGTTCAGCTTCACCATCCAGCAGAACACCCTGAAATCCATGATCTCCGAGACCATCTTCGCCGTGTCCACCAACGAGGCCCGCCCAGTCCACACCGGCTCCCTCTTTGAGATCGGCGAGGGAGGCCTCACCGTGGTGTCCGTGGACGGGTTCCGGCTGGCCCTCCGGCGGGAGCCGGTGAAGCGGGTGGACGGGGGCGCCTTCCGGTTCGTGGCCCCCGGGGCCGCCCTCAGCGAGGTGGAAAAAATCTGCGGCGACACGGAGGACGAGACCGTGGTCACCCTGGGCAACCGGCACCTGCTCTTTGAGATCGGGGGCACGGAGCTGATCTGCCGGCGGCTGGAGGGGGAGTTTTTGGACTACAAGAACGCCATCCCCCGGAAAAACCCCATCCTGCTGACCGTGGACACCAAGACCATGCTCCAGTCCATCGACCGGGTCAGCGTGGTGATCAGCGAGAAGATGAAGAGCCCGGTCCGGTGCGTCTTCGGCTTTGACAAGGTGACCATGTCCGCCAAGACCGGCAACGGCGAGAGCAGCGACGTGTGCCATATCAGCGGCGACGGCCAGGACCTGGAGATCGGCTTCAACAACCGCTATCTCATGGACGCCCTGCGGTTCTGCCCGGCGGACACGGTGCGCCTGGAGCTGAACACCGGCATCTCCCCGGCCATCATCGTCCCCACCGAGGGGGAGGAGAACTTCCTCTACATGGTGCTGCCTGTGCGGCTGAAGGGGTAAGGTGCAAAAGCGATGGAAACGGTATCCATTACAACGGAATATATCAAGCTCCAGGACCTGCTGAAATTCGCCAGCGCCGCGGCCACCGGCGGGGAGGCCAAGCAGGCGGTCCAGGACGGGCAGGTCCGGGTCAACGGGGAGGTCTGCCTCCAGCGGGGGAAGAAGCTCCGGCCCGGGGATACGGTGGAGTACCGGGGCAGGGCCTATCAGGTGGCCTATGCGGATTGACGGCCTGACCCTGGATTTTTTCCGGAACTACCTCCATCTGGAGGCCCGGTTCGACCCGTCGGTGAACGTGATCTACGGGGAGAACGCCCAGGGGAAGACCAATCTGCTGGAGGCCGTGGCCTACCTCTCCGGCCTGACCCACCGCTCCCGGTATGATAAGGAGCTGATCCAGTTCGGCGTGGACCGGGCCTTTCTGAAGGGGGAGGTGTTCAGCCGGGACCGGACCTTCCTCCTGGAGGCGAAACTCCAGCGGGGGGTCCGGCGGCAGCTCTACGCCAACGGGGTCCGGCTGAAGTCCGCCGGGGAGCTGCCGGGGATCTTCCAGTGCGTGCTCTTCTGCCCGGAGGACCTGTATCTGATCCGGGCGGGGGCGGCGGAGCGGCGGAAGTTTCTGGACGAGTGCATCTGCCAGCTGCGGCCCCGGTACGCCCAGGCCCTCCAGGAGTACCGGCGGCTCCACGAGCACAAGACCCGGATCCTCCGGGACAGCGAGGAGAAGCCCTCCCTGCTGGAGACCCTGGACGAGTTCTCCCTGGGCATGGCCAAGGCGGGGGCGGTGGTGATCCACTACCGGGCCCACTTCCTTGAGAAGCTCCGGTCCGCGGCGGCGGAGATCCACCGGGACTTCTCCGGCGGGCGGGAGGAGCTCTCCCTGGCATATGAAACTGTTTCCACGGTGCGGGACCCCCTGGGCAGCGTCCAGGAGATCTTCTCCCAGCTGCTGGAGCACCAGGAGCGCCACCGCGCCGCTGAGATCGCCGCCCGGGTGTGTCTCTCCGGCCCCCACAAGGACGATTTCTCCGTGGAGATCAACGGCGTTTCCGCCAAGACCTACAGCTCCCAGGGCCAGACCAGGACCGCGGCCCTGTCGCTGAAGCTGGCGGCCCGGGAGATCTTCTGCCGGGATTCCGGGGAGTACCCGGTGCTGCTGCTGGACGACGTGCTCAGCGAGCTGGACCAGCGGCGGCAGGAGTTTGTGCTGAACCGGATCCAGGGAGGGCAGGTGTTCATCACCTGCTGCGAGGACGACCGGCTGGGGCAGCTCCTCCAGGGGAAGGTGTTCCATGTGAGGGAAGGGGTTCTTTCCGCCGGACCCCGGCGGGGGTGACTGTTTGGCATTTGCCAATGCCGGTGGTTTTCGCCGGGAGTCCGGCGTACAAGCGTTTTGGCGCAGCCAAAACCTTGCCGCAGGGCGGATTCACTCCGCCGCGCCCCGGCGCGGGCCCCTTTTTGGTCGGCCAAAAAGGGGCGAAAAAGCCGCTTAGAACCTACGGTTCTAAGGACTCCCTTTTGCCCTGACGTGTACTGGTGGCCTTGTTCTTCTGGCGGGGCAGATGCTTCTGAGCGCCGGTTGACGTTACGGCTGCCCCCGAGTCCGCGCTTTAAGCGCGCTGGCCTGGTGGGTGGACGGGGTTCTTCTCCGTCAGCAGAACCCCGGCCGCATGGCGCTGGCCTGGCGGGTAGACGGGGGTCTTGCTGGTCTGGCGAGTAGGCGGGGCCTTTTGGGTAGACGGGCTGCCTTCTGCCGCTTTCCAGCGCACCCGTGTAACCTGGAGCGCACCCCCCGTGCGGAGCGCAGCGACCGCACATGCACCTCCAGCCCCGCCAGGAGCAGGGACTACTATCCCAGCACTCTCACAATTCCGCACCGCACAACAAAACGCCAATCCAAGTCAGGGGCAGCGACTACCGGACCCGGAGGCCATCATAATAGGAGGCCGACAGGCGGAGTCCTACTATACTCCAAGCCAATACGCTGCAAAGACTACCAAACCCGGCGGTCCCTGCGGAAGCAACGAGGGAAGCCAATCGCCAACCGGGGTTCTCAGGGGTACCCCCTGAGCCAACTTTTGGTGACTTTTGTTTGGCGACAAAAGTCACCCGCCCGCAGGCGGAACCGCCCCGCCGCGGAGCGGCAAAGTTTCCCACCGTTGCGGCGCAACGATTCCCGGCCCCTGTCCGGGGCCGCCAATCGTGCCGCTGCCTCGAAAGCGGCTCGCTTGCTCCGCCACCGGCGGCGCGTCGCCGCTTTCCCC
>CAJFVK010000107.1 GCA_904420435.1 uncultured Oscillospiraceae bacterium
TCTCGCTTGCCAACCGGCTTCCTGTCTGGCGCCGCCCGGCTCTCCCGGACAGCTCGTTTACTATACCACCTCACTACCACCTTGTCAACTACTTTTTTCCATTTTTTTGCGGAATTTTTCGAAATTTTGGTGGCGCAAAATCCCCGCCACATGATATACTATTCTTTACGTGAATGAACCCAATATTTAGAGGTGAAGCGATGAAACTCCGGCAGATGACAGCCACCTTCGGCAAGCTCAGCGGGGATACCTTAGTATTGTCCCCCGGCCTGAATCTCATACACGCGCCCAACGAGTCCGGCAAAACCACCTGGTGCGCCTTTCTGCGGAACATGCTCTACGGCCTGCCCACCCGGGACCGGAAGCCCACGGCGGACAAAAACCGCTACGCCCCCTGGTCCGGCAGCCCTATGCAGGGGGTGCTGGAGCTGGAGAGCAGCCTGGGGGAGATCACTATCACCCGCCGCACCGCCAGGGCCAACGCCCCCATGGGCGCCTTCTCCGCCGTCTACACCGGCACCTCCACCCCTGTGGACGGTCTGACTGCCGCCGGCTGCGGGGAGACTCTCACCGGCGTCACCCGGGAGATCTTTGAGCGCAGCGCCTTTATCCGCCAGGCGGGCATGGCCATCGACCAGGACGCGGAGCTGGAGCGGCGGATCGCCGCCCTGATCACCACCGGCGAGGAGGATACCTCTTATATAGAGGTAAACGAGAGGCTGAAAAAGCAGCTGAACCGCCGGCGCTACAACAAGAGCGGCCTCCTGCCCCAGCTGGACCGGGAGATCGAGGAGATGCGCTCCGCCCGGGAAACCGCCGCCGCCATGGCGGCGCAGCTGAAGGAAATCCAGGCCCAGCAGGCCCGGCAGGCGGAGCGGCAGGCCGCCCTCCAGCAGGAGCTGGCCGCCTGCGTCCGGTGGGAGGCCGCCCAGCGGCGAAAGGCCCTGGCCGCCGCCGAGGGCGACGCCCGCTCCGCCGAGGAGCGCGCCGGGGATCTGCTCCGGCAGCTGGCGGCGGACCAGGTGCCGGAGAACGACGCCATCGCCCGGCTCCGGGGCGCCATTGTGAATCTGGAAACCACCCGGAAGGCCGTGGGTAAGGCCCGCTCGGAGCAGGAGGCGGCCGAACGAGCCCTGCGGCAGGCGGAGGCGGCGGTCAGCGAGAGCCCCTTCGCCGGACAGACGGCGGAACAGGCCCGGCGGGAAGCCGCCGATCCCCCCGCCGGGAAGGCTTCCTATGGAGGCGCGGCGGCGCTCTCCATCTGCGGCGCCGCGGCCGCAGGCGTCCTGGCGTGGCTCCTCTGGTCCTCCCTGGGGCCCCTGCCCGCCCTGCTTCTCGCCGCCGCCGTCCTGGCCGGGACCGCCGCAGGCGCCTGGGCCCTGGCCGCCTCCGCCCGCCGGAAGGTCCGGGGCGACGCCCTTCGGCAGCGCTTCGGCACCGACGATCCGGACGCCATCCGGGAGATGGCGGAGGCCTATGCCAGGCTTCAAGAGGCCCGGGACGCGGCCCGGACCGACGCCAACGCCAAGTCCACCGCGGCGGACACGTTATATCACAGCCTCTCCACCAACGAGCAGGGCATCCTGCTGGAGGTCCGGCGCTTTGCCCCCGGCGTTTCTGACATTGCCGCCGCGGACCAGCAACTCCGCGCCTGCGCCGTCCGCCGGAAGGAGCTGATGGCGGCGGAGTCCGCCGCCCGGGAGGCCCGGGCCCGGTGGGAGGCCCTGCGCCAGCAGCTGCCGGAAGGCTCTGACGGCGGGCCGGCGGAGTTGGCCGCCCCTCCCGCCCGGAGCCGGGAGGCCGTCCAGCAGGCTCTGGCGGAGAGCGGAGAGCGGCTGAACCAGCTTCAGGGGCAGGGCCAGTACCTGCTGGGCCGGATCCGCGCCCTGTCCGATCCGGAGCTGCTGGAGGCGGAGCTTCAGGAGAAGCTGGCCCACCGGGAGGCCGTCCAGGCGGAGTACGACGCCATCGCCCTGGCCATGGAGGTCCTGGCCGGGGCCAACACCCAGCTGCAAAACCGCTTCTCCCCGGAGCTGGGAAAAAAAGCGGCAAAATACTTTGCAAAACTCACAGCGGGGAAGTATAATAAGGTACTGCTGAACCGGGAGCTGGAGGTATCCGCCGGCGAGAGCGGCGAGAGCATGGTCCACGACGTGCTCCAGCTGAGCCAGGGAACGGCGGACC
Source organism: uncultured Oscillospiraceae bacterium (assembly GCA_904420435.1). Taxonomy (GTDB): domain Bacteria; phylum Bacillota; class Clostridia; order Oscillospirales; family Oscillospiraceae; genus CAJFPI01. The sequence goes on from CAJFVK010000107.1 coordinate 2,185, forward strand.
AGCTGTACCTGGCGGTGCGCCTGGCCATCTGCGAGATGGTCCTCCCCAGGGAGCAGTCGGCCCCCCTGGTGCTGGACGACGCCCTGACCAGCTTTGACGACGAGCGGATGGCCGCGGCCCTGGAATTGCTCCTGGAGCTGTCGGAGGGCCGGCAGATCCTCCTCTTCACCTGTCAGGAGCGGGAGGGGGCCTATCTGGCCGCCGCCCACCCGGCTCAGTATCACACAGTTGACCTCAAATCTGTATCATAGATCCAAAGGAGATGTTTGAACGATGAGCGAAGAATGCACCCATGACTGCAGCACCTGCGGGGTGGACTGCAGCTCCCGCACGGAACCCCAGTCCCTGCTGAAGCCCCACAATCCGGCCGCCCGGGTGGGGAAGGTCTACGGCGTGGTGTCCGGCAAGGGCGGCGTGGGCAAGAGCATGGTCACCAGCCAGCTGGCGGTGCTGGCCCGCCGCCGGGGCCTGAGCGTGGGCATCCTGGACGCGGATATCACCGGCCCCTCCATTCCCAAGGCCTTCGGCGTCCACAGCCGGGCCATGGGGGACGAGCGGGGCATGCTGCCGGTGGAAACCGCCGGCGGCATCCAGATGATCAGCGTCAACCTGCTGCTGGACGATGAGACGGACCCGGTCCTCTGGCGGGGGCCGGTGATCGGCGGGGTGGTCACCCAGTTCTGGACCGACGTGGTCTGGGATGTGGACTGCCTCTTTGTGGACATGCCTCCCGGCACCGGGGACGTGGCCCTCAGCGTGTTCCAGTCCCTGCCCCTGGACGGCATCATCATCGTGGCCAGCCCCCAGGAGCTGGTGAGCATGGTGGTGGAGAAGGCCGTGAAGATGGCGGAGATGATGAACATCCCCATCGTGGGCGTGGTGGAGAACATGAGCTATGTGATCTGCCCGGACTGCGGGAAGGAGATTCCCCTCTTCGGTCAGGGCAAGACCGAGGCCGCCGCCAAGGCCCACGGCCTGAAGCTCCTGGCCCGGATGCCCATCGACCCCCAGCTGGCCCGCCTGGCCGACGAGGGCCGGATCGAGGACCTGGAGGGCAGGTGGCTGGAGCCTGTGGCCGACGCCATCCTGGGCCCGGCGGAGGAGGAATAATCCGGCAAGCGCAAAAACAGAGGGTGATATTCCAATGGAATATCACCCTCTGTTTTTAATGGAGTGGCTCCAGAAGGCCCGTATCCGGGTTCAGTCTGGCTGACGGGGAGAGGGCGCGCTCCGGCGTTTCCCCCAGGAGGGCCTCCGCCTGCCGGAGAAAGGCCTCGCTGCCAAAGGGCTCCTCTCCGGCCATCAGGCAGCCGCCGGTGACCGCGCCGTCCGCTGTCCGGACCAGCAGCCACAGGTCCCGCTCCTCCGACCGGCTCTCCCCGGCCTCGTCCGTCCAGGTGAGCGACAGGACCGCGGAAAACACCTGGGCGCCCGGGATCTCCCCGGCCCAGTCCTCCACGGTTGCCGTCGCCTCCGCCGGCATCTCCTCCAGGTCCGCCCAGAGGTCGGGCCGGACCCAGGCCGCGGCCAGATCCTCCAGCCGCCAGGCCCGGAAGCTGTCCAGCACCAGCCAGGCGCCGGCCAGCTCTCCCTCCTCCTGCTCCACCACCAGGGGACCCTCCGGCTCCTCCCCCAGGTCCAGGGGCGCGTCGCTCTCCACGGTCTGGAAGGTTTCCGCCACCAGCCGCAGCCAGCCGATCCACCCGTCCTCCGCCGGGTAGGAGATCGTCAGCTCCCAGGCCCCCATCCCGGTCCGCACCAGCCAGGACTCGGTCACCTGTCCCCGGCCGCTGGTGCCGATGGCCCAAGCCGCCGTGCCGCCCCAGCCGTAGTTGGTGCGCACGTCGGGGTAGGTTTCCGCAAAGGCGGTGTAGAAGTCCCCGTCCGAGTAGTCCTCTCCCCGCTCCTGGAGCTCCAGATAGACGTTCAGCCGGGCGGCGTCCGGGTACCAGCGCTGGCCGCTGCGGGTCCAGGACCGGGGGATGTACAGGCTCCACTGGTCGTCGCCCCAGCTGCCGCCTCCGTGGATCAGATCCGCCAGGGCCGCCGTGTTCCCCTGCCGCAGCAGCTCCCGCTCCGGCCGGTCCACGGTCTGCTGCGCCCCCTCCGGTTCCGCTCCGCTCCAGCCGCCGCCCACCACCTGCCAGAGGACGGCGGTTTCCCCCCGGACCTCCTGCCGGCTCCAGCCCAGCAGCAGCGTCCACTGCCGGCCCTCTCCCTGGGCCCGGACCACCTCCAGCCCCTCCAGCGCGCCGGAGGGCGCGGCGGCAGCCTCCAGGGTTTCCCAGTCCTCCAGGGTGTCCCCCCAGGACAGGAGATAGCCCCGGATCACCCCGGACCGTTCCTGGCACCAGTCCGCCTCTCCGGCCTCCAGGGACTGGAGGAGGCTGTAGTCCGCCCGGGGCCAGGGCTCCTCCAGGCGCAGCTCCATTCCCAGCTCCAGCACGTACCGGACCCACTGGTTCCAGGCGAGGCCCTGGGTCTGCCGGGTATAGAGCACCGTTTCCAGGCGGTAGCCCTCCCCCTCCCGGCGGAAGATCAGCTGGGGGAAGCCCTCCGCCCCCTGCTCCGTCCGCCATCCGTTCTCCGTCAAAATCCGCCACCGGGGCAGCCAGCGGAGGAAGCCCCCCTCCGTCCCGCCCCAGGTCAGGGGCAGGCGGACGCCCTGGGCGGAGGCCCCGGCATCGGCCAGGGCCTCCTGGTACAGCTCCTCCGCCGTTTCCGCCGCAGCCCGGTGCTGGGCGTTGGTGTGGGAGAGGGCCAGGCCGTCCTCCAGCACCAGCTCTGTGTCCTCCGTCCCCATCTGTCCCCTCTCCCAGCCCAGATCGAGGGTCAGCCGGTCCCCCTGCAGGATGCCGGAGAGGACCTGGGGTCCCTCCGCCGGAAAGATCTCCCCCCGGCTCACCCAGCTCTCCTGGTCCGGAAGCCAGGTCCACAGGAGCATGCTCTCCTCCAGCTCCTCAAAGGGCGCCGCCAGACGGCTCTCCGCCCACGCCTTCAGATCCTCCCGGGAGATGGCCGCCGTGGGGCTGTTCCCCGCCGCGGCGATCTCCTCCGCCGTGGGCGTCCGGGCCAGGCCGCCGCTCAGCGCCGCCTCCGGCAGGCAAAACTCGGCGGCGTCGGTATAGAGCTGGGAGATCAGGCCCCGGTCCTCCCCCCTCAGCCGCTCCTCCCAGGTTTTCAGCTCCCCCTGGGTCAGCAGCCGGGTCCTGGGCATGGAGAGGGAGAAGAGGCAGCAGAGCCCCAGGGTCACCGCCCCGGCGCAGCACAGGGGCACAGCCCCCCACCGGCCGCCGTCCCCAGCCGCCGCCTCCCGCAGGTCCCGCCCCGCCCGCCACCGGAGAAAGGCAACCAGGGGGTTGAACCAGTACAGCAGATTCAGGCAGAAGAGCAGCAGCCGCGTCAGGACGCCGGCGGCGGAGTAGGCCCCCATCTGCCGGCGGATGGCGTCGGCCAGGGCGGCCTCATCCCCCGTTTCCTCCGGCAGGAGCACCAGGGGCCGCACCAGCCCCAGGGCGGCGGGGGCCTTCACGGCCGGGCAGATCCGCACCGGAATCTCCCGGCGGCCCAGCTCCCGGCAGACCTCCTCCGCCGCCCGGAGGGTCTCATTTTCCACCGGCAGCCGGCTCCCCGCCAGCATCCTCCGCCGCCGGAGGGCCCGCCACAAGAGCCAGAGGAGCAGGAACAACGCCGCCCCCGCCAGCCACGCCAGAGCGGTCAGCTCCTCCATGGACAGCAGCAGCTCCGCCGGCTCCCCCGCCTCAAACAGCCGCCGTCCCTCCCGCCAGAGGGCGATCTCCCCGGAGGGCAGGGCCACCAGCTCCACCGCCGGCAGGGTAAGGACCACAGGCGCCCACGCCCCGGCCAGCCGGTCCGCCAGCGGCCCCAGGGGCGTCAGCGGCAGGAGGAGGACCGCCGCCAGAAGCAGCCAGAAGGCCCTCCGCCACCGGGCGCTCCACCGCCGCCGCAGAGCCGGGACCAGCGCCCCGCAGATGCCGGCGGAGATGCCCGCCGCCAGGCCTGCCTTCCAAAGGCCCACCGCAACTTCCATCGTTTCCTCCCAAATTTCTGTCGAATGGTTTCTCTTCTCCCATTGTACCGGCCTTTTCCGGATTTGCAAGAGGGCAATCCGGTTTCCCTCCAAAAAGCGTGATTTGTCCGGGAAGCTCACCCTCTCCCACCTGGCCTACCGGATCTGCCCCCGGTCTGCCCCGCCTCGAACGCGAAGAGAAGAGAAGAAAAAAGGGGGAGCTCGAGGGGGCGAAGCCCGCCTCGAATGGGATCCAATGCCCCGCAAAGCCTTGCCCGGCAAGGCGTGCGGCCCGCACAGCGGGGGCTTTCCCGCTGCGAAGCGGTGGGAAAGCAACGGCATGCTCAGGCTGCTGAAAAAGGCGCAGCCTTTTTCGGCAGACGAAAGCGCCTGCCCACAGGATGGGCAGACGCTCTTGGTCAAGTTCCGCTTTTCCGCTCTCAGTCCGCCAGGGGCAGCTTGGCCACAACGGCGGCGCAGCGGGGACACAGGGTGGGGTGCTCCTTGACGGTGCCCACGGCGGTGAGCTGCTTCCAGCACCGCTGGCACTTCTCCCCCTCGGCGGGGTCCACCGCCACCCGCACGCCGCTCAGGGGCGTGTCGGCGGCCTGGTCGTAGAGGGTGGGGTCGGTGACGAAGTCCGCCTGGGACACGATGAAGAAGTCCGCCCACCACTCCCTGGAGAAGTGCTCCCGCAGGTTGGAGAGGTCCACCGGCGGCTTCTCCTCTCGGGTGACGATGGTCACCTTGGCCTCCAGGCTCTTGCCGATCTTCTTCTCGTTCCGGGCAGCCTCCAGGGCGGCGTTCACCCCGCTGCGCAGCTGGAGCATGGTGCCCCAGGAGACCAGATCCCCCAGGTCGTAGTCGGCGAAGGGCTGGTTCATCTCGTTGAGGACCACATTGCGCACGTCCTCCTCCGCCCGGTGGGGCATGGCCTGCCAGATCTCGTCGCAGGTGAAGCAGAGGATGGGGGCGAAGAGCTTGGTGATGGTGTCCAGGATCAGCCACAGGGCGGTC
>CAJFVK010000108.1 GCA_904420435.1 uncultured Oscillospiraceae bacterium
GCTCCCTGCTGTCCCGCCGGTCAAAGTAGCGCTTGATGAAAAAGAGCACAATGCTGTTGATCCCCAGGGTGGACAGCAGGGAAACGGCAAGCTCCATGGCCTACTCCCCCCTTTTCTGGCTGGCCTTCTCCACCTGGCTGCCGAAGTAGAAGCTGATGATCACCGTGAAAACGGTGAGGAACTGGCCGCTCTCGATGGTGCCCCGGAGGGCCAGCACGGAGAACACCCCTGCCAGAAGGATGGTGACGATGCTCTTCACCGTCAGGAGCCTTGCCAGCCGCTCCCCGGCCGGCCCCGGGTCCGCCGCCCGCCGGTTACGCATCCTCCCGCGCCTCCTCTTCTTTCTTCTCCTCCTCCTGGTGCTTCCTGACCAGCCAGTCCGCCGCCACGGCGTCCATCTTCTTCCGGCTGGGGTAGGCGTCGTGGAGGCGGCGGAGGGTCTCCGGACTGCACAGCAGGCAGGTGATCTCCGCGTAGGCGGCGGTCAGCTCCTCGTCGCTCATGGCCATCAGCTCCCGGTGGGCCTTCTTGTAGCTGAATCTCTTCAGGATCCCCCCGGTGTTGCCCTCCACGGGCCGGCCGATCTTGATGTCCGCGTTGAGGATGGTGAAGGCGATGCCCACGTCCACGTTCCGGGCCTTGGCGATGTCATAGATCTCCTTGGTGTACTTGAGAAACATAGCGGTGCTCCTTTCTTTTTCCCGGCTGTGCCGGCGTCTGCCCGGCCGGTCCCTGCCGGCCGGGGCATAAAAAATTTTGCTTTTGGGAAAATCTGGAGGTGCGCCTCCTGGCAGGGCTGGGGAAAAGCCGATAAAATTCTCCTAGATTTGACAAGTTAGGAGGGTTTTCTGTGCGGCAGGGGTCCGATATCTTTCAAAAATTTTTGCGGGAGCGCATGGTGTCCTTCCGCCGCTCCCGCCGGCTTTCCAAGGAGGCGTTCTCCGAGTATCTCCACGTGTCCCCCCGGTCCTACGCGGCCCAGGAGAACGAGGAGTACGGCTTCTCCGCCCTGTCCCTGACCTTTTTCCTCTCCCGGCTGGAGGAGCCGGAGCTGGAGCAGTTTTTCCAGGACTTCCGGAGCCTGACGGAGGAGCAGGACCTGTAGCTGCCGGTCACCGCCGCCGGCGCCGGGCATAGAATGGGAAAGAACCCATGGAGAGGAGGCGAATGGGATGGAATCGCCGGTCACCACGGCTGAGCTGAAGGGGCGGGTCCTGGCGGTGGAGGAGGACAGCCTGCTCCTCTGCGACGTGTGCACCAGGCAGAAGGTCCGCGTCCATGTGGAGCATCCGGAGCACTTCTGCGCGGGGGACTGCCTGTGCGTCCGGTACAATGGCGTCATGACCAACAGCCTGCCGCCGCAGATTACGGCCGCTTCCCTGCGGCGCTGCTGCTGAGCCACAATGCCGAGCCTTTCCCGCTGCGCGGCTCTTTTCTTCGGAAGGGAGCCCTTCCACGCGCAAAAGCCCGCCCGCTGGGCGGGCTTTTTGCTGCCCCTGCCGCGTCAATGGCCCGGCCGCCGGGCCAGGGTTGCACCGGACAGGGCAACAAAAAGGGGGCCGTTTCCCCGGGCGGCCCTCCGCCTGCCGAAAGGACCGCGGCCCTTTTCGGCGGCCTGAGGGGCCGGTTTGACAAGGCCCTGTCCCTCTGATAGAATAAAAACGAACCAAATATTGGCAGGGAACCCTGCCGGAAAAGGAGCGGAATTATGCGCCTGAAGGATAAAGTGTGTATTGTCACCGGGTCCCGGAAGGGGATCGGCGCCGCCATTGCCCAGCGGCTTCTGGAGGAGGGGGCCCTGGTGGTGGTCCACTCCCGCTGGCAGGACAAGGCGGAGGAGGCCGCCCGCTCCCTCAGGGAGCAGGGCTTTGAGAAGGTGGACTTCTTTGCCTGCGACGTGGCGGACCAGCAGGGGGTCCACGAGATGATGCAGTATGTCTACGGAAAGTACGGTGCCATCGACGTGCTGGTGAACAACGCCGGGGTCAACAAGATCGTGTCCTCCTACGACCTGGACATGGCGGACTTCCGCTCCGTGCTGGACACCAACCTGGTGGGCCCCATGATCTGCTGCCAGGAGGCGGGGAAGATCATGCGGGACACCGGCGGCGGCAGCATCGTAAACATCGCCTCCGTGTTCAGCCAGGTGTACATCGGCAAGCGGATCCCCTACGCCACCTCCAAGACCGCCCTCCTGGCCCTGACCAAGGTCCTGGCCATGGAGTGGGCGGAGGACAACATCCGGGTGACGGCGGTGGCCCCGGGCTGGCTGAAGACCGACATGAACACCGCCAAGGACGGCTCCGGCGGCTACACCGACGCGGACATCATCGCCCGGACCCCCCTCCACCGGTACGGGGACGTGCGGGATATCGCCAACGCGGTGCTGTTCCTGGCCTCCGACGAGGCCCAGTACATCACCGGCACCTGCCTGAATGTGGACGGGGGCTGGATCTCCTACGGCGGCTGGTGCCGCTGAGGAAAGGAGGCCGGGAGCCATGGACCGGATGGAGGGCAACTACAAAAAGCAGGTGGAGATGGCCCGGGGGCTGTTCCTCCAGTGGGACGCCGGGGAGATCGCCCGGCGCTTCGACCTGGAGGCGGACGGGGACTTCCTCTACGTGAACTTCTTCCACCAGCGCCACCGGGTGGGCCGCCGGGACGGGGTTATCCAGCGGCAGCTCCCCTCCGGCTGGCGGGAGGCGGGCTTCAACGCCCACCTGTCCATCTTTGACGCCATCTGCCGGGAGAAGCGGGGGACCCTCCGGGGCCAGTGGTGCACCATCAACAACCTGGGGAACCTCCACCACCCGGGGGTGGGGGAGAACAGCCTCTACGCCCCCTATGAGAGGGCCTTTGACCGGCGGGCGGAGGATCTGCGCCGGGCCTGCGGGGAGATGGGCGGGGAGCCCTTCCCTGTGGGGGACGCGGGGGCGGTGCTGCCGGTGTTCGACTTTCTGCCCCTGGTGTTCCAGTTCTGGGAGGGGGACGAGGAGTTCCCGCCCCAGATCCGCCTGCTGTGGGACTTCAACACCCTGGACTTTGTCCGCTATGAAACCGCCTGGTACATCGCCCTCTACGGCCTGGACCGGCTGAAGACCCTGGCCGGGGCCTGAAAAGCGGCGGTCGGACTGCCGAAAAAAACAGAAAGCCCCCGCCGCCGGCGGGGGCTTTTAGTCTGTCGAAACCGTCTTTTTAGACTTTTCCGCAGCCTTAAATGCCGAACCTTTCCCACAGCTCCGCAGCGGGAAAGTCCCCGCTGGGCGGGCTTTTTTACTGAGCAAAGGGAACATATATAAAAAATATCCAAAAAAGGTAAACATCCTATTCCTTTTTTTGTGTAGTATGGTATGATACAACCAGACAGACAGACAGCGAGGAGGGGGAGCCTGTGGACCGAAAGGAAGCATCCAGCCCGCGGAAACCCGCCGCCGGGAGAGGCCGGCGGCTCCTCCTGCTCTGCCTGGCGGCGCTCCTCCCCCTGCTGGCGGCTTCGGCCTGCGCCGCCGTGGACGACAGCCAGCTCCCTGTTGTGGAGGAGTATGAGGGGTTAAAAATGCACGCCGATCGCATGGAGGAGCGGACCGTTGTCGTTGTGATCGACGAGGCGGAGCATCTGCTGAATGCCTCCATCAGCTACGCCTCTCAGCCGGGCAGGGCCTACAGCTGGATATTCTCCGACTACCCGGGGGCCCTCACCTATGACGCGGCCTTTACCGGGGAAATCGTCCGCTTCTGCGAGGACCGCATGGACGCCGCCCAGGTGGAGGATGTGGTGTGGACTTCCTCCCGGGTGGAGGGCTGGTTCTCCGCCGCCGCGGCCGCCGGGATGCTGTATGGGGCGTTCTGCGTCCTCCGCTGCCTCTGGCGCACCATGCCCGGAAAGGGGAACCGGAAGAAGCGGACCATGGTCTTCCGCCGGGACAGGCTGGCCAGAAACCTGAGCCTGGCCGCCGCGGTCTGGTTCCTGCTGGCGGCCCTCAATGCCTGCCGTCCCCCCTGCTACCCGCCGGTGCGGATCGCCCTCCTCTTCGGGGGATTTGCCCTGACCGCCGCTTTCGGCGTGTACAGCGCCTACTGGTACCGGAAAAACCGGGAATGGGGGTCGCCCCGGCAGCGCTCCGCCATGGAGATCCCCTGGGACAGGGACTGGTTCCTCCTGGCCCGGGGCCTGGCGATCGCGGTGCTCCTGGAGCTGGCGGCCCTGGCCTACCGGACCGGCCGCCTCACCTACGCCTGCCGGCAGGCGGCGGGAGGCGTGCTGCTGGCGGCCCTGACCGCCGCCGGGATCTATCTGACCCTCCGCTGCCGGAGCATCCGCAGGAAGGGAGAGGAGAAAACTCCGCCCCAGTAGCCGTGCCCGAAGCGCCGGTTGATTTCACAGAGTTTCGAGGTGATCTGCCAATATGGATAGGGAGCATACGAAAAAGAGGAATGTGATAATCCTGCGCTGTGTCTGTATCGCATTGATCCTCTTTTCCCTGGCCCTTGGTTGCACCTTCAGAAAGACCGGCTACTGCTGGGGAGATCAGTTGTTTGCCGCCCTGGGGTTTCCGGCCTGGTCCAATGGAAGCCAGGGGATCCACTATCCCGGCATCATCGCCATCCTCCTGCTGGTGCTCTCCTGCGGCATCTTTGCCGCCGCGTTCCAAAAGAGGAAACAGCTGGTCTTCTGGTGCCTGGTGGCCGGCATTGCCGGCATCGGCGCAATCCTGTCGTTTCTTCTCCCTCTGGGGGCATAGCCCCGCGTCAGACCCGGCCGGGGGACAAATAAATAAAAAAGGAAGACATGACCGAAAGTCATGTCTTCCTTTTTGGCGGAGAGGAAGGGATTCGAACCCTTGAACGCTTTTAACACGTTACACGATTTCCAATCGTGCGCCTTCGACCAGCTCAGCCACCTCTCCATGGCCTTGTTGCTCAACAGCTTTGTTATTGTATCCTGTTTCCCCGGGAAAGTCAAGCATTTTTTCCGAAACTTCCGGATCTTTCTGCCGCCGGAGGGAAATTCCGGATTTTCTGTTCCCACCCGGGGAAAAATGTGCTAGAATGCTCCTGACCAAAGATATTCCAGGAGAGCGGGAGGGATTTCCCCATGATCTGCGACAACATCACCTCAACCAACGGACATCTCCGCTTTGCCGGCCGGGACACGGTGGAGCTGGCGGAGCGGTACGGCACGCCCCTGTACCTGATGGACGAGGGCCGCATCCGGCACAACTGCCGGGTCTACCGGGAGAATATGGACCGGCTCTTCCCCGCCGCCCTGCCCCTCTACGCCAGCAAGGCCCTCAGCTGCAAGCGGCTGTACGAGATCGTGGCGGAGGAGGGCCTGGGGACCGACGTGGTATCCCCCGGGGAGCTGTACCTGGCCAGGAGCGCCGGCTTCCCCATGGAGAAGGTCTTTTTCCACGGCAACGCCAAGACCGACGCGGACATCGCCTTCGCCATGGACTGCGGCGTGGGCTACTTCATCATCGACAACCCCGACGAGCTCCAGGCGGTGGAGCGGCTGGCCGGGGAGCGGGGCATCCGCCAGAAGGCCCTGCTGCGCCTGACCCCGGGCATCGACCCCCACACCTTCGAGGCCGTGTCCACCGGCCAGGTGGACAGCAAGTTCGGCATCCCCATTGAAACAGGCCAGGCCCTGCCCTTTGTGGCCCGGGCCCTGGAGCTGCCCCATGTGGACGTCCAGGGCCTCCACGCCCACGTGGGCTCCCAGGTGTTCGACTCCCAGGTCTTCGACGACACGGCGGACATCATGCTCCGCTTCTTAGGGGAGCTTCGGGAGAAGCTGGGCTACACCGCCGCCATGCTGAACCTGGGGGGCGGCTACGGGGTCCGCTATACGGAGAGGGACCCGGTGGTGGACATTGCCGGGGAGCTGGCCCACGTGGCGGACCACATCCGCCGCCGCTGCCGGGAGCTGGACCTCCCCATGCCCGCCATCCTCATGGAGCCGGGCCGGAGCATCGTGGCCGATGCGGGCATGACCCTCTACACCGTCCAGTCCACCAAGGTGATCCCCGGCTACCGCAGCTACGTGTCCGTGGACGGGGGCATGACCGACAACCCCCGCTTCGCCCTCTACCGCAGCGCTTACACCGTGTACCTGGCCAACCGCATGGACGAGGAGCGGGACTTTGTGTGCACCGTGGGGGGCCGCTGCTGCGAGAGCGGGGACGTGATCCAGGAGGACGTGGCCCTGCCCGCCCCCCGCCGGGGGGACGTCCTGGCGGTGTGCACCACCGGGGCCTACAACTACTCCATGGCCTCCAACTACAACTCCGTCCCCCGGCCCCCCATCGTCATGCTGGACGGGGAGCGGGACTACGTGGCCGTCCGCCGGGAGACCCTCCGGGACCTGGCGGCCCGGGAGGCGTAGGATGGCCTCCTCCCTGTCGTTCGTCCGCTACGTCTGCGAGCAGCTGGCCGGGGCCGGCGCGATCCGGTACCGGAAGATGTTCGGGGAGTACCTCATCTATGTGGACGGGAAGCCCGTGGTCATCGTGATCGAAAACACCGCCTACGTCAAGCGCCTGCCGGTCCTGTCGGAGCTGGGCCTCGCCGAGGGGCATCCCTTTCCGGAGGGCCCGGCCTACTACGTGCTGGATATCGACAACGGCCCGGAGAGCCGGGACGCGGCGGAGCGGGCGGCGGCGGTGACGCCCCTGCCCAGGAAGCGGCGGCGTCCGCCGCGGCAGCCATAGGCAACAGACCAGTCGATACAAGCAAAGGGGAGCGCCGCATCAGCGGCGCTCCCCTTTTCCCAGTTTAATAAAGGTGTTATTTTACGATGTTGTACAGCCGCAGAACGGTCATGATGGACTGCTCCCGGGTGTAGGGGTCCCTGGGGGCGAAGCGGTTGCCCTCGATGCCGTTCATGATGCCGGCAGCCTGCATCTGCCCCACGGCCTCGGCAGCCCAGGCGGAGATCTCCGCTGCGTCGGCGTAGTCGGGGGACTGGCCGGAGAGCGGGTGGCCCATGACCTGGGCCAGGCGGGAGAGCAGGGCGGCCGCCTCCTGGCGGGTGATCTGTCCGCTGGGGTTGAACTGTCCGTTGCCCACGCCGTTGACCACGCCGAGGCCGGCCATCTTCTCCACGTTCACGTCTGTGGTGTCGGTGAAGGTGGCCCGCTCCGTGATCTCGGTATCCAGGACGGTTTCATAGAGCTCTGCTGCAAGGGCGCAG
>CAJFVK010000109.1 GCA_904420435.1 uncultured Oscillospiraceae bacterium
GACCGGCGACGGCGTCAACGACGCCCCCGCCCTGAAGGCGGCCGACATCGGCTGCGCCATGGGCATCACCGGCACCGACGTGGCCAAGGGGGCCGCCGATATGACCCTCACCGACGACAACTTCGCCACCATCGTGGACGCGGTCCGGGAGGGCCGGGGCATCTACGCCAACATCCGCAAGGTAGTGGGCTTCCTGCTGGGCACCAACATCGGTGAGGTGCTGACGGTATTCTTCGCCATGCTCCTCTGGCGGAAGACGCCCTTGCTCTCCATGCAGCTGCTGTGGATCAACCTGGTCACCGACTCCCTGCCCGCCATCGCCCTGGGCATGGAGGCCGTGGAGGCCGACGTGATGGACCGGCCGCCCAAACCAAAAGATGAAGGGATCTTCGCCCACGGCTACGGCCTCCGCACCGTCCTCCAGGGCTGCATGTTCGCCGTGCTGAGCCTGGTCGCCTTCTATCTGGGCGAGCAGGTGACCGGCACTCTGGCCGGGGGACAGACCATGGCTTTCATGGTCCTCTCCCTCTCCCAGATCGTCCAGGCCTATAACATGCGCTCGGAGCACTCCCTCTTCCGCATCGGCCCCTTCTCCAACCGAAAGCTGAACGGGGCCTGTCTGCTCTCCCTGCTGCTGGTGGCCCTGGCGCTTTTCACCCCTGTGGGGATCGCTTTCGAGCTGGTCTGTCTGCCGGGCAATCTCTACCTGGCTGGGTTGGGCCTCTCCCTGCTCCCCCTGCTGGTCATGGAGCTCTCTAAAAAATTCGGCCTGATCCGCCATCAGCACTGACTCCGTCCGAAACAGCCCAGAGCGCGCAAAGCGCCGGGGCGGCTCTCTCAGCCGTCCCGGCGCTGTTTGATTCTCTTCCATCCTGTCCTTCCGCCGGCGCCTTCCTGTGCTAGTCCTGACGGCTGGCCGCCCGGCTGGGCGCTGTGATCTCATCCAGCAGCAGGTGCACCTGTGTGACGCCCTCCCCGTCCAGCGCGTAGTGCATCCACTTGCCCTCCTTCCAGGCTCTGACAACGCCGGCCTCCACCAGGATCTTCATATGGTGGGACAGGGTGGGCTGCCCGATCTGAAGGACCTCCAGCAGCGCAGCCGCGCACTGCTCCCCATCCCGGAGCTGGTCAATGATCAGCAGGCGGTTTGGGTCGCAGAAGGCCTTGAATATTTTCGCGTTTTTCTGATAAGTTGTCATGGAAAATTTTCCCTCCTGAATTTCCATTATACCCATCATATAGATTCTTGTCAATCAGAATTCCGATGTCCTCTGTTCCCGCCGGTTTCGGCGAAAGCAAGCCCGGTTTGAGCCTCGCCGCAGCTCTCCCCCTCTCATTTCCGGTTCATCCCCGGGAACTGCGGTTTCCCCTTCTCCTGCCGGGCGGCAGGAAAAGGCGGCTCCCCGGTCCGATTTTCGGACCGGGGAGCCGCGCTTGCTCTTTCCAAAAATTTACAGGGCCGCCACGGCGTCTGCCAGCTCCTCCAGCTGCTGGAGGGTGTCCTCCTTCACCGCCGAGCAGATGGTAACGCTCTTGTCGCAGATCTCCACGTTCTTCATGGTGCCCAGGATCTCCCGCATGGACTTCCCGGCGCAGGGGGCCCAGGTGCCGTTCTCCACCAGGGCCACCTTCCGGTTCTGGTAGGTCTTGGCCTTCAGGTGGTGGAGGAAGTCCTCCATGGGCAGGAACACGCCGCCGTCATAGGAGGAGGCGCAGAGCACCATCTTGCTGTACTGGAAGGCCCGGGACACGCACTCGGCCACATTGGTGCGGCACACGTCCGCCATGTGGACCTGCACGCCCCGCTTCTCCAGCATCTCCTTCAGGGCCGCGGTGCCCTTGGCGGTGTTGCCGTGGATGGAGGCGTAGGCCAGGAACACGCCCTCGGTTTCCGGCCGGTAGCTGCTCCAGATATCGTAGAGGTTCAGGTAGTACCCCAGGTTCTCCTTCAGGATGGGACCGTGAAGGGGGCAGATCATGGCAATGTCCAAACCGGCGGCCTTCTTCAGCAGGGCCTGCACCTGGGCGCCGTACTTGCCCACAATATTGATGTAATACCGGCGGGCCTCGTCAGCCCACTCCTCCTCAGCGGACAGGGCGCCGAACTTGCCGAAGCCATCGGCGGAGAAGAGGACCTTCTCGCTGGACTCGTAGGACACCATCACCTCCGGCCAGTGGACCATGGGGGCCATGACAAAGGTCAGGGTGTGCTGGCCCAGGGACAGGGTATCCCCCTCCTTGACCACCACCTCACGGCCGGTCAGGTCAAAGGTGAAGAAGCGGCGGATCATCTGGAAGGTCTTCACATTCCCCACCAGCTTCATCTGGGGATACTTCTCCGCCAGCACCTGGATGCTGCCGGCGTGGTCGGGCTCCATGTGCTGGACTACCAGATAGTCCGGCGTCCGGCCCCCCAGCTCCCGCTCCAGGTTCCCCAGCCACTCCTCTGTGGCCCGGTGGTCCACCGTGTCCATCACCGCCACCTGGTCGTCCAGGATCACATAGGAGTTGTAGGACACGCCATTGGGCACCACATATTGGCTCTCAAACAGGTCGATGGTGGTGTCGTCCACGCCGATGTAGCGGATGGAATCGGAAACAAAAGTGTCTTTCATATGGCCAGCTCTCCTCTTTTTAGAATACAAATCATTTTCGGCAAACAGTATAAAAGGTTTTTTTCACAAAGTCTGTTGCAGATGCAACAAGCTTGGAAAAGACGGCTAAAACAGCGTCATCTGACTGGTTTCCGCCATGCCCGCGAAGGCCCCCAGGTTCTTCAGCTGCTCAATGTGGGTCTTGCTGAGCTTGTTGCAGCACTCGGCGAACTCCTCGATGGAAACGAAAGTCTTCCCCTTCCGTTTCTCCACCGTGTCCAGGGCCGCAGCCTCCCCCAGGCCCCGGACAGAGGTAAAGGGCGGGATCAGCCCGTCCTCCGTCACCACAAACCGGGTAGCGTCGGAGCGGTAGATATCGATGGGCTCAAAGTGGAACCCCCGGAGGTAGAATTCGTAGCACACCTCCAGGGTCTTGGCCAGGTCCTCCTCCACCGCGGCGGCGTCCTTATTGTTTTCAATTTCACGGATCTTCCGCTTCACCGCGTCGATGCCGGCGCAGCAGTACTCCGCATCGAAGGCCTTGGCCCGGATGGAGAAATAGGTGGCGTAAAAGGCCAGGGGCCGATGGACCTTGAACCAGGCGATCCGGAAGGCCATCATCACATAAGCCACCGCGTGGGCCTTGGGGAACAGGTAGCCGATCTTGGCCAGGGACTCGATATACCAGTCGGGCACATGGTGCTCCCGCATGGCCTCCTCCCAGCCGGGCTCAAAGCCCCCCTTCTTCACCTTGCCCTTACGGACCGCCTCCATGATCTTGAAGCTCATCTTGGGCTCCAGGCCCATGGAGATCAGGTAGAGCATGATGTCGTCCCGGCAGCCCACCGTCTCCGAAACGCTGGCCGTGCCGCTGAGGATCAGGTCCCGGGCGTTGCCCAGCCACACGTCGGTGCCGTGGGAGAAGCCGGACAGCCGCACCAGGGTGTTGAAGTCCTTGGGCTGGGTGTCCACCAGCATCTGGCGGGTAAACTTGGTGTTGAACTCCGGGATGGCCACCGCCCCGGTGGGCCCCAGGATCTCGTCGTTCTCAAACCCCAGGGCGCGGCTTGTGGTGAAAAGGCTCAGGGTGTCCGGGTCGTCCAGGGGGATCTCCCGGGCGTTGACGCCGGTCAGGTCCTCCAGCATCCGGACCATGGAGGGGTCATCGTGCCCCAGCATGTCCAGCTTCAGGAGGTTGTCCTCCATGCAGTGATATTCAAAGTGGGTGGTGATGATGTCGCTGTCCGCGGCGTCGGCCGGATGCTGGACCGGGCAGAAGTCCTCCATATCCATATCGTCCGGCACCACCACCAGGCCGCCGGGGTGCTGGCCGGTGGTCCTCTTGACCCCCACGCAGCCCAGGGCCAGCCGGTTCTCCTCCGCGTGGCCAGGGTTGAGGCCCCGGGCTTCCAGGTACTTCTTTACATAGCCATAGGCCGTCTTTTCCGCCACGGTGCCGATGGTGCCCGCCCGGAACACCTGGGTTTCCCCGAACATCTCGATGGCGTGCTTGTGGGCCCGGGCCTGGTACTCGCCGGAGAAGTTCAGGTCGATATCCGGCACCTTGCCGCCGCCGAAGCCCAGGAAGGTTTCAAAGGGGATGTCAAAGCCGTCCTTCACGTACTTGGTGCCGCAGACAGGACAGACCTTGTCCGGCATATCGGCGCCGCAGCCGTAGGATCCGTCCAGAATGAACTCGGAGTTCTTGCACTTGGGACAGCGGTAGTGGGGCGGCAGGCTGTTCACCTCCGTGATCCCCGACATGTAGGCCACGATGGAGGAGCCCACGCTGCCCCGGGAGCCCACCAGGTAGCCGTTCTCCAGGGAGCGCTGCACCAGCTTCTGGGCGGACATGTACACCACGTCGTACTTGCCCAGGATGGAGTCCAGCTCCACCTGCACCCGGTCCATCACCAGCTTGGGCGGCTCCTCCCCGTAGAGCTCGTGGACCTTGGCCCAGACCATGTCGTTGAGCTCCTGCTCGGAGTTTTCCAGCCTGGGCGGGAACAGCTTTCCCTTGGGCAGCAGCTCGATGTCGTCAATGGAGTCGGCGATGGCTCTGGGGTTGGCGACCACCACCTCGAAAGCCTTCTTCTCCCCCAGATAGCTGAACTCCTCCAGCATCTCCTGGGTGGTCTTGAAGTAGATGGGCAGGGGCGCGTCGCAGTCGGCAAATTTCTTGGTGTCCAGGAGCACGTGCCGGTAGATCTCGTCCTCCGGGTTCATAAAGTGCACGTCCCCGGTGGCGCAGACCGGCTTGCCCAGCTCCTCCCCCAGACGGACGATGGTGCGGTTAAAGTTCCGCAGCTCCTCCACATCCCGGACCTTTCCCTCCCGCAGCATGAACATGTTGTTGCAGATGGGCTGGATCTCCAGGTAGTCGTAGAAGGAGGCGATGCGCTTGAGCTCCGACCAGTCCTTGCAGTCCACCACGGCCTGGAACAGCTCCCCCGCCTCGCAGGCGCTGCCCACGATCAGCCCCTCCCGGTGGCTCACCAGCTCGGACTTGGGGATGATGGGGTTGCGCTTGAAGTACTTCAGGTTGGACAGGGAGATCAGCTGGTAGAGGTGCTTCAGCCCCACTTTGTTCTTCGCCAGGATGATGATGTGCTTGGGGCGGCGGTTCACAGTCCCCTTGGGCCGCAGCTGGAGCATATAGTCGTTGATCTGGCCGGTGCTGGTGATCCCCTGGGCCTCCAGGCGCGCAAAGAAGGGCGGCAGCATATAGGCCACCGTGGCCGCGTCGTCCACCGCCCGGTGGTGCTGGAAGGCGGGCAGATGGAGGTGCTCCGCCACAATGTCCAGCTTGAACTTGTTCAGCTCCGGCAGCAGGTTCTGGGCCAGGATCAGCGTATCCAGATAGGTGGGCGCAAAGGTCAGGCCGCACCGCCGGCTCCACTCCCGAATAAAGCCCACGTCAAACTCCGCGTTGTGGGCCGCCAGGGGCCGGTCCCCCACGAAGTCCAGAAATTTCTCCAGGGCCTCCCGGGGCTCCGGCGCGTCCTTGAGCATGGCATCGGTAATGCCGGTCAGGGCCACAATCTCCGGGGAGAGGTGCCGCCCGGGGTTGACAAAGGTCTGAAAGCGCTCGGCCACCTCCCCGTTGCGGAGAACCACCGCGCCGATCTCGGTGATGGCGTCCTCCTTCACCTTCAAGCCGGTGGTTTCAATATCGAAGCATACGTACTCACCTGTAAAGGGAGTATCCTTTTCACCATGGACAACCACCCGGTCATCCAGGTTGTTCACATAGTAGCCCTCCACGCCGAAGAGCACCTTGATCTTTCCGCCGGCGCCCTTCACCGCGTCCGGAAACGCCTGGACGCAGCCGTGGTCCGTAATGGCGATGGCCGGGTGGCCCCACTTGGCGGCTGTGGCCACCACCTCCTTGGGATCGGTGGTGGCGTCCATATTGGAAAACCGGGTGTGCAGATGGAGCTCCACCCGGGTCTTGTCCGGCTCCGCCGTATCCATCCGCTCCTGGTGTAGGACAGTCATGATATGCTTCGGGTCCAGCAGCACGTCGCTGCCGTCCCGGTTCAAGCGGATAAAGCCCTGGACCTTCAGCCACATGCCGGGCTTGATCTCGGTCTTCAGCGCCTCCTTCTCCGCCTTCTGCAGGTATTTCGTCACCCGGACGGAGCACTGAAAATCCGTCATGTCAAAGGTCAGGCAGTAGACCCCCGGCCGGCGGGTTTCATAGAGGTCGGAGAAGAAGACCTTCCCCTCCACCGTCACCTGGCCCATCTTGGGGTTCAGCCCCACCATGGACTGGGCCTGGGCCCGGATGGGGCTGCCCATGATCACCTCGCCGTAGGGCTTGCCGCCCTCCGGCGCCTTCACGGTTTCCAGCGCCGGCGCGTCCACCGTCAGGCGGATTGCCACGTCGGACAGGCCGTAGGCCGAGGCGATGGAGTCCTTCAGCTCCTGCACTGCCCGTTTCCCCAGCTCGCAGCTGGTGGTCAGGGACAGGGCCATGCGCCGGCTGGAGCGGTCCAGCTCCGCGGAGGTAAAAAAGGCGTCCCCCACCGCCAGGCTCAGGCCCCGGCTGAGATGCAGAGATTTGAACAATTCAAAAAAGGGTATCTTCTGTGCCATGCTGCTCCCGTTCCTATGTAATGTCAGATTCCTTTACAACAGCTCAATTTCCTTCATTAATTCGTCTATCAGCTGGTCCTGGGGGACTTTCCGCAGGATTTTCCCCTTTCGGAAGAGGAGCCCCTCCCCCATGCCGCCGGCGATGCCCACATCGGCGGCGGCAGCCTCGCCGGGACCGTTGACCGCGCAGCCCATGACCGCCACGGTAATGGGCTTCCGACAGCCGGACAGCCGGCGCTCCACCTCCTCCGCCAGGGGGATCAGGTCGATATTGGTCCGGCCGCAGGTGGGGCAGGCGATCAGGTTAGGGCCTTCCTGCCGGAGCAGCGCCGCCTGGAGGATCTTCTTGGCGACGCTGACCTCCTCCGCCGGGTCCGCGGTCAGCGTCACCCGCAGGGTGTCCCCGATGCCAAGGCACAGGAGCCCCCCGATGCCCATGGCAGACTTGATGATCCCCATGGAGGGGGTGCCCGCCTCCGTCACCCCCAGGTGCAGGGGGT
>CAJFVK010000110.1 GCA_904420435.1 uncultured Oscillospiraceae bacterium
CCGGAGGCGCTGGGCGTGGGGGTGGGGTAGATCCCGTCGAAGCAGGCGGTGCAGTAGCCGCTGCCGTCGCCGCCGCAGGCCCTCTTCTTGGCGCCGTCCAGGCTCAGGTAGCCCAGGCTGTCCGCGCCGATGATCTGGGCGATCTCCGCCACGGTGTGGTGGCAGGCGATCAGCTTCTCCTTGGAGTCGATGTCCACGCCGTAGTAGCAGGGGCTCACAAAGGGGGGCGCGGAGATGCGCACATGGATCTCCCGGGCGCCGGCCTCCCGCAGGAGCCGGACGATCCGGGCGCAGGTGGTGCCCCGGACGATGGAGTCGTCGATCATGACCACCCGCTTGCCCCGGACCACCTCCGCGATGGGGTTGAGCTTGATGCGCACCTTGTCCTCCCGGCTCTGCTGGCCGGGGTTGATGAAGGTCCGCCCGATATACTTGTTCTTGATAAAGCCGATCTCGTAGGGGATGCCGCTCTGGCGGGAGTAGCCCACGGCGGCGTCCAGCCCGCTGTCCGGCACGCCGATGACCACGTCCGCCTGGACCGGGTGCTCCAGGGCCAGATAGGCCCCGGCCCGGGTGCGGGCCGTGTGGACGTTGCACCCGTCCACCACGCTGTCGGGCCGGGCGAAGTAGATGTATTCAAACACACACAGGTTCTTGGGGGCCTTGCCGCAGTGGTCCCGGATGGACCGGGGGCCGTTCTGGTCGAACACCAGGATCTCCCCGGGCTCCAAATCCCGGATCAGCTCCGCCCCCACCGAGGCCAGGGCGCAGCTCTCCGAGGCCACCACCCAACGGCCGTCGGCGGTCTTGCCGTAGCAGAGGGGGCGGAAGCCGTGCTTGTCCCGGACGGCGATCAGCTTCTGGGGGGACATGACCACCAGGGAGAAGGCCCCCTCCAGCCGGCCCACCGCCCGGTTCACCGCCTCCTCAATGGAGGGGGAGGTCAGGCGCTCCTTGGTGATGATGTAGGCGATGACCTCCGTGTCGCTGGTGGAGTGGAAGATGGAGCCCTGGAGCTCCAGCTCTGTGCGCAGCTCGCTGGAGTTGACCAGGTTGCCGTTGTGGGCCACGGCCATGCGGCCCTTGATGTGGTTGATGACAATGGGCTGGGCGTTGCTGCGCTCATTGCCGCCGGTGGTGCCGTAGCGCACATGGCCGATGGCCAGCCGGCCCTCCCCCAGGCGGCGCAGCTGCTCGGGGGTGAACACGTCGTTGACCAGGCCCAGATCCTTATAGGAGCGAAACAGTCCGTCGTCGTTGACCACAATGCCGCAGCTCTCCTGCCCCCGGTGCTGCAGGGCGAAGAGGCCGTAGTAGGTCATGTGGGCCACGTCGTAGGGCTCGGGGCTGTACACCCCGAAGACGCCGCACTCTTCCCGCAGAGAACTCATTGCTGACCTCCGAACACCCGGCGCATCATCTCCTGATAGGCCTCCTCCACGTTGCCCAGATCCCGGCGGAACCGGTCCTTGTCCAGCTTCTCGTTGGTCTTGGCGTCCCAGAAGCGGCAGGTGTCGGGGCTGATCTCGTCGGCCAGGACGATGGTGCCGTCGGGAAGGCGGCCGAACTCCAGCTTGAAGTCGATCAGCCGCACGCCGCACTCGGCGAAGAAGGCCTTGAGCACGTCGTTGACCTTCAGGGCCATGGACTTGATGGCGGCGATCTCCTCCTTGGTGGCCAGCTTCAGGGCCAGGGCGTGGGAGGTATTCAGCAGGGGGTCGTGGAGGTCGTCGTTCTTGTAGGAGAACTCAAAGGTGGGCTCGTCGAACACGATGCCCTCCTCCACGCCGTAGCGCTTGGCGAAGGACCCGGCGGATACGTTCCGGATGATGACCTCCAGGGGCACGATCTGCACCTTTTTCACCAGGGTCTCCCGGTCGTTGAGCTCCTCCACAAAGTGGGTGGGGATCCCGGCGTCCGCCAGCTTCTTCATGAGGAAGTTGCTCATGCGGTTGTTGATGGCGCCCTTGCCCATGATGGTGCCCCGCTTGGTGCCGTCAAAGGCGGTGGCGTCGTCCTTGTAGGACACGATCACCAGATTGGGGTCGTCGGTGGCGTAGACCTTCTTGGCCTTGCCCTCGTACAGCTGCTCTCTCTTTTCCATGACACTTGTCCTCCTTCAAGAAATTCGATCATTCCAATGGCTTGCGCGCAGAATTACCCGTTGAACTTTGCCTCCACAGCGGCGTTCTTGGCCAGCACGGCGGCGCTGTCCGCCCGGCGCTTGTCCTGCAGGCGGCGGCTGAGATCCTCGTCCTCCACGGCCAGGATCTCCATGGACAGCAAAGCGGCATTGACTGCGCCGTCGATGGCAACCGTGGCGACTGGGATGCCGGAGGGCATCTGCACGGTGGACAGAAGGGCGTCAATGCCGTCTAGTGTGCTGGATTTGATGGGGATGCCGATGACAGGGAGGGTGGTATTGGCTGCAATGGCCCCAGCCAGATGGGCCGCTTTGCCGGCGGCGGCGATGATGACGCCGATGCCGTTGTCCCGGGCGGCGGCGGCAAAGGCCCGGGCCTCCTCCGGGGTCCGGTGGGCGGAGTAGACGTGGACCTCGCAGGGGACGTCGAACTGCCTGAGGGTATCCACCGCCTTCTCCACCACAGGCAGATCGCTGTCGCTGCCCATGATGACTGCTACCTTCTTCATATGGTACCTCCTGAAGCAAAAAATGAAAAAAGGACAGACCCGTCCCTTTCAAGACAGGCTGCCCAGACGGTCGACAAAAAACCGCGCCCCCTGCTCCCATGTGGTGCTCCACAGTTCCGTCAGTTACAGGGGTGCTGTGCAATTTTCACCTTCAATGTACCATAATCCCCCATAAAAAGCAACGGGACACATTGTACAAAAAGCGCCGGGGCCCGGCGGGAAAACTTTATCGCCTCCTGGCCGCCCGGCGGGCGGGGGAAGCGCCCGGAGAGAGCGCGGCAGGAAAAACGCCCGCGCCCCCTTCCTGAGGGGACACGGGCGTATCTGGTAAAAAGAGGGAGGTCCGCCAGGAGTTACAGCACGTGGAGCATGGCGGCGGCGCCCAGCTTCTCAGCGGCTTCCCTGGCCTTGGCGGCGGTCATCGGGGGGGTGATCACGGCCCCGTCCCCCAGCAGCGTCACCGGGCCGCAGACCGCCCGGGCGTCGCCGGCGGAGAAGGCGCCCCGGAGATACCAGGACATGGGGAGCTCGGAGGCGCTGACCATCTGGGCGCTCTGGCTCCAGTCCAGATTCCGGCGCTTGGAGCGGTGGGCGATGGCGTCCATCACGTCGCTGAGGACGGCGGAGGCGGTGGGCAGGTCACCGGCGCCCCGGCCGTAAAACAGTACGTCCCCCACGGCGTTGCCCCGGAGCATCACCGCGTTGAACACCCCGTCCACACCGGCCAGGGGGCAGTCCTCCCGCACCAGGTGGGGTGCCACGTAGGCGGTCTGCCGGCCCTCCGGCAGGCGGATGGCCCGGCCCAGCAGCTTGATGCGGTACCCGGCCGCGGCGGCGATATCCACGTCCTTCAGGTGGATGCCGCTGATCCCCTCGGTACTGACCTCATCGGGCAGTACCTCCCGGCCGAAGGCCAGGTCGGAGAGGATGCAGATCTTGCGGCAGGCGTCCAGGCCCTCCACGTCGGCGGCGGGGTCCCGCTCCGCGTAGCCCATGCCCTGGGCCTCCTGGAGGGCGGTGGAGAAGGCGATTTCGTCCTGCACCATGCGGGTGAGGATGTAGTTGGTGGTGCCGTTGAGGATGCCGATGATCTCCTCAATCTCATTGGCGGCCAGGCACTCGTACATGGGGCGCAGCAGGGGGATCCCGCCGCCCACGCTGGCCTCAAAGAGGTAGTTGACGTTCCGGGCCCGGGCGATGGCCAGCAGCTCCTTGCCGTGGGTGGCCACCAGCTCCTTGTTGGAGGTGACCACGTGTTTGCCCGCCTGGAGGCAGCGCCGGGTGAAGTCCAGCGCCACGCCCTTGCCGCCGATGGTTTCCACCACCACCTCCACCTCCGGATCGTTCTCGATGATGGAGAAGTCCTTGATCATCCGGTCGGCGTAGGGGCTCTGGTCAAAATCCCGGACATCCAGAATATATTTCAGATGGAGGGGCTCCTCCAGACGGGCGGCCATGGAGGCGCCGTTCATTTCCAGCACCTTTGCCACGCCGGCCCCAACCGTGCCGAAGCCCATAATCGCGATGTTCGCCATAACTGCTTGTTCCTCCTTGCTTGGCAGAAACCGGCGCCTCAGCCGGCCAGAATTTCAAACTTCACAACCCCGGACGCGGCGGACACCCGGGAGAGCAGATCCTCCAGGGAGCTCGGCATCTCCGACGTCTCCGCCGAGATGGTCACCGCCGCGCAGCCGTTGGTGGGAATACTCTGGTTGATGGTCAGAATATTCGCGCCGGATGCGGCAAAGATAGTGAGGATGTTGCTCAGCACGCCGGGGTTGTCCTTCAGCATTACGTAGAAGGTGATGATCCGGCCGGCCTTCATGTTGTTGAAGGGCTGCACGGCGTCCTTGTACTTGTAGAAGGCGCTGCGGCTGATGCCCACCTCCCGGGTGGCGGCGCCCACCGTGGACACCTCGCCGGTCTGAAGCATCTGCTTGGCCTGGGCGACTTTGATGAAAATTTCCGGCAGAGCCTCCGCCGCGACAATATAGAACTTGGTCTTTCCTCCCATTGTGTACACCTCCGGCGGCCAAATGTCTGTAGTGTCTATCAGTGTAACACAGTTGTCCGCGGTACGCAACGGTGGAAAAGCACAGTTTTTGGGGAAATTTGAGAGGGGGATTGCTCATTTTGCACAACAGATGGGTCCGGCTGGCGGCAGGCGCCGGGGCAATCTACCTGGGGATGCGGTTCCTGCTGGTGCCCCTGCTGCCCTTTCTGATCGCCCTGACGGTGGCGGTAGTGCTGGAGCCGTGGGTGCTGTGGTGCCAGCGGCGGCTGAGCTTCCGGCGGAAGTTTGCCGCCGCGGCGCTGACCACTGTGCTGCTGGGGGCGGTGTTGGGGGGACTGGGCTGGCTGCTGGTGCGGCTGGTGAGGGAGGCGATCGGCTGGCTGGAGAACCTGCCCAGTGCCCTGGAGGCCCTTCCGGCGCTGATGGACGAGATCAGCGTGCGCTACGAGGGCTTTTACGAGGCGTGTCCGGCGGAGATCCGCCAGTGGCTGGACAGCTTTCTCCGCCAGGTGTCCGCGGAGGGCGTCAGCCTGGTGGGGGATTTGTCCGGGACCGTGATCGGCTGGGCCTCCTCTGTGGTTTCGGCCCTGCCCCAGATCAGCCTGTTCCTCTTTACCACGGTCCTGGCCATGTATTTTGTCACCACCGGCTATCCGGAGATCCTCACCTTCATCCGCGCGCAGATCCCCGCCTCCTGGCAGGAGACGGGCCGGGGGATCACCAGGAGCCTGCGCAGCACCTTCTGGAAGTGGCTGAAGGCGGAGAGCTTCCTCTGCTTCATTACCTTCCTGCTGCTCCTGCTGGGCTTCTGGTATATGGGCCTGGAGTACGCCCTGCTGGGGGCGGTGCTGGTGGCGATCGTGGACGCCCTACCGGTGCTGGGCACGGGGACGGTGCTGGTGCCCTGGGGCCTCTGGCACCTGCTGCTGGGCAGCGCCCCACGGGGCGTGGCCCTCCTGGCGCTCTACGCCATCATCTCCGCGGTCCGCAGCCTGATCGAGCCCAAGGTCATGGCGGCCCAGGCGGGGCTCCATCCGCTGACGGCCCTGCTGAGCATGTACCTGGGCTTCAGCCTCTTCGGGGTGGGCGGGATGATCCTGCTGCCCATTGTGCTGCTCTTTCTCAAGCAGCTCCAGGACGGGGGATTCCTCCATATCTGGCGATGAAGAAAGCCTCCCCGCAGCTCTCCGGAGAGCTGCGGGGAGGCTTTTCAAGCTGGGCGGTGCGAGGCGGCGCAGGGGAAGGGAAAAGCCCCGCCAGGGGGCGGGGCTTTTCGTTCGGCTTAATCCAATTCCAGAGCGCCGGTGTAGAGCTGGTAGTAGGTGCCCTTGAGGGCCAGCAGCTCCTCGTGGGTGCCCCGCTCGATGATGCGGCCGTGGTCCAGCACCATGATGGCGTTGGAGTTGCGCACGGTGCTCAGCCGGTGGGCGATCACGAAGACCGTCCGGCCGGTCATCAGGGCGTCCATGCCCTGCTGGACAATGGCCTCCGTCCGGGTGTCGATGGAGCTGGTGGCCTCGTCCAGGATCATCACCGGGGGATCCGCCACAGCGGCCCGGGCGATGGCCAGCAGCTGCCGCTGGCCCTGGCTGAGGTTGGCGCCGTTGCCGCTCAGGGGCGTGTTGTAGCCCTCCGGCAGACGGGTGATGAAGTCGTGGGCGCCGGCCAGCTGGGCCGCCACAATGCACTCCTCGTCCGTGGCGTCCAGGTTGCCGTAGCGGATGTTGTCCATAACCGTGCCGGTAAACAGGTTGGTATCCTGGAGCACGATGCCCAGGGAGCGGCGCAGGTCCGCCTTCTTGATCTTGTTGATGTTGATGCCGTCGTAGCGGATCTTGCCGTCGGCGATGTCGTAGAACCGGTTGATCAGATTGGTGATCGTGGTCTTGCCCGCGCCGGTGGAGCCCACGAAGGCGATCTTCTGGCCGGGCTTTGCGTACAGGGTGATGTCGTGGAGGACGGTCTTACCCTCCTCATAGGCGAAGTCCACATCGTAGAAGCGCACGTCGCCCTGGAGCCGGGTGTAGGTGACGGTGCCGTCGTGGTGGGGGTGCTTCCAGGCCCACACGTTGGTGCGCTCCTGGCACTCGGTCAGCTGGCCGTCGGGACCCTCCTTGGCGTTGACCAGGGTCACGTAGCCCTCGTCGGTTTCCGGCTTCTCGTCTATCAGGGCGAAGATCCGCTTGGTACCGGCAAGACCCATGACAATGGCGTTGACCTGGTTGGACATCTGACCGATGTTGCCGGTGAACTGCCGGGTCATGTTCAGGAAGGGCACCACGATGCTGATGCTGAAGGCCAGGCCGGAGATGCTGACGTTGGGGGCGCCCAGCAGCAGCAGATAGCCGCCCACCAGGGCGACAGCCACATACAGCACATAGCCGATGTTGCTGAGGATGGGCATGAGCATGTTGGC
>CAJFVK010000111.1 GCA_904420435.1 uncultured Oscillospiraceae bacterium
CCTACAGTTTGTTCCGGATGATCTTCCCGCTGGTGGTCTTGGGCAGCTGGTCCCGGAACACCACGATCCTGGGGTACTTGTAGGGGGCGGTGTGCTCCTTGACGTAGTTCTGGATCTCCTTTTTAAGATCCTCGGTGCCCTCAGTGCCTTTCACCAGCACGATGCTGGCCTTCACCACCTGGCCACGGACAGGGTCCGGGGCGGCGGATACGCCGCACTCCAGCACATAGGGCAGCTCCATGATGACGCTCTCGATCTCAAAGGGCCCGATCCGGTAGCCGGAGGACTTGATCAGGTCGTCCACCCGGCCCACATACCAGAAGTAGCCGTCCTCGTCCCGCCAGGCGGTGTCGCCGGTGTGGTAGAACCCGTCGTGCCAGGCGCTGTCGGTGCCCTCCTCGTTGTTGTAATAGCCCCGGAAGAGGCCGCAGATGTCGGTCTTCTCCGCCCGGATGACGATCTCGCCCACCTGGCCCACCGGCACGCTGTTGCCCTCGCTGTCCACCAGGTCCACCGGGTAGAGGGGCACCGGCTTGCCCATGGAGCCGATCTTGGGGCTCATGCCGATGAGGTTTCCGATCATCACCGTGGTCTCGCTCTGGCCGAAGCCCTCCATGACGCTGAGGCCCGTGGCCTTCTGGAACTGGAGGAATACCTCCGGGTTCAGCGCCTCCCCGGCGATGGTGGCGTGCTCGATGCTGGAGAGGTCATAGCGGCTCAGGTCCTCCTTGATGAGCATCCGGTACATGGTGGGCGGGGCGCAGAAGGTGGTAATGTGGTACTTGGCGAACATGGGGAGGATGTCGTCGGCGTGGAACCGGTCGAAGTTGTAGACAAAGATGGCCGCCTCGTTGAGCCACTGACCGTAGAGCTTGCCCCACATGGCCTTGGCCCAGCCGGTGTCGCTGATGGTCAGGTGGAGCCCCTCCGGGTTCACGCACTGCCAGTACTTGGCGGTGACGAAGTGGCCCAGGGGGTACTTGTAGCAGTGGGCGGCGATCTTGGGGTAGCCGGTGGTGCCGGAGGTGAAGAACATGAGCATCAGGTCCTCGCCCCGGGGGCAGTCCTTGGGGCGGACAAACTCGTCGCTGTAGAGGCGGAACTCCCCGTCAAAGTCGTGCCACCCCTCCCGCTGGCCGGCCACGATGATCTTGGTCAGGCTCTCGGAGATCCCCGCCGCCGCGGCGCCGGCCTCCACGTGGTCGGGCACCTGGTCGTCGGCGGTGGCCACAATGGCGGTGACGCCGGCGGCCTTGAAGCGGTACTCCAGGTCGTGGGGCAGCATCTGGTTGGAGGCGGGGATGGCGATGGCCCCCAGCTTGTGGAGCCCCAGGATGGCGAACCAGAACTGGTAGTGCCGCTTGAGGATCAGCATCACCCGGTCCCCCCGCTTGATGCCCAGGGAGCGGAAGTAGTTGGCCGCCCGGTTGGAGTAGCGGCTCATGTCGGAGAAGGTGAAGTAGCGCTCGGTCTTGTCCCGGTCCACGTGGAGCATGGCCAGCTTGTCGCCCTTGCGGCGGGCCAGCTTATCCACCACGTCAAAGGCGAAGTTGAAGTCCTCCGCCCCCTTGAAGGAGATGGCCTGGAGGGAGCCGTCCTCCCCCTCGGTAACATCGATGTAGTCCTCCCACACCTGGCGGCCCGCGTCCTTCTCCGCCGGCCGGCGCTCCAGCTTTTTGCTCCTGGCGGGCAGGGGGGTCTTCTCCTCCGCACCGCCCAGGACGATGGCGTAGAACACGCAGTCCTTCCCGCCGGTGGCGATCATGCCGTGGGGGGCGGTGGAGTTGTAGTAGATGGTGTCGCCGGGGTTCAGGATCTCGATGTGCTCGCCCACCTGGACCTTCAGCTGGCCGGAGAGGACGATGTCGCACTCCTGCCCCTCGTGGGTGGTGACCTCGATGGGCCGCAGCTGGGCCTCGTCGCTGTACTCCGCCACCACATACAGGGGCTCCGCCACCCGCTTTTTGAAGTGGGGGGCCATGTTGAAGTAGGTCATGCCGTGGGCGTGCTCAATGTGCTGCCCCTCCCCGGCCCGGGTCAGGGTGTAGTTGAGCAGCCGGGGGCTGGCGCCCTCGATGATGTCGGTGACGTCCACCCCGAAGATCTGGGCGCACCGGTAGATGAAAGCGAAGTTCAGATCGCTCCGGCCGGTCTCGCAGGACTGGTACTCCTCCAGGGAGACGCCGGTCTCCTCCGCCATCTGCTCCTGGGTCAGCCCCTCGACCTCCCGCAGCTCCCGGATGCGGCCGGCCATCTCCTGGAGCTTCAGGTCCAGGCTGTTGGTGATAGGCTTCATACTGCTTTCCTCCTGACGGTTCCTCTTTGAGGCAAACAAAAAACTCGCCTCAAAGATAAGATAAAATCTTTGAGACGAGTATATAGCATACCCGCGGTACCACTCAAATTGCGCCCCTTGAAAAGGGGAACGCCGCTCTGGGGGCTCCAGCAAGCCCTGTGCCTTCACGCAGCCTCACGGGAAGGGTCTACTCCCGGCGCACCGGTTTCTTCCTTCCAACTCGGGAGCTACAAACCTCCGCCTTTCCCTTGGCCCCTCGCACCAACCGCGGCCTCTCTGAAAGGGTCCCGGCAGGGTCCTCTCCGTCATCGTCTTTTTGCGCTATGAAATTATGGTACAGATTTTATCATATCTCCCGCCGGAGGTCAAGCAGAAAATTTTCGTCCTCCCCCGCCCCAAGGGGCCGCAGCCCCCGGAGCGCCGCCCCCGCCTCGCAGAGTTCCGCTGTCCGCAGACAGCGGAATCCATTCCTATCTGTATTTTCCCAGGACATGCGCCTGGGAAAAATACTTTGACCCGCGCGCCCCGGGCGTGCACACCAGTCCGCAGACTGGTGTGGGGGTTCCTCAAGGGGGAGCCTGCTCCCCCTTGACTCCTGAAAGGACATGCGCCTGACAAAAACACCCCGACTCAGCCGCCCTGGGCGGCGCCACCAGTGCGCACACTGGTGAGGGGGGAGGTCGAGGGGGGACGAAGTCCCCCTTCGAGATGTTATAGCTTGTTCCGGATGATCTTCCCGCTGATGGTCTTGGGCAGCTCGTCCCGGAACACCACGATCCTGGGGTACTTGTAGGGCGCCGTATTTTTCTTCACGTACTCCTGGATCTCCTTTTTGAGCTCCTCGGTGCCCTCGGTGTCCTTTACCAGCACGATGCTGGCCTTCACCACCTGGCCACGGATGGGATCCGGGGCGGCGGACACGCCGCACTCCAGCACATAGGGCAGCTCCATGATGACGCTCTCAATCTCAAAAGGCCCGATCCGGTAGCCGGAGGACTTGATCACATCGTCGGCCCGGCCCACGTACCAGAGGTAGCCGTCCTCGTCCTGCCAGGCCACGTCCCGGGTGTGGTAGAGGCCGTCGTGCATGACCTCCTTCGTCTGCTCCTCGTCGTTGTAGTAGCCCACGAACAAGCCGCAGGGCCGCTCCTTGTCGATCCGGACGCAGATCTCCCCGTTCTCGCCCCGGGCCACCTCGTTGCCCTCGCTGTCCACCAGCACCAGGTCGTAGGTGGGGATGGGCTTGCCCATGGAGCCGATCTTCTGGGCGTTGCCCACCAGGTTGCCGATGGTCAGGGTGGTCTCCGTCTGGCCGAAGCCCTCGTAGATCTGGAGGCCGGTCTGGGCCTCAAACTGCCGGAACACCTCCGGGTTCAGGGCCTCGCCGGCGGTGGTGGCGTGCTTGATGCTGGAGAGGTCGTACTTACTCAGATCCTCCTTGATGAACATGCGGTACATGGTCGGCGGGGCGCAGAAGGTGGTGATGTTGTACTTCTTAAAGAGGGGCAGGATATCGTCGGCGTGGAACCGGTCGAAGTCGTAGGTGAACACCGCGCCCTCGCACAGCCACTGGCCGTAGAGCTTGCCCCACAGGGCCTTGCCCCAGCCGGTCTCGCTGATGGTGAAGTGGAGACCGTCGGCGTGGACGCAGTGCCAGTACTTGGCGGTGATGTAGTGTCCCAGGGCGTACTTGTAGTTGTGGGCGGCGATCTTGGGGTAGCCGGTGGTGCCGGAGGTGAAGAACATGAGCATCAGGTCCTCGCCCTTGGGAGAGTCCTCCGTCCGGGGGAAGGAGCTGCGGAACATGGGGTACTCGGCGTCAAAGTCGTGCCATCCCTCCCGCTGGCCGCCCACCAGGATCTTGGTTTTGAGGGTGGGGCTGTCCTTCTCCGCCAGCTCCACCTGGTGGGCCGCGTCCCCGTCGGCGGTGCAGACGATGGCGCTGATCTGGCCGGCGTTGAAGCGGTAGGTGAAGTCGTGCTCCTGGAGGAGGTTGGTGGCCGGCACCGCCACGGCGCCGATCTTGTGGAGGGCCAGGATGGCGAACCAGAACTGGTAGTGCCGCTTGAGGACCAGCATCACCCGGTCCCCCTTCTTGATGCCCAGGGACTTGAAGTAGTTGGCCACCCGGTTGGAGGCCTTGCTCATATCCGTGAAGGTGAAGCGCCGCTCCACCTTGTTCTTGTCCAGGTGGAGCATGGCCAGCTTGTCCGGGTACTTCCTGGCGATCTCGTCCACCACGTCAAAGGCGAAGTTGAACTCGTCCGCGTGGGGGAAGGTCAGGGACTGGAGCACCCCGTTCTCGTCCTCCACGGCGTTGATGAACTTGCTGCACACGTACTCCTCGCTGGTCCGGGCCTGGACGATGCTCCGGCGGATCACCGCCTCGTCCGTTTCCTCGCCGGAGATGACCACCGCGCAGAACACGCACTTCTGGCCGCCTACGGCGATCATGCCGTGGGGGGTGGAGGAGTTGTAGAGGATGCTGTCCCCCTCGCTCAGGATCTCCGTGTGCTCGCCCACCTGGACCTTCAGCTGGCCGGAGAGGATGATGTCGAACTCCTGGCCGGAGTGGGTGGTCAGGTGGATGGGCCGGTGCTGCTGGGTCTCATCGTAGTCGTAGATCACGTAATAGGGCTCCGCCAGCTTGTTGCGGAAGTAGGGGGCCAGGTTGCTGATGGAGATGCCCTTCTCCTTGGCGGTCTGCTGGCCCTCCCCCTTCCGGGTGACGGTGTAGCTCATCAGGTGGGCGCTGTGGCCCTCCAGCAGGTCGGTGATGCCGATGCCGAAGGCCAGGGCACACTTGTGGATGAAGGTGAAGGGCAGGTCCGCCAGCCCCGCCTCATAGGTGGTGTACTCCGCCAGGGTGGTGTCGGTCTTCTTGGCCATCTCCGCCTGGGTGAAGCCGCAGATCTGGCGCATCTCCTTGATGCGGAAGGCCACCTCGGCCAGCTGGTTTGCTACGCGGGTAGGTTCCATGGGTTCGTCCTCCTTGCTCTCAATCAAAATCCTCAGAAATGGCGCCGCGGGGAACAGCAGCCGCGGCCGGGTTGGCTGTTGGACGGGGGACGGGGAAAAAGAAAAAACCCGTCCCAAAGGTTTTCCTTTGAGACGAGTTCATAAAACCAATTATGCACCCGCGGTACCACTCAAATTGCGCCCTGAAACCAAGGCGCCCCTCTCAGGCTCCAACAAGCCCTATGCACTGACGCGGCAGTTACGGGAGGCGTCTACTGGCCCCGCTGCCGGGACGTTCGGACCTCCAGCTCGGAAGGGATGGGACCTGAGAATCCTTGCTGCCGGGCTTCCACCGCCCCCGGCTCTCTGAAAGCAGAACCTTCTCGTCCGTCTTCGTCATCGCTTTTGCTATTCACTTGCTCAAAGTCTACACCAACGCGATTCACTTGTCAAGGATTTTTTCTGAGCCCGGGGCCGGATCCGCCCACTGGCGCGGCGCTTGTCTGCTATCCTCTTTTCGGGAAAGCGGCTGCGCCGCTTTCCCGAAAAAAAGTCTTACGCCGTTTCGATGGACTCCGCTTTCTGGAGTCCCAGCTTCTTCACCGCGCACCCCACGGGACCTTCGTCCCGCGGGGACCCCGCATTTTATCTTGGTCCGGGGAAAATGAATTCCCCCGGACCCATTCTCCGCTCCGCTGCGAATGGACGCCGGACTCCCGGCGGGCAGCTTTGGAAGTCTTACGCCGTTTCGATGGACTCCGCTTTCTGGAGTCCCAGCTTCTTCACCGCGTCCTCCCGCATCTTGTACTTGAGGATCTTGCCGGCGGCGTTCATGGGGAAGGCGTCCACAAAGTCCACATACCGGGGCACCTTGTGCTTGGCCATGTGGTCCCGGACATACTTCTTCATCTCGTCCTCGGTCATGCTCTCCCCCTCCTTGAGGATGACGCAGGCCATGATCTCCTCCCCGTACTGCTCGTCGGGCACGCCGATGACCTGCACGTCGCTGACCTTGGGGTGGGTATAGATGAAGTCCTCGATCTCCTTGGGGTAGATATTTTCGCCGCCCCGGATGATCATATCCTTGATGCGGCCGGTGATCTTGTAGTTGCCGTTCTCGTCCCGGCGGGCCAGATCCCCGGTGTGGAGCCAGCCGTCCTTATCAATGGCGGCGGCGGTGGCGCCGGGCATCTTGTAGTATCCCTTCATGATGTTGTAGCCCCGGGCCACGAACTCCCCGTCCACGTTGTCCGGCAGGTCCTCCCCGGTTTCCGGGTCCACGATCTTGCACTCGATCTCGGGGAGGGGCCGACCCACGGTGTTCACCCGGACCTCCAGGGAGTCGTCGGTGGAGGACATGGTGCAGCCGGGGGAGGCCTCGGTCTGGCCGTAGACGATGGTGATCTCGTCCATGTGCATCTTGCTGACCACATCCTGCATCACCGCGATGGGACAGGGGGAGCCGGCCATGATGCCCGTGCGCATGTAGGAGAAATCGGTCTTGGGGAAGTCCTCGTGCTCCAGCATGGCGATGAACATGGTGGGCACCCCGTGGAAGGCGGTGACCCGCTCGTTGTTGATGCAGCTCAGGGCGGGCTTGGGGCTGAAGTACGGCAGGGGCAGGATGGTGGCGCCGTGGGTCATGGCGGCGGTCATGGCCAGCACCATGCCGAAGCAGTGGAACATAGGCACCTGGATCATCAGCCGGTCCGCGGTGGAGAGGTCCATCCGGTCGCCGATGCACTTGCCGTTGTTGACGATGTTGTGGTGGGTCAGCATGACCCCCTTGGGGAAGCCGGTGGTGCCGGAG
>CAJFVK010000112.1 GCA_904420435.1 uncultured Oscillospiraceae bacterium
ATTTCGCCCGAGCATTTTAAATCAAAGGGTGGAGCCGCCCTTTGGGCGGCGGAATCCAAAACAAAAGGACATCTGCAAAGCAGATGTCCTTTTGTTTTGGTGCGCGAGGCGGGACTTGAACCCGCACGTGCGTAATGCACACTAGAACCTGAATCTAGCGAGTCTGCCAATTCCACCACTCGCGCATAGATAGGGGTTTCTGAAAGGGAAGAATCTCCCGATTCCTCCCTTTCAGAAATGGCAGCGGGTGAAGGATTCGAACCCTCACATACGGAGTCAGAGTCCGCTGTGCTACCTTTACACAAACCCGCTGTGTTCATAGCGAACAGGTATTATTATACTGATTTCTCAGCGCTTGTCAAGCTCCTTTTCAAAATTTCTTTGACAAAATTTTCACAAGCAATTTCTCCCCTCCCGTCAATTTACCGCCGTCCCCCTCTGTGCTATAATTTTTCTAAAGATCAACGTGAAGGAGGAAGCTGGTATGGAAAAACGCATCATTACGGTGGGCCGCGAATGCGGCAGCGGCGGCCATACCATCGGGACGCTGGTGGCCGAGCGGCTGGGGCTGGCCTTCTACGACAAGGAGATCGTGGAGCTGGTGGCCGCCAAGACCAAGCTGTCCCCTGATTTCATCGCCGCCCACAGCGAGTACTTCCACGGTGGGTCCCTGGGCCACATCTTCGGCTACGGCGGGCGCTTCGCCGCCTCCACCCGGACGTCGAGTTCCCTGCAGGATCAGATGTACTTCGTCCAGACGGAGCTGATCCGGGAGGTTGCAGAGAAGGAGCGCTGCGTCATTGTGGGGCGCTGCTCGGACTACGTCCTCCAGGACCGCGGAGACGTGCTCAACGTCTTCATTCACTCCCCCATGGATTTTAAGGTGGAGCGCTCGGTCCGGGAGCACGGCCTGAAGCCCAGCGAGGCCGCCTCCATCCTGACCAAGCGGGATAAAGGCCGCTCCCACCATTACAATTTCTACACCAACCAGACCTGGGGCATGGCCAGAAACTACCACCTGTCCCTGGACAGCGGCCTGCTGGGCGTGGAAACCTGCGTGGATCTGATCTGCCAGGCCTTCCAGGCTTAAAAATCCGCCGTTCCGCCCTCCCCCGCCCCGGGGGAGGGCTTTTGCCGCCCATCCGGCCGCCCGGCGGAGCGCCCCCTCCAAAGGGGAACTCATCCGGCGCTGCCGTCAAAGAGGGAGAGCTGCTCCATCTCCGGCACGGGCAGCGCCAGCCGCTCCGCGGCGATCAGGTTCCGGAGAACGCCGTCCTGGGTAAAGCGCAGCCCCTCCACGGTCTTTCCCCGGCAGACCAGGAAATACTGGGCCCGCTTCATCACCACCCCCAGCTTTTTGAGATCCTCGTGGCGAAGTGTCCCCGCCCGGCGGGCCACCAGGATCCGCCGGGCGCTCTTGACCCCCACCCCCGGCACCCGCAGCAGCTCCTCGTAGCCGGCCCGGTTGACCTCCACCGGGAAGAACTCCGGGTGACGGAGAGCCCAGCTGCACTTGGGGTCCACCAGGGGGTTGAAGTTGGGCTCCTCCTCGCTGAGCAGCTCCTCCGCCCGGAAGCCGTAAAACCGCAGCAGCCAGTCCGCCTGGTAGAGCCGGTGCTCCCGCAGGAGAGGCGGCTTGGTGTCCAGGGCGGGCAGGAGGCTGTTCTCCACCACCGGCACATAGGCGGAGTAGAACACCCGCTTGAGGCCGTACCGGTCGTAGAGCCCCTGGCTCAGGCGGAGGATGTGCCGGTCCGAATCCCCGGTGGCCCCCACGATCATCTGGGTGCTCTGGCCCGCCGGGGCGAACCGGGGGGCGTGGCGGTATTTTACCAGCTCCTCCCGGTTCTCCCCCATCCGGCGGCGGATCTGCCCCATGGGCCGGAGGATGGCGTCCTTGGTCTTGTTGGGTGCCAGGGCCTTCAGCCCCGCCTCCGAGGGCAGCTCAATGTTGACGCTGAGCCGGTCCGCCAGCAGTCCCAGCTGCTCCACCAGCTCCGGCGACGAGCCGGGAATGGCCTTGGCGTGGATATAGCCGTTGAACCGGTGCTTCTCCCGGAGCAGCCGCAGGGCGGCGATCATCTGTTCCATGGTGTAGTCCGGGCTCCGGAGGACCCCGGAGGAGAGGAACAGCCCCTCAATGTAGTTGCGCCGGTAGAACTGGATGGTCAGCTCCGCGAGCTCCTCCGGGGTGAAGGCCGCCCGCCGGGTGTCGTTGGAGCAGCGGTTGACGCAGTACTTGCAGTCGTAGACGCAGCAGTTGGTCATCAGCACCTTCAATAGCGTCACGCACCGCCCGTCGGCGCTGAAGGAGTGGCAGCACCCAGCCACCGAGGAGGAGGTGTTGCCGATATAGCCCTTCCGGCTGCCACGGCTGCCGCCGCTGGAGGTGCAGGCGGCATCGTACTTGGCTGCGTCGGTGAGAATGGTCAGCTTCTCCATCAGGTCCATCCGGAATTCCTCCCCAAAATCATAGAACAAATATTCTATTATCAATATAGTACAGGCCGGGAGGATTGTCAAGGCATTTCTGTGTACATTTTTCCCCTTGTTTCCGGGCAAAATCCGTGATATAGTGGGGAAAACAGGAGAGGAGGCGGTGGTTTGCTGCTGGCTGTGGACATCGGCAACTCCAATATTGCCCTGGGCGTGTTTGACGGCGGCACCCTCCGCTTCCGGGCAAAGCTGGCCGCCGCGGTGGAGCGCAGCGCCGACGAATACGCGGTGCTGATGTTCGACCTGCTGCGGATCAACGGCATCTCCCGGGAGAGTATCACCGGGTGCATGATGGGCTCCGTGGTGCCCCAGCTGACGGGGATCGTGGAGGAGTCGGTCCGGATTCTCACCGGCCGCTCCGCCATGCAGGTGGGCCCCGGCACCAGGACGGGGTTCCGCATCCGCATCGACGACCCCACCCAGCTGGGGGCGGACCTGGCGGCGGACACGGCGGCGGTGCTGGCGGACTACGGCGCGCCGGCCATCATCGTGGACGCGGGCACGGTGACCACCCTGGCGGCGGTGGACGCCGGCCGCACCTATCTGGGCGGCTGCATCCTGCCGGGGCTCCACGCCAGCGCTCAGCTGATGAAATCCGCCACCGCCCTGCTGCCGGCCATCTCCCTGGTGGGGGAGCCGCCGGTGATCGGCAAGAACTCCGCCGAGGCCATGCGCCTGGGGCTTCTCACCGGCAGCGCCATGATGGTGGACGGCTTCATCGACCGGTTTTTGGCCATGCCGGATATGGCCGGCGCGAACATCGTGGCCACCGGCGGCTCCGCGGCCCTGGTCGCCTCCCGGTGCAGCCATCCCATCCTGTTCGACGCGGACCTGACGTTAAAGGGCCTCCACCGGCTCTACCAACTGAATACAGCGAAGCGCGTCTGATTTTTCCGGTAATAACGGGACTCCCGTTGTTATAAACTATGTGCGCCGTACCCCGGACAAGGGGACGACAGCACGCGGTGAAAGATCCGCAAAGGAGAAACAGCTATGATGCAAAAGACCAACAAAGTCCATAAGATGACACTGACGGCCATACTTATGGCAATCATCCTCGTGATGAGCTTCACTCCCCTGGGTTATCTGCGGGTGGGGCCTGTTGCCATCACCTTCCTAACCATCCCCGTAGTGATCGGCGCGGTCCTGCTGGGTCCCTGGTACGGGGCGTTCTTAGGCGCTGTGTTCGGTGCCACCAGCTTTTCCACATGCTTTGGCGCTGACCCCATGGGTGTGGCACTGCTGTCCATCGATCCTGTCGCTACCTTCTTTACCTGCATGGTGCCCCGCATTCTTATCGGCGTGGTTACAGGGCTCCTCTTCCGCGCTCTGTGCCGCCGCGGCCACAACAACGCCTTTGTCCTGATCCTGACTACTCTGGTAGGCTGCCTGACCAACACAGTGCTGTTTGTGAGCGCTGTTATCTTTTTCTTCCAGAGCACCTACTTCGGCGGGGACAGCCTGGGAAACATCATCGTCATGTTCTTTACGGTCAACGCCCTTTTGGAGGTAGTGGTCTGCGGCCTGGTGGCTGCCGGCTGCAGCAAGGCTTTGAGCTCCGTGATGTTGCGGAAAATATCCGCGTAAAGCATATCTGATCAAACATGTCCCTGGGGAATCATCCCCAGGGACATGTTTCTTTTCTACCGGCCGGTGCTGCCGAAGCCCCCCTGGCCCCGCTCGGTCTCGCTGAGCTCCTCCACCTCCCGGAAGGTCACCGGCAGGTAGGGCAGCACCACCATCTGGGCCACCCGGTCCCCGCCCCGGATCCGCCGGGGCCGGTCGGTGTCGTTGTGGAGCATGATGAGATACTCCCCCCGGTAGTCGCTGTCGCAGACCCCCACGCAGTTGGCGGGCCGGAGCCCCTCCCGGGTAGCCAGGCCGCTGCGGGCAAACACAGCGGCAAAATACCCGTCCGGGACGGCGATGCACAGCCCTGTGGGCACCCGGACCGTGGCGTGGGGCGGGATCTCCAGCTCCTCCTCGTCCAGGCAGGCGTACAGATCGTAGCCCGCCGCCTGGGCGCTGCCCCGGGTGGGCAGGATGGCGTCTGGCCGCAGCTTTTTCACTTGCAGTTCCATTTTTCCTTCTCCTTTTACCGTCCGAAGAGATAGAGCCCCGCCATCACCAGGCCGTAGAGCACCGGCTGGTGGAGCACATAGATCACCAGGCTGTGGCGGCCCACTGCCGCCAGGCGGGGCGCCCTGGCCTCATAAAACCACCGGGGGAATTTCCCCTCCTTGATGTACCGGCCCAGCCAGGTGCCGAAGAGAAACACGAAGCACCAGGGCAGCAGGGGGAAGTAGTCCGAGGAGTAGAAGCCCTCGTAGGTCCAGCCGAACATCCACAGGTAGGTCTTGTCCGTGGGCACGCCGCCCACCAGATGGGCCGTCAGCACCACGCCCACCGCCGACAGCACCGGGATCACCCAGGCCGGCAGCTTCTCCCAGAACTTCCTCGTCAGGCCGTAGACCACCATGCAGGTCCCCAGGAGGTGGAGGATGCCAAACCAGATGTCCATGTCCATCCACACGGTCACGACCGTGATCACCACCGCGCAGCCCAGGGCCTTCAGTCCCCGGATGGTGTTGCTCCGGGAGAAGTTGGAGCTGACGCCGGAGAGGAGGATGAAGAGCCCTGCGAAGATATAGTGGAGCACGTTGAACACCGGGTTGGAGAAGACCCACCAGGGCGCGCCGCAGAAGGCGGCCAGGTCGTAGAGGAAGTGGTGGATCACCATCAGGATCACCGCCAGCCCCCTCAGGGCGTCCATCAGCTCAATGCGCTGCTTTTTCATGTCCCTCACCTGCCTGAAACAGAAATCCCGCTCAGTATAGCACAGATTTCTCCCCATTGCAAATCGGCGTCCCATCCCCCGGTCCCGCCAAGGGGCGCCGGGAGGAAAGATTTGAAAGATCCTATGTACCTGCCTCGGTTTTTGTGCTATACTATAACAAATATGCGCCCGCGCTCTGATATTCCCGCTTTCCCTGACGCAAGCCACTGAACTTTCTGCCGGGAGGGACACAGAATGAGAACTGCTTTGGAAATGCGAACCATGGCGGAACGGTACCCGTCCAAGGGCCTGATCTCCGCCATCGACAGCGGCAAGCTTCCCTTTCACCTGATCGAGGAGAGCCTGCTGCCGGGGGAGGACGTGCTCCTGGCCTTCGGCGCCTATGCCGGCCATATCGGCCGGGTCCGGTACAAAAACATCGCCCTGGCCTTTACGGACCGGCGCCTGCTGGCAGCGGGAACCCTCAGCATCCCCCACCTGGGCGCCAGGGACAACATGGTTTCCATGAAGCTGGACGTCTTCCATTCGGTGGTGGCGGCGGGCATCTCGATCCTGATCCGGACCATCAGCCACGACTCCATCACCATCGGCAACTACTCCAGCGAGATCCGCTCGGCGCTGTTCGACCAGATCCAGGGGATCCTGGAGCAGTACCAGGGCGGCGGGATGCCGGGAGCCCCTGTCCTCCCCCAGAGCCCGGCCGAGGAGATCCGCGCCTACAAGGCTCTGCTGGACGAGGGGATTTTGACCCAGGCGGAGTTCGAGGCGAAGAAAAAGCAGCTCCTGGGCCTCTGACCGGGCGCCGGAGGAGAAAGGAAGCTACAGGCCGGTGGAAAGAAGCCGGGGACCGCTGAGTGCGGTCCCCGGCTTCTTTTTCGTTGGCTTTCGCAGGCCTCTCAGATGGTGCCGGTCAGCACCAGGACCACCAGCACGCCGGTGATCAGCAGGAACAGCCCCAGCAGCAGGGCGCTCATCCGGTAGCTCCGGCGGACGCTGCCGTCCGGCAGGGCCGGCAGCAGATGGGACCGGCGCAGGGCGTTGGTGATGGGCTGGTAGAGCACCAGGGTCAGCGCCGCGTTCAAAACGCCCTTGATCAGGTTGAAGGGCAGGAACACCGGCAGCAGCATGGCCGCCACCTGCTCCCTGGGCCAGCCCTGGTAGAGGGGCGTGATGATGTAGTTCCACAGCACCATCACCGCCGCCATGGACGCCACGCCCAGGGCCAGGCCGGTCACCGCCCCGCCCATGGTCCGCCGTCTGCGGTAGAGGAGGGCGGCCGGGCAGATGAAGGCCAGGCTGGCCACCACATTCATGATGAAGCCATAGACCCCCGCCTCGCTGACAGTGACCATCTCAATGAAGCAGGCGGCCACGCTCATGCCCGCGCCGGCCAGGGGCCCGTAGAGATAGGCCCCGATCAGAAGCACCACATCCTTGGGATCGTACTTCAGGAACTCCGCCGACGCCATCAGCGGGAAGCGGGTCACCGCCGTGACCACATAGGCCAGGGCCACCAGCATGGCCATGGTGGCCAGCTGCCGGGTTTCCACCCGGGATTTGTGAAGAGGCTTGGTTTTTTCCATAAAAAATCTCCTTTCCAACACCGCTTTTCGCCTTACACTGGTGTCGCAAAGGAGCTCTTCCCTTCACGTCTTCTTCCATCCAGACTATACTGTCGGTACCGGAATCTCACCGGTTCATGCGGCACGCCGCTCGAGGACTTTACCTCCGGTGGGGAC
>CAJFVK010000113.1 GCA_904420435.1 uncultured Oscillospiraceae bacterium
CACCGCCTTTGCCGGCGCCATGTACGCCCACCTGGTCAACTACATCGGGCCGGATACCATCGCCTACAAGCAGTCGGTGATGTTCGTGACCATGATGCTCTTCGGCGGCACGGGCTCCATTGCCGGCCCTGCCACCGGCGCTGTGCTCCTCCTGCTGATGACGGAGAGCCTGCGTGTCTTTGAGCAGTACCAGGTGCTGCTGTACGGCTGCCTGCTGCTGATCGTCGTCGTGGCCCTGCCCGGCGGCATCTACGGCGCGGTGCGCAGCGTTTTCAACAAAGTCATGGCCAAGAGAAAGGGGGGTCAGTAAATGCTGCTGGAAATTGATCACCTGTGTCTGAGCTTCGGCGGCCTGAAGGCCACCAACGACGTCACCATGCACATGGAGGAGGGCAAGATCAGCGGATTGATCGGCCCCAACGGCGCCGGCAAGACCACGTTCTTCAACCTGATCAGCGGCGTCTACAAGCCCGACAGCGGGACCATCACCTTCGATGGGAAGCGGATCGACGGCATGAAGCCCTATCAGATCAACCAGGCCGGCATCGCCAGGACCTACCAGGTCATCAACCTGTTTCGGAAGATGTCCGTGCTGGACAACGTGCTGGTGGGCATGCACCCCCAGCTGAAATCCGGCTTCTTCCAGTCCATGCTCCACGTAAAGAAGGAGCGCGCGGAGGAGAAGACGGCCCACGACAAGGCCTATGAGTGGCTGAAGTTTGTGAACCTGGAGGACTCCGCCAAGGCGGAGGCGGGCTCCCTGTCCTACGGCCAGCAGCGCCTGCTGGAGATTGTCCGCGGCCTTGCCAGCAACCCCAAGCTCATCCTTCTGGACGAGCCCGCCGCCGGCATGAACAGCAAGGAGAAGGAGGACCTGAACGTCCTCCTGCGCAAGATCATCGCCTCCGGCGTCACCATTTTGATTGTGGAGCACGACATGAAGCTGGTCATGGACGTGACCGACCGCCTGTTCGTGCTGAACTACGGCAAGAAGCTGGCCGAGGGAACCCCGGAGGAGATCCAGAACAATCCCGAGGTCATCGCCGCGTATCTGGGAGGTGAATGATATGGCGCTGCTGGAAGTCAAGGATTTTCACTACTACTACGGCAACATCCACGTGGTGAAGGGGATCAACCTGTCCGTGGACGAGGGGGAGATCGTCACCCTCATCGGCGCCAACGGCGCCGGCAAGACCACCACCATGCAGACCATCTCCGGCCTGACGGCGGCCTCCGGCGTCCGGGGGGAGATCCTCTTCAACGGAAAGCCCATTCAGAAGATGAACGGCCACGCCATCACCAAGCTGGGCCTGTGCCAGGTTCTGGAGGGGCGGCATATCTTCTCCCAGCTGTCCGTGCTGGAGAACCTGGAGATCGGCGCCTACCTCCGCCGGGACGGCAAGAATATCAAGGACGACATCGCCCGGATGTACAAGCTCTTCCCCCGGCTGGAGGAGCGGAAAAACCAGATGGGCGGCACCCTCTCCGGCGGCGAGCAGCAGATGCTGGCCATCGCCCGGGCCATGCTGGGCAAGCCCAAGATGCTGCTGCTGGATGAGCCCTCCCTGGGCCTGGCGCCCATCATCGTCAAGGAAATCTTCGAGGCCATCCGCGCCATCCGGGACGAGGGCATCACCATCCTCTTCGTGGAGCAGAACTCCAAGATCGCCCTGAACACGGCGGACAAGGGCTATGTGATGCAGACCGGCGAGATCATCCTCAGCGACACCTGCGAGAACCTGCTGAACAACGAGGACGTGAAGAAGGCCTATCTGGGCGCGGAGTAAGCTCCGCCCCGGCCAGGAGGGATTTGCTATGAAGTATGTAAGAGTGGCTCTGAGGGACGAGGTCCGCTGGGGCACCTGGGAGGAGGACGGAGTCCACATCCTCGCCAAGGCCCCCTATGAGGAGCTGGTGTACGACGGGCGGGTGGCGGCGGCGGACCAGTGCCGGCTGCTGATGCCCGCCGAGCCCACCAAGATCATCTGCGTGGGGCGCAACTACTTCGACCACATCGCGGAGATGGGCTCCCAGGTCCCGGAGGAGCCGGTGCTCTTCATGAAGGGGCCCAATGCCTTCAACTGCCACGAGGGCAGCGTCCACGCCCCGGCCTTTGTGACCCGGCTGGACTACGAGGGGGAGCTGGCCTTTGTGGTCAGAAAACGGGCCAGGGACGTAAAGCCCGAGGAGTTCGAGGACTACATCCTGGGCTACACCTGTTTCAACGACATCACCGCCCGGGACATCCAGCGCAAGGACGGCCAGTGGACCCGGGGCAAGGGCATGGACGGTTTCGGCCCAGCCGGCCCCTGGGTGGTCGACGGCCTGGACGGCGGCAGCCTGGAGATCCAGACCCGCCTGAACGGCGCGGTGGTCCAGAGGAGCAGCACCAGCCTT
The DNA here is from genome assembly GCA_904420435.1 of uncultured Oscillospiraceae bacterium. Lineage (GTDB taxonomy): Bacteria > Bacillota > Clostridia > Oscillospirales > Oscillospiraceae > CAJFPI01. The sequence goes on from CAJFVK010000113.1 coordinate 2,398, forward strand.
TTGATGCACAAGCTGCCGGAGCTCCTGGCCTTTATCACCGCCTCCATGACCCTGGAGCCCGGCGACATGGTGGCCACCGGCACGCCGGCGGGCGTGGGGCCCATGCGGGCCGGCGACGTGGTGGAGGTGGAGATCCAGGGGATCGGCACCCTGCGCAACCATATTGTTTGATCCTGCGGGATCGGAAGGAGTCTGTTTTATGCGCGAGCAGATTATCAAGACCGTTTACGAGAAGAAGATCATTGCCATTGTCCGCGGCGTGTACGGGGAGGACTGCGAGAAGCTGGCCCGGGCCCTCCACGCCGGCGGCATCGACCTCATCGAGGTGACCTTTGACCAGGCCCACCCGGAGGACTACGAGAAGACCTGCGCCGCCATCTCCCGGATCAACGAGGTGTTCCAGGGGGAGGTCCTGGCCGGAGCCGGCACGGTGACCACCCCGGAGCTGGTGGAGATGGCCCACAAGGCCGGCGCCAAGTACATCATCTCCCCGGACACCAACCCCGCCGTGATCCGCCGGACCCGGGAGCTGGAGATGGTTTCCATGCCCGGGGCCATGACCCCCTCCGAGGTGATGGAGGCATACCGCACCGGCGCGGACTTTGTGAAGCTCTTCCCCATGGCCAACCTGGGGGTGGGCTACCTGAAGGCCGTCCGGGCGCCTCTGAACCAGGTGCCGATCCTGGTGGTGGGCGGCGTCAACGAGAAGAACCTGGGCGAGTTTATGGCGGCCGGCGCCTGCGGCGCAGGCGTGGGCGGCAACCTGGTGAACAAGCAGTGGATCAAGGAGGGCCGGTTTGACGACATCACCGCCCTGGCCAGAGAGTTTATCAAGGCAGCCAACGCCTGAGGAGGAGAGACCATGAAGAGAGTCATTACGTTCGGTGAGATCATGATGCGCCTGAACCCGGAGGGGTACAACCGCTTCGTCCAGGCCACGGTGTTCGAGGCCAGCTATGCCGGCGGCGAGGCCAACGTGGCCGTGTCCCTGGCCAACTACGGCCTGGACGCCGCCTTTATCAGCAAGGTGCCCGCCCACGAGATCGGCCAGTGCGCCATCAACGCCCTGCGCCAGTTCGGCGTGGACACCAGAGGCGTGGTCCGGGGTGGCCCCCGGCTGGGCGTCTACTACGTGGAGAAGGGCGCCTCCCAGCGGGCCTCCAAGGTGATCTACGACCGGGCCGGTTCCTCCATCGCCCTGGCCACGGCGGCGGACTTCGACTGGAAGGCCATCTTCCAGGGGGCCGACTGGTTCCACTTCACCGGCATTACCCCGGCCCTGGGCGGGGAGCTGCCGGAGATCTGCCTGAGCGCCTGCAAGGCGGCCAAGGAGCTGGGCGTGAAGATCAGCTGCGACCTGAACTACCGGGCCAAGCTGTGGAGCCGGGAGGCGGCCTGCGAAACCATGAGCAAGCTGATGCCCTATGTGGACGTGTGCATCGCCAACGAGGAGGACGCCAAGGACGTGTTCGGCATCTCCGCGGCGGACACGGACATCGCCGGCGGCAAGCTGAACCAGGCGGGCTACATTGACGTGGCCCGGCAGATCTGCCAGCGCTTCGGCTGCGAGAAGGTGGCCATCACTCTGCGCGGCAGCCTCTCCGCCAGCGACAACGAGTGGGCCGGCATGCTCTACAACGGGAAGGAGGCCTTCTTCTCCCCCAACTACCGGGTCCACATCGTGGACCGGGTGGGCGGCGGCGACAGCTTCGGCGGCGGCCTGATCTACAGCCTCATCAGCGGCTACAGCGACCAGGATGCCATCAACTTCGCCGTGGCGGCCTCCTGCCTGAAGCACGCCATTGAGCACGACTTCAACCTGGTGTCCGTCCAGGAGGTGGCCTCCCTGGCCGGCGGCAACGCCTCCGGCCGGGTGCAGCGCTGACCGCACCGGAACCATCCCAACATCCCAGATCAGAAGACAGCCCCGGAACAGGCCGTTCCGGGGCTGCTTTGTTTCGCTGTTACCGGGCTTCCGCAGGGGAGGAGAGGGCCGGCTAGTCGTAGTAGGCCACCAGCAGTTCCACCACCGTGCTGTAGGACTGGACGCCGTCGCTCTGGCCGTAGCCCTTCAGCAGCAGGTCGTAGGCGCTCTGGCTCAGGGTGTCCACCGGGGACTCCCACTGGTCCCAATAGGCGTTGTTGTACTGGATGTCCGCCAGCACGTTGGGATCCAGCTGGGCGCGCAGCTCCTGCCACAGCGCCCGGTCCGCCCGGGACAGGGCGTTGGACAGGTGGATGTAGCCCATGAGATAGCCGGAGTAGACGTAGACCGGGTTGCCGCTGGCGGTGGCCACCACAACGGCCGCGAAGTTGCACTCCTGCTCCGAGGCGATGCCCCGCTGGTGGGCCAGCTCGTGGGTGATGGTGGCCGGCAGGAGGCAGGCGGGGCTGTCCACATTCAGCACCGACTCCCCGGTGAACCCGGCGTAGTAGCCGGTGAACCCCATGGCGCTGAGAACCTTAGAGAACAGCATCCGCTTGGGCTCCCGGTCCCGCTGCTCCAGGAAGGGGAACTCCCCGTAGCTGTTTTCATAAATCGTGGTGCTGGCGGCGAAGATCTCGTCCCGGCTGACGGCGAAGAGGCCGTTCTCATCCCGGGGGATCTCCGCCGAGGCGGCGTTCAGCTGCCGGGTGAAGTAGTCCATCACCCGGTAGAGCTCCTCCGTGGAGATGGTCTCCTGGGCGGTGATGCCGCTGCGCTCCTGGAAGCCGTCGGCGTAGTAGTTGATGCCCCAGGCCAGGCAGAACCAGTCCAGCACCGTGAGCACGGCGCACAGGAGCCCCACCAGCCGGAGGTAGGCCGTCCGGGGCCGGCGCCCCTTTGCCCGGCGGATCAGCAGGGCGCTGCGGACGATGTACCAGACGAGGCCCAGGGCCATGGCGATGTACAGAAGCTCCGCCAGGGGAATGGGCACCAGGTAGGTGAGGGCCCCCAGGCCCTGCTTGAAGGGCTGGGTCACGTGGTCCACCAGCCAGGTCATCAGCACCCGGTTGGACCGCAGCAGGAGGAACAGCAGAAACAGGGCGGCCGCCGCCAGCAGCCAGATGTGCTTTCCCCGGTGCTCCCGGATCAGCTCCCTCATACCAGTCCCGCCTCCTTTGCCAGGAGGCCCAGCAGGGGCTCAAAGTCGATGCCCTCCCGGGCCGGGAGGTCCTGGGGGGCGGTGCGCTGGGCGCACAGGCGGACGAACTCCGCCGCCTGGCGGGCGGCTCCCTCCAGGGAGTCCCCCCTTACCAGCGCGCCGGTGAGGACGCTGGCGAACAGGTCCCCGGTGCCGTGGAAGGCCCGGCCCACAAAGACCGTCTGCACCAGGGAGACGGAGCCGTCCCTCCGGTCGAAGCAGGCCGCGCCGATCTGGCCCGGCCGGAGGCTCACCCCGGTGAGGACCACCGAGCGGCTGCCCTCCCGGCTGAGGCGGCGGACCGTGTCCTCCGGCGCCGCGGCGGTGACGGCCTCATAGGGCAGGGAGAGGAGCTGGGCGGCCTCCGTGTAGTTGGGGACGACCACATCCGCAGCGTCCGCCAGCAGAGCCATGGCCCGGCACATCTCCGCCGTGTAGGTCCGGTAGAGCTTCCCGTGGTCCCCCATCACCGGGTCCACCACCACCAGGGTGGCGGGGGTGCGGACGTCCCGGATAAAGTCCGCGGACAGGGCCATCTGCCGGGGATTGCCCATGAAGCCGGTGTAGATGGAAGAGAACCGCAGGCCCAGGGAGCGCCAGTGGTCCATGGCGCCAGCCATGGCGTCGGTGAGGTCCACGAAGGTGTTGCCGGTAAAGCCGCCGGTGTGGGTGGAGAGGTAGGCCGTAGGCAGGGGGCAGCACTGGAGGCCCATGGCCGAGAGGACAGGCATCACGATGGTCAGGGAGCAGCGGCCGAAGCCCGACAGATCGTGGATAGCCGCTACCGTGGGTGTACGCTTCATATGGTGATCTCCTACAAAAATATGGATCAATTTTTATCTATTATAATCGAAAATTTCCACTTGTTCAAGTACCAATTCTATGCTATACTAACGTTCGTGACGAGTTCTCCTACCGACATTACGCGGGTATGGTGGAATTGGCAGACACGCCAGATTTAGGTTCTGGTGGGCGACCGTGCAGGTTCAAGTCCTGTTACCCGCACCAGATCCGGCTTGTCAAAAAGAGATGGAGGCTTAGCTCAGCTGGTTAGAGCGCCTGCTTCACACGCAGGAGGTCACTGGTTCGAGTCCAGCAGTCTCCACCACAGAAAACCCTGCAGCTTCAACGGCTGCAGGGTTTTTCTTTGTTATCTGGCCGATGCCGTGTGGTAGCAACGTGGTAGTAACCGGCAGTTTATCCGCTTTACTCCGGGGCGTGGTCGGTCCGGAGCTGGTAGACCTTCTCCAGACGGGCGTCCATGTCGCCGTTCCAGCCGTGGTCCTTGTAGTTGGCGTACATCTCGTCCAGGACCCGGCGCTCCGCCGGGGAGGCGTAGCCCTGGTCCAGC
>CAJFVK010000114.1 GCA_904420435.1 uncultured Oscillospiraceae bacterium
TTTTTCGGGTAGCTGAGCAGCTTGTAGATGATGTTGAACTCCCGCACGGTCAGCTGCACCTCTTCCCCGGCCACATAGGCAGTGTGCTCGTCGGCGTCCAACACCAGCGAGCCCAACTCTATGCGGCGTGAGTGGGCTATCTTTGCGCGGCGGAGCAGCGCCTCCACCCTGAGCAGCAGCTCATCCAAATCCACAGGCTTGACCATGTAGTCATCCACACCGGCGCGGAAGCCGCGCTGCTTGCTGGCGAAGTCGTCGCGCGCCGTCATAAAGAGGATGGGGATTTCGGCATCCAGCTCCCGTATAGTCTTTGCAAATTCGAAGCCGTCCACCTCCGGCATCATGATATCCGAGATGATAAGGTCGACCAGCGTGCCGGAATACATCACGTCGTAGGCCTCGTTGGCGCTGAGGCATCCCACGACGTCGTACCCGTTTTGGCTCAGATACACGCAGACTGTCTTATTCAGTTCCCTGTCGTCCTCTACAACCAGCAGCTTGAACATGCCAAGGCCTCCCTTTCCCTTTTACCGGTGTATTAAAACACAGCAGTGTTAACGAAATGTTTAAGTTCGGGCTTCGCCGCTAATATTTTAAAAGTAGGGCGGCACCGTGTCAATGCCGCCCTTTAAAAACCCTGCGCTTCACTTGCCGCCGTGCTGCCCGGCGCCCTTTGCCAGGCGCTCCTTGGCCTCCTCCGTGGCGATCACCTGCTGGACCCGGTCCAGGGCCACGTCCAGCTCCCGCTTTCTGCCGCCCAGGTCCCGGAGGGCCTTCAGCTCCCCGGCCTTTTTCTCCGCCTGGCCGGCCTTCTCCGCCTCCAGGCGGCGGATATTCTCCTGGGCCGTGCCGGTCAGGTCCTTCATGGGGGTAAAGCTGAAGCCGTAGGACCGGAGGATCTCCAGGACCTTGTCCTCCCGGCTCCTGTGGCAGATCACCTCCAGGCAGTGCTGCTCCCGTCCGGAGGACAGGCAGGTGATCTCCGCCTCCGGCACCTCCGCCGCCACCGCCCCCATGAGGGCGCTGACGTCCGCCGTGTTGGGCACGGCCCCCAGCAGCACCGCGGCGCAGCGGGTGCCCTCGGTTTCCAGGGGCAGGTCACAGGCGGACCAGGGCTTCAAAGCCTGGATCTCCGCCTCCAGCCGCTTCTCCCGGGCCGCGCAGGCGCCGATCTCCTTGACGTGTCCGTTGATCTCCTCCGCCAGGTCCAGAGCCCTTTGGAGGGCCGCCGGGTCCAGCAGCTCCTCCTCCGTCATCACCCCCCGGGGGGTGAACAGGCCGCCCTTCTGGGGGGCCAGCCGGTGGAGGCCGGTCAGCGCCTGCTTCAGCTGGGCCTGGCGGCCCTTGGCCTCTGCCAGAGCCGAGGCGTCCCGCCGCAGCAGGCCCTCCGCCTCCTCAGGCAGGGCGTCCGGCTCTCGGACCTCCACGCAGCCCACGTGGAGCAGCTGGCGCAGCAGCCGGTCCCGGTCCTCCCGGAGGGCGATCAGGTGCAGCCGCTTCATTTTGACAATGGCCATTACCCTCCGACCACCCTTTCCACAATGACGCCCGCCGCCTGGTCCATTCTGGCCGCGGCCGCGTCAGTCAATGTCTGGCAGGCGCGCCTGGTCTCCGCCAGGATCTCCTCCCTGCGCCGCTCCGCCTTCTGCCGGGCGTCCTGGAGCACCTCCTCCGTCCGGGCGGCCGACTCCGCCCTCTGCTGTTCAATCAGGCTCCGGCCCTCCCGCTGGGCTTCGCTGACGCGCTTTTGCGCCTCCGCCCGGGCCTCAGCCCGGGAGCGGTCCACGGCGTCCTCCACCTGGCGAATGGTTTCAATGGCTGCTAATGACATGGTCTCACCGCCTTCCCATTATTGTCCTCGGCGGCCCGCTGCCGCCGCCGGCACCGCCGGTCTTCCCATCATTTTCCTCTGTTGTTAACGAATTAACTATAGCATGTATTTCCCCTCGGAACAAGACTATTATGCGCTCCTCTGCCGAAAATTTACATCGTGTACAAAAACCGGCCGATGGTTTCCGTCGGTTTGACCATAACTTATTTTTTCTCTTACATGCAACTTTTTTCACTTTTTTCCATTTTCTGCATCATTATTCAGGTATAAAGAAAAGAGCGACGCTTTTCCCGCGCCGCTCTTTTTCTCCCGGTATTCTGTATTCTATTGCACAAAGACCGGATTTTCCTCCCCGCCAGCCATGGACAGCACCAAATCCGCATCTTGCCCGCCGGCGGCCTCCACCGCCGCCCGGACCTGCTGCTCCTGGGTGACGCCGGATATATACAGCCGGTCCACCAGGGGGAGGAACGCCTCCAGGTCCAGGCCGGACACCTGGTCCGTACCCTGGAGCACCTGGCTCTCGCTGAGCTCCAGGGAGATCAGCAGCCGGTCCCCCGCCTGCCGGCGCATCTCCTCCAGAAAGCCGCACAGGGCCTCCGTCTTGGTGACCGTCAGGCCGGAGTAGTCGATGTTCTGCAGGTTCCCCAGGGTGGGATAACCGAAGTCGGTCAGCACCACCTCGTCAAAGCCCATGTCCGCGCACTCGTCCAGCACCGCCGCCATATAGGCCCTGGTGCCGTCCTTGGCCGGATCCATCCAGTGGGAGCTCAGGTTGTCATACCAGATATAGCCGCCGCTCTGGCAGATGCCGGCGCCGGTCATATCCGCAAAGGCGTGGAAGCTGTCGTGGAAGCAGCCCACCCGGGCGATGGCCCACAGGCCGTCGGTTCCCTCCACCGCCTCCGTCAGGGCGCTCTGGGTCACGGCGCCGTCGGCCAGGGCCTGCCGGGACGCCTGCTGGGAGATATAGTAGTAGGTGCCGTTGAAGCCCTTCACCTCGGTGAGGAAGGCGTTGCAGCCCGCCTGCTCCAGGCTTCCCGCGCCGCCGGCGCAGAGCTCCTCCACGGAGATCACGCCGGCCCGCAGGGGCTCCGCCTCGCTCTGGCCGTCCGTCCCCTGACCGTCCTCCTCCGGCAGGATCTCCACCGGCAGGTTCTCGCCGCCCCCGCCCTCCGGGTCCGAAGCGGTCTGCCCGTCCCCCCGGAAGAAGGGGAGGTCGATGGTGATGCTCCCATCAGACTGATAAATGATCCGGTCCTGAAGGATCAGGAAAGCGGCTGCCGCCAGCAGCACCAGCACCAGCAGCACCACGAGAGCGACCCGTCCCGCCCTTCGGCGGCCGTGATAGCTGTGGTAGCCCCGAACTGCCATGGCCCGCCCCTCCTCTCCTTGTCTTTTGCATTTCGTATATGGTATTACTCTACCGGATCGGAGCAAAAAATGCAAGCCTTTTCCGCCGGTCCGGCCGGGCGTTCCCTCTGAACGGGCCGCTCCGCCCTCTTATGGCTGGATGGCGTCCACCTTGCCCACCCGGCGGGCGTGGCGGCCCGTCCCAGCCGCCGCCGGCGGCCGGGAGCCCTGGTTTCATCCCTGTTTGGGGGAAGTGAATTCCCCCAAACGAATGCTCGCTCCGCTCCCATTCACGGCGCGCCGCGCCGAAGGGGCGGCCGCCCCGCCTCTTACGGCTGGATGGCGTCCACCTTGCCCACCCGGCGGGCGTGGCGGCCGCCCTCGAAGGCCGTTGTCAGGAACACGTCCGTGATCCGCTCCGCCAGCACCGGCGCCGTCAGGGAGGCGCCCATGGCCAGCATGTTGGCGTCGTTGTGCCGGCGGGTCATCTCCGCGCTGTACACGTCCCCGCACAGGGCGCACCGGACGCCGCGGACCTTGTTGGCCGCCATGGAGATGCCGATGCCCGTGGAGCAGATCACAATGCCCCGCTCGCACTCCCCCCGGGCCACCGCCCGGGCCGCCGGCTCGGCGAAGTCCGGATAGTCGCAGCTCTCCGTGCTGTAGCAGCCGAAATCCACCACCTCGTGGCCCTGCTCCCGGAGATAGGGGATCAACACCGCCTTCAGGGGGTACCCCCCGTGGTCGCTGGCAATGGCAAGTTTCATGGTGACTCCTCCTCTTCTGTTCTCATAGGGCCCGGAACACCGGGCGCATCTTCTCAAAGGTGCAGACATACCGGAAGCCGCAGCTGCGCAGCAGCTCCTGCCCCTCCCGGATGCCGGCGCCCACGTCCTCCCGGCGGTGGGCGTCGCTGCCCAGGGTGACGATCTCGCCCCCCAGCTCCCGGTAGAGGGTCAGCAGCTCCCGGTCCGGCAGGAACAGCTTCCCCCGGCTGGTGTTGCACTCGATCCCACAGCCGTTTTCGATCAGGGCCCGGTAGATCTGAGCGATCTCCTCCCGGTAGGGGTGGAAGGAAACCTCCCGGCCGAACTTGGCCGCCAGGTACCGGGCGGGCAGCGTCAGGTGGCCCATAACGGAGAAGCGGCCCCACCGGGCGTGGCGGAGGAGCTCCGCCAGGTAGTCCCGGAGCAGGGCGTCCAGCCGGCTCAGGTCGTCCCGGTCCACAAAGCAGAGGTCCCGGCGCCCAAAGGCCGGGCTCATGGCGTGGAGGGAGCCGATGACAAAGTCCAGCTCCGGCATCTGCCGGAGGATCTCCTCCGCGGCGGGAAAGTCCAGGACCATGTCCCCCAGCTCCACCCCCAGCCGCAGCCGGACCTTCCCGTCCCAGCGGCAGGCGGCGGCGCGGTACTCCGCCAGGCGCTCCGCCCAGCCCAGAGGGGCCGTCCGGCCCCCCTCCGCCACATCCACGTGGTCGGTGACGCAGATTTCGTCCAGCCCCCGCTCCGCCGCCGCGGCGGCCAGGGCCTCCATGGGCTCCCGGCCGTCGGGGGAGAAGCGGGAGTGGACGTGGAAATCAGCCGTATACACCTGCGCCCCTCCCGTTACCGCTTGAACTTGTGGAAGAAGTTCTTCCGCTCCTCGTAGTTTCCCTCCCCAAGGGCCTCGCTGAAGCGCTTGAGGGCCTCCTTCTGCTCCCGGTTCAGGTTCCGGGGCGTCTCAATGTGGACGGTGACGTACTGGTCCCCCCGGCCCCGGCCGTTCAGGTTGGGGATGCCCTTGCCCTTCAGGCGGAAGGTGGTGCCGGTCTGGGTGCCCTCGGGGATGTCGTACTTGACCTTCCCGTCGATGGTGGGGATCTCCAGCTCCCCGCCCAGCACCGCCTGGGTGAAGGTGATGGGCGCGTCGCACAGGACGCTGGTGCCCTCCCGGCGGAAGATCTGGTGGGGCCGGACGGTGATGGTGATGAGCAGGTCCCCGGCGCTGCCGCCGTTCCTGCCCGCATTGCCCTGGCCCCGGAGGGAGATGGTCTGGCCGTTGTCGATACCGGCGGGCACGCTGACCTGGATGGTCTTGCGCCGCCGCTGCTGTCCCGTGCCGCCGCAGTCCTTGCAGGGGCTGTGGATCACCCGGCCCTTGCCGCCGCAGCGGGGGCAGGTGGTGGTGGTGGCGAAGACGCCCATGGGCGTCTGCCGCCGCTGCTGCACGGTGCCGCTGCCGCCGCACTGGGTGCAGACCTCCGGGGTGGTGCCGGCCTCGCAGCCGCTGCCCTTACAGGTGGGGCACTGGTCCACCCGGTCCACGGTGACCTCCTTCTCGCAGCCGAAGGCCGCCTCCTCAAAGGAGATGGTCAGGGCCACCTGGATGCTCTCCCCCCGCTGGGGGCCGTTGCGGCTGGCGCGGGTGCCGCCGAAGCCGCCGCCGAAGAAGGAGCCGAAGATGTCCCCCAGGTCGCCGAAGTCAAAGTCGCCGAAGCCGCCGAAGCCCCCGGCTCCCGCGCCGCCGGCGCCGAAGTTGGGATCCACGCCGGCATGGCCGAACTGGTCGTACCGGGCCTTCTTATCCTTGTCGCTGAGGACCTCGTAGGCCTCGTTGACCTCCTTGAACTTCTGCTCGGCCTCCTTGTCCCCGGGGTTCAGGTCCGGGTGGTACTTCTTGGCCAGCTTCCGGTAAGCTTTCTTAATTTCGTCCTCCGAGGCGCTCCGGCTGACGCCCAGCACCTCGTAATAATCTCGTTTCTGTTCTGCCATACAATTCACCAACTTTCCATGAGCATGAGGAATCAGGAACAGAGAACCGCTCTGACGGCGCCCTCTTCCTGACCCCCCATCGTCCGATTCTCCATCACTGCAACTGCTCTAAGCGGCCCGGATGGGGCGGAGGAAAATCCCCCGTCCCATCCGGCTGCGCACTGTGGACTTATTTCTTGTCGTCGTCATCCACCACGCGGTAGTCCGCGTCGTAGAAGTCGCCCTGCTGGCCGCCCTGGCCCGCCTGGCCCTGCTGCTGGCCGCCCATGTCGGGGCCGGCCCCGGCAGCGCCCTGGGGGTTGGCCTGCTGGTAGAGCTTCTCGCTGACGGCATAGAAGGCCTGGGTCAGCTCGTCGGTGGCCGCCTTGATGGCCGCGGTATCCTGGCCCTTCAGCTTCTCCTTCAGGTTGTCGATGCCGCTCTGGACCTTGCTCTTGTCCTCGGCGCTGATCTTGTCGCCCATCTCATTGAGGGTCTTCTCCGCCTGGTAGACCATCTGGTCGGCGTTGTTCCGGGTCTCCACGGCCTCCTTGGCCTTGGCGTCCTCGGCGGCGAACTGCTCCGCCTCCTTCACAGCCCGGTCAATATCCTCCTTGGACATGTTGGTGGAGGAGGTGATGGTGATGTGCTGCTCCTTGCCGGTGCCCAGGTCCTTGGCGCTGACGTTCACGATGCCGTTGGCGTCGATGTCGAAGGTCACCTCGATCTGGGGCACACCCCGGCGGGCCGGGGCGATGCCGTCCAGGTGGAAGCGGCCCAGGCTCTTGTTGGCCGCGGCCATCTCCCGCTCGCCCTGGAGGACGTTGACCTCCACGCTGGTCTGGTTGTCGGCCGCGGTGGAGAAGATCTGGCTCTTCTTGGTGGGGATGGTGGTGTTGCGCTCGATCAG
>CAJFVK010000115.1 GCA_904420435.1 uncultured Oscillospiraceae bacterium
CGGGAGGACCTCCGGGCGATGAAGGCCCTTTCGGTCGGCGAGGAGGAGAAAAAGCGGCGGGTTGAGCTGTTAAACTACGAGATTTCGGAGATTGAAAAGGCGAAACTCTCCCCCCGGCTGGAAGAGATGCTGGAGGAGAAGGCGCGGAAGCTCCGGGACAGCGAAAAGATCGCCGAAGCCCTCGGGGACGCCGACCGGGCCCTCTCCGGCACCGAAGAGATGCCCGGCGCCTGCGACCTGCTGACCGACGCCGCCGGGGCGCTGGACAAGCTGCGGGATTTCCCCGACTTTGCCCCCAAGGCGGAGGCGGTGGAAAACCTCCGGCTGGAGCTGACGGAGATTGCCTCCGGCCTGTCGGCCAGCTTCCAGTCCCTCGAGTATGACCAGGGGGAGGCGGAGGCCATCGAGCGGCGGCTCCGGCAGCTGGCCCGCCTCAAATCCCGTTACGGCGGCAGCGTCGAGGAAATCCTCAGCCGCTATGAAAAGGACAAGGAGGAGCTGACCGCCATCGCCTCCCAGAAGGAAAACCTCCGGGCCGCCGCCCGCAAGGCGAAAGCCCAGAAGGAGAAGGTTTCGGCTTTAGCCAACGACCTGACCGAAGCCCGGATTGACGCCGCCGTCCGGCTGGCCCACACGATCGAGGAGGAGGCCCGGTCGCTGCTGCTGGGGGGCGAGTTCACCATGGCGGGCTTCCGCTTTGACGCGGCCTATGACGACGCCCTGGCCTTCCTCCAGCGCTGGCAGTCCAGCCTTGGAACCGCGGGAGGCAACGTGGTGAGCTTCTCTGACCGGGCTTACGACCTGCTCCTCAGTGTGGTCAGCGCCTCCTCCAACTCTGCCCGGGAGGCCTGCCTCCACGATGCGGAGGCGCTGCTGATCCAATCCTGTGGGGTCGTGCCCCTCTTCTATCCCGGGACGGCGTCCCGCCTGGCAGAGGGCCTCACGGGGGTCTACCGCAGCGCCATGGGGATCTATTACTTCAGCTCTGTCACCTACGCCCAGTGACCGTGCCTTTTCCGCCGCCTCCAGCTTGCATCCGAGCCGGAGGCGGCGCTTTTTTGGATGGATCCCTGCGGCCGGGATAGGAAGAGGCCTCCGGTTCCAGGGGAACCGGAGGCCTCCTTGCCTTTCGGAGGGCCCGAACGAAACGCGGGAAGAAGGGCCCGTGGCGCTCAGAAGAACAGGGAAACGGCGCAGTACACCAGCAGCAGCGCCATCAGGGTATTGGTGATCCTGGCGTACTTGGAAAAGAGCAGCTGGAACAGGGAGCCGAAGAGGGCCCAGCACAGGGTGAACAGGAAGCCGATGAAGGCCAGCAGCAGCGCGAAGAACATCAGCGCCCCCCACTGGCCCTGATAGGCGGGCAGGATATACGCCTCCATGGAAACCAGGCAGTAGATGTAAATTTTCGGGTTGATGAACTGGAGAACGAAGCCGGACAGGAACCCGCCGCCGTCGGACGTGCTCCCCTCCAGGGGCGGGCTCCGGAAGGTCTTCCACGCCAGCCAGAGCAGGTAGAGCGCGCCGGCGATGAGCATGGGCGTCTTGATAACAGGGATCAGCTCCGCCAGGAACTGGCAGAAAACAGTGCACAGCAGCATCACCAGGGAGAAGCCCCACCAGACGCCCAGGTGGAAGGGAAAAGACCGGCGGAATCCCACGCGGCTGGCGTGGGTCATGGACAGGATGTTGTTTGGCCCCGGGGTGATGGCCGTCACAACGGCGTAAGACAGGAAATTGACCCAGTTGAACAGATTGACCGCTTCCTCTTTCGGTGATATAATAACATAAAATATCACCATGTTGGATTTCTATTATAATATATTATTAATCCGATATTTTGTCAACAGGAGGCCGCCATGAATTTGCAGCAGACCATTGCGGACAACATCAAAGCCATCCGGGAGGGCAAAAAGCTGACGCTGGATGCCGCGGCCAGGCAGACGGGGGTGTCCCGGAGCATGCTGGCCCAGATCGAGAAGGGGGACGTCAACCCCACCATATCCGTCCTGTGGAAGATCGCCAATGGATACCGGGTGTCCTTTACCTCCCTTGTGGAGGACAGGGAGCAGAAGCCGTTGCTGATCCGCTGCGGGGATGTGACGCCGCTGCGGGCGGACGGCGGAAGGTATCTGAACTATCCGGCCTTTCCCTTTCAGGAGGACAGGCTGTTTGAAACCTACCGGATTGAAATTGCGCCGGAAGGGGCCCTCTCGGCCCAGGCCCACATGGCGGGCACGGAGGAGTACATTACCGTGTTCGCCGGCCAGGTGGAGATCCGCGTGGGGGAGGAGAGGTTCCAGCTGTCCGAGGGGGACTCCCTGCGGTTCCGGGCGGACACAGCCCACGGCTACCGGAACACGGGGGCCGGAAAGGCGCAGCTCAGCATGCTGATCTACTATACCGGGCAGTGAGGGCGGATGGAGCGCCCCGGCCCGCCGGATGGATACCGGCGGCGGACTGTGATACAATAGGAGGAAACAAGGGTTCCCGGCCCGGGAAAGGCGTCCGCCTTCCGGGTGCCGGGAGAGAAACCCGATGATGCGAAAGGAGAACGCCATGTCCCAGACCAATGAAAAGCTGCTGACCTTGATCCGCCGCAGCCCCAGCCCCTTCCACGCCGTGGAGCAGCTGCGGCAGCGTCTGCTGGCGGAGGGCTACAGGGAGCTGCGGGAGAGGGAGCCCTGGCAGCTGGCGCCCGGGGGCCGGTACTTGGTGACCCGGGGCGGGACGGCCCTGATGGCCTTCCGGGTGCCGGCGGGGGACTGGCGGGGCTTCCTGCTCACCGCCAGCCACTGCGACAGCCCCACCTTCCGGGTGAAGGGGACCGCGGCCGGGCCGGAGAACTACCTCCGCCTCAGCGTGGAGCCCTACGGCGGGATGATCATGTCCAGCTGGCTGGACCGGCCCCTGACCCTGGCGGGCCGGGGGATTTTCCGGCGCCGGGGCGGGGTGGAGAGCCGGCTGATCTACGTGGACCGGGACCTGCTGGTGATCCCCAGCGTGGCCATCCACATGAACCGGGAGGCCAACAAGCACGCCTCCTTTGACCCCAAGGCCGACCTGCTGCCCCTCCTGGGCCTGGGGGAGGACCGGGACGCCCTGGCCCGCCTGGCCGCGGAGAGTGCCGGGGCGAAGCGGGAGGACCTGCTGGCCCTGGAGCTGTCCCTGTGCCCCAGGGAGCCGGGCTTTGTGGGCGGCGCCGCCGGGGAGCTGGTGGTGTCCCCCCGGCTGGACGACCTCCAGTGCGTCTACGGCTGCCTGGAGGGCTTCCTCCAGACCCGGGAGGGAGGAAACCTGCCGGTGTACTGCGTCCTGGACCACGAGGAGGTGGGCAGCGCCACCCGGCAGGGGGCCGACGGCACCCTGCTGCGGGAGGTCCTGGAGCGGATCTGCGCCGCCCTGGGCCGGCGGCTTCCGGAGGAAACGGCGGACAGCATGCTGCTCTCCGCCGACAACGCCCACGCCGTTCACCCCAACCACCCGGAGTACGCCGACAGCGGCCACCGGCCCCGGCTCAACGGCGGCGTGGTCATCAAGCACAACGCCAACCGCCGCTACGCCACCGACGCCCTGGCCGCCGCCCTGGCGGAGGAGATCTGCCGCCGCTCCGGCGTGCCGGTACAGAACTACTCCAACCGCCCGGACCTGCCCGGCGGCTCCACCCTGGGCTCCATCGCCAACACCCACTTCTCCGTGCTGACGGCGGACGTCGGCCTGGCCCAGCTGGCCATGCACGCCGCCTGTGAGACCGCCGGAGCGGAGGACACGGACCACCTGATCCGGGCGGCTGCCGCCTTCTACGGCGCCACCCTCCGCCAGGGGGAGGACGGGGGATACGACCTGGCATAGGGGACGGCCCTCTTGCATGGCCGGCGCTCCTGCGCTATACTGAAGAAAAAGGAACCAGAGGGGAGGGACAGACCGTGCAGGACGGCTTTGGCAGAACAATAGACTATCTCCGGATCTCTGTGACGGATCTGTGCAACTACCGCTGCCGCTACTGCATGCCGCCGGAGGGGGTGGCCAAGCGGGGCCACGGGGACATCCTCCGGCTGGAGGAGATCGAGGAGATCGCCCGGGCCGCGGTGTCACTGGGGGTGCGGAAACTGCGGCTCACCGGGGGGGAGCCCCTGGTGCGCCGGGGAATTGTGGAGCTGTGCGCCCGCCTGGCGGCTATCCCGGGGGTGGAGGACCTGGCCATCACCACCAACGGCTCCCTCCTGCCCCAGAT
This sequence comes from uncultured Oscillospiraceae bacterium, assembly GCA_904420435.1. Classification (GTDB taxonomy): domain Bacteria; phylum Bacillota; class Clostridia; order Oscillospirales; family Oscillospiraceae; genus CAJFPI01. The sequence continues at coordinate 4,235 of CAJFVK010000115.1, forward strand.
GGCCGGAGAGCTGAAGGCGGCGGGGGTGCGCCGGGTCAATATCAGCCTGGACACCCTCCGGGAGAAGAAATTCCAGCAGCTCACCCGCCAGGGCAATCTGACGGACACCCTCCGGGGCGTGGAGGAGGCCCTCCGGCAGGACCTTGCGCCGGTGAAGATCAACACCGTGCTCATCGGGGGCTGCAACGACGACGAGATCGGGAACCTGGCGGCGCTGACCTGCCTGTGGCCGGTGGAGGTGCGGTTCATTGAGCTGATGCCCATCGGGCCTGCGGCCCAGTTCGGGACGGAGGCCTTCCTGCCGGCGGACACGGTGCTCCAGCGGCTGCCCCAGCTCCAGGAGGAGCCGCCGGATGGCGGCGTGGCCCGGCTCTACCGCCTGCCGGGAGCCCCGGGCCGGGTGGGGCTGATTACCCCCCTCAGCTGCCGGTTCTGCGCCGGGTGCAGCCGCCTGCGGCTGACGGCGGACGGGAAGCTGAAGCCCTGCCTCCACTCGGCGGAGGAGATCGAGGTCCGGGGCCTCCACGGGGAGGATTTGCGCCAGGCGCTGCTCCGGGCGGCGGCCTGCAAGCCGGCGGACTACGGCGCCCTGTCCCGGACGGAGCGCTCCCGGGCCCATCGGGACATGAACCAGATCGGCGGATAACGCATAACTGACAAGAGGAGAGGAGCGCACGCCTGCGGGCGTGCTAGTCCGCCGGGGCGGGCGGCTCCTCCGCCAGGCCGGTGAGAAACGCCCGGAAGGCGTCGGCAGCCAGGTTGCCGGGCAGGGAGGGGTTGGTCACCAGTACCACCTGTCGCGCCGGCGGCGCGGGGCGCAGGGCCACGGGAAACACATCCCCACGGCCCAGGGCCTCCCGGGCCAGAGGCTCCGGGATGTAGCCGATCCCCAGGCCCGCCCGGACCATGGGGAGGATCAAATCGGTGCTCATGGGCTCCATGTCCGGCGTCAGCGGGAGCCCCTGGGATTGATAGAACCGCTCCAGGAAGAGCCGGGTGGAGGTGCCGTGGCCCGCGCAGATCAGGGGGATGCCCTCCAGCTCTGCCAGGGACAGCCGGCGGCCCCGCAGGTGGGAGAAGGCGTCGCCGGCGATGAGGATATCCCGGAAGGCGGACAGGGACCGCCGCGGCAGGGAGCGGGCGGTCTGGACCGGCTCGGGCACCACCGCCAGGTCCACCGTGCCCTCCCGCAGGGCGGCGAGGGCGCCGGCGGCGCTGGAGTTGACGATATGGAAGCGGATGCTGGGATGCCGGGCGTGGAAGGCCCCCATGGCGTCGATCAGCAGGCAGCGCATGGCAATCTCCGTGGTGCCAAGGCGCACCGTGCCGCTCTCCAGGCGCAGAGCGCCGGCCAGGGCGGCCTCCGCCTGCTCCAGCTGGGCGCAGGCCGGCGCGGCCAGCCGGTAGAGCAGTTCCCCCTCCGCCGTCAGGGCGATGCCACGGCCGGTGCGGGCAAAGAGGGAGCAGCCCAGCTGCTGCTCCAGGTTGGCGATGATATGGCTCACGGCCGGCTGGCTGCTCATCAGCTCCTCAGCCGCCCGGCTGAAGCTGCCCCGGCGGGCGGCGCAGCAGAACACGCGGTAGTAGTCGTAGCTGACCATGGGGCCTCCTCTCCGGACGGCGGGAGCCTGCCCGGCCTCTCAAAAAATCAAAACGCGTTCCAGATGCAGCAGAAGGCAAAGACGCAGCCCCAGGCGTTTCCCGTCCTCTTCCTCACCAGCAGCATGCCGTAGATCCCCAGGAAGGTGGTGATGATCTCCAGCGTCCCCCAGAGGGAGAACTGGAGGGGGTGGAGCAGCAGGCAGACCAGGGCGCAGATCAGGGCCCCGTAGTCCAGCCAGAAGCGGTGGGAGGGGTACCGCCGGTTGATCTTCTCGGCGATCACGGCGTAGTTGAAGCCCTCGAAGAAGCCCCACACCAGGATGACCAGGCCCATGCCCAGGAGAACCATCCAGGGGTTGCCGCTGTCAAACACCTGGTCCGCCACGAGGAGATCGAAGGGCTGCCAGCCGTCAAACTGTCCTGAAACAGCCAGATAGCCCAGGTAGGGGAGAAAGCACAGGGCCGTGCCCGCGATGGCCCGGATGGTGTGGGCTTTTTGGAGGCCAAAGGAGGAGAAGGGCTCCCGCCGCAGGATGCAGACCACCGTGATGCCAAGGCCCGCCAGGCCGAACTGCATCCCGGCGCTGGCCAGCAGGCGGAGGGGCAGGGACGCCCCGCCGCCGAGCACAAACGACCGCAGCTGACGGCCCGACAGACAGTAGAGAAGGAATACGCCAAGGGTAATCCCCGCGATGATCCCAATGTCGGCGTCCAGCTTTTTCTGCTCCGCCGTCAGCTGCCCCTTTGCCATCATGCCCTCCTTCTCCGGAGCCCCTCCGGTGATTAGAATATCTTATATCTGCTATATTATCTTATCATTTTACTTTATGAATTGCAAGTGCTATACTCCTGAGTTGAACGTTGACAGGAGGGATCACATGAACACAGATCTGACCGTGGGGAATCCCCGCAGCGCCCTGTGGCGCTTCTCGCTGCCCCTGTTCGGCAGCATCATCTTCCAGCAGCTCTACAACATCGCCGACAGTCTGGTGGCCGGCAAGTTCATCGGCGAAAACGCCCTGGCGGCGGTGGGAAACGCCTATGAGATCACGCTGCTGTTTATCGCCTTTGCCTTTGGCTGCAACATCGGCTGCTCGGTGGTGGTGTCCCGGCTCTTCGGCGCCGGGAAGTGGAAGGAGCTCCGGACGGCGGTGAGCACCACCTTCCTGGCCAGCGGCGTCCTGTGCGCGGTGCTGATGGCGGCGGGATGGCTGCTGTGCCCGGCCCTGCTGGAGCTGATCCGCGTGCCCGGGGAGATCCAGGGGGACTGCTTGCTGTACCTGAACATCTACATCGGCGGCCTGGGCTTCCTCTTCTTCTACAACATCGCCACCGGCGTCTTCTCCGCCATGGGGGACTCCCGGACCCCCTTCCTCTTCCTGGCGGTGTCCTCTACCTCCAATATCTTCCTGGACATCCTGTTTGTAGCGGGCTTCGGCATGAAAGTGGACGGGGTGGCCTGGGCCACGTTCCTCTGCCAGGGGGTCAGCTGCGTGCTGGCGGTGGCGGCGGTCCTCCGCCGGCTGAAAACCATCCCGGACCAGGGGGCTGCGCCCCGGTTCTCCCGGCGGGCCCTGGGGGAGATCTCCCGGATCGCCGTGCCCAGCATTCTCCAGCAGGCCTTCATCTCCGTGGGAAACATCATCCTCCAGGGGATCATCAATCCCTACGGCGGCAGCGTCATCGCCGGCTACAGCGCGGCGGTGAAGCTCAACAACATGGTCATCACCTCCTTCACCACTCTGGGCAACGGCGTATCCAACTTTGTGGCCCAGAACCTGGGGGCCGGCAAGCGGGAGCGGGTGGGCCAGGGCTTCCGGGCGGGGCTCCAGATGGTCTACCTGCTGTGCCTGCCCATCATCGCCCTGTACCTGCTGGGGGGCCGCTGGCTGGTGTACCTCTTTATGGAGGAGCCCACCGGACCCGCCATGGAGACCGGCGTCCTCTTCCTGCGGATCCTCTCCCCCTTCTACCTGGTGGTGTCCACCAAGCTGATTGCCGACGGCGTCCTGCGCGGGGCCGGCCAGATGCGCCAGTTCATGGCCGCCACCTTCAGCGACCTGGTGCTGCGGGTGGCCCTGGCAGCGGTGCTCTCCGGTACCCTGGGCCTTGGCTCCGTGGGCATCTGGTGGGCCTGGCCGGTGGGCTGGATCATCGGCACCGGCATTTCCCTGTGGTTCTGTCGGCATCACGCTGTGGGCGGCAGGCTGGACCCGGCGGCCCTGCCGGGGATCGACTGAGGGAAAGCAAGGGCATATTTCGCGCTGACAGGACGCCTGACAGCGCAGAAGCGGCGTGCCGCTCCTCCGGAGGAGCGGCACGCCGCTTTTTCACTGTTTGGAAAATTCCTGTGTGCCTACCGCTCCATCTTCCAGAAGGCAACGCTGCAGGGGGGCAGGACGCTGCCGCCGCCGAAGTCGTGGAGCTGGCCGGAGATCAGGTCCACCGCCTGGCCGCAGCCCGCGTCGAAGTGGGCAGTGTAGGGGCTGTGGTCGGCGTTGATGGCCACCAGGATCCGTTCCTCCGGGGTTTTCCGCTCGAAGATGAACTGGAGGTTGGTGAGCACCACCGGCCGGAAGCTGCCGCGGCAGAGGGCGGCGCTGCTCCGCCGGGCCCGGGCCAGGGCGGCGATCCAGGTGGTGAGGCTGTTCTCCTCCGGCCTCTCCAGGGCGGGACGCAGAGCGGCGTCCCCCTGGGACTTCAGCCCCTGGATGCCCCACTCGCTGCCGTAGTACACCGCCGGCACCCCCGGCATGCCGAAGAGAAGGCCCCAGGCCGGCCGGAGGTGGTCCGGGTCCCGGAGCCGGGAGGCGATCCGGTCCACGTCGTGGTTGTCCAGAAAACTCAGCAGGGGGAGCCCCTTGTAGACCGTCCAGGGCTCGGGGCCGAACTGCCGGGAGAGGCTGTGGCCGATCTCAAAGAGGTTCCCATCGTTGAAGCTGGACCAGAGGCCTTTGTAGCACTCGTAGTTGGTGACGCTGTGGCAGGCCTCATGGTTACACCAGCGGTTGTAGTCCCCGTGGAGGGTCTCCCCCATGAGGACGAACTCCGGCTTCAGGCTGTCGGTAAAGGACCGCAGGCGGCGGAGATAGGCCGGGTCCAGACAGTAGGCCACGTCCAGCCGCAGCCCGTCGATGTCGAACTCCTCCACCCAGCGGCGAATGGCGGCGAACTGGTGCTCCACCACCGCCTCACACTGGAGGTTCAGCTTCACCAGCTCGTAGTGGCCCTCCCAGCCCTCGTACCAGAAGCCGTCGTTGTAGTTGGAGTTGCCCTCAAAGCTCAGATGGAACCAGTCCCGGTAGGGGGAGTCCCACTTATTCTCCTGCACGTCCCGGAAGGCCCAGAAGCCCCGGCCCACGTGGTGGAACACCCCGTCCAGCATGACGCGCAGGCCGGCGGCGTGGAGGGCCCGGCACAGGTCCTGAAAATCCTGGTTGGTGCCCAGGCGGCAGTCCAGGGTGAAGTAGTCCCGGGTGTCGTAGCCGTGGCGGTCGCTCTGGAAGAGGGGGTTGAAGAGGACCGTGTCGGCCCCCAGGGCCTTGATGTGGTCGATCCAGCCCTCCAGGCGGCGGATGCGGTGGACAGTGACGCCGTCGTTCTCCGCCGGCGCGCCGCACAGGCCCAGGGGATAGATCTGGTAGAGGACCGCCTGCTGAAACCAGGCGGGGCAGTAATGGGACATGGCAATACCTCCTCAAAAGACTGCCTCCAGCATACAAAAGGGAGGCCGGGTTGTCAACGGGAAAACGGCGGTGCCGGTCCGACTGCTGCCGGACCGGCACCGTGGGAAAAGCGCGCGGATGAAGGAACGCTGCGCCCTCAGGCCATCTTGGCCTTCAGATCCGACAGGCGGTTGAGGGCCTCGTAGAGGGTTTCGTCCTTCTTGGCGAAGTGGAGGCGGATGATGTTCTGCACGTCCTCCATGAAGAAGGAGGTGCCGGGGACGGCGGACACGCCCACCTTGTGGGTCATCTCCTCGCAGAACTCCACGTCGGTCTGCCCCTTCTTCAGATAGGGGGCAATATCCGCCAGGACGAAGTAGGTGCCCTCGGGATCGGTGTAGGGGATGCCGATGGAGGTGAGCCCCTCGGTGAAGATCTTCTTCATGTGGGCGTAGTGGGCACCGAACTCCTCATAGTAGCTGTCCGGCATCTCCAGGCCCACCACGGCGGCCTCCATCAGGGGGGAGGGGGCGCCCACGGCGTTGAAGTCGTGGTACTGCTTGATCTTGTCCATGATGGGCTGGGGGGCGATGGCGTAGCCCAGGCGCCAGCCGGTGATGGAGTAGGTCTTGCTCAGGGAGGAGCAGGAGATGGTGCGCTCCCACATGCCGGGGAGGCTGTTCATGTAGATGTGCTTGTGGGGGGCGTAGACGATGTGCTCGTAGACCTCGTCCATGATGGCGTAGACGTCGTACTTGATGCACAGGTCCGCGATGAACTGCAGCTCCTCCATGGTGAACACACGGCCGCTGGGGTTGGCGGGGTTGCAGATCAGAATGGCCTTGGGGTGCTGCTTGAAGGCGTCCTCCAGCACGTTGGGGTCAAAGCGGAAGGCGGGGGGCACCAGGGGGACGAAGATGGGCTCGCAGTCGGCAAAGATGGCCTGGGCCCGGTAGTTTTCAAAGTAGGGGGAGAAGATGATGATCTTATCCCCCGGGTTGGTGATGGCGAAGATGGAGTCCACCATGGCCTCCGTGGAGCCGATGGTCACCACCATCTCCGTCTCCGGGTCCACCTTCCGGCCCATGAAGCGCTCGCACTTTTTGGAGAGGGCCTGGCGGAAGTTGGGGGCGCCCATGGTGATGGGGTACTGGTGGGGCCCCTCATAGCTCACCTGGGCCAGCCGGTCCAGCATGGCCTTGGGGGGATCGAAATCCGGGTAGCCCTGGGCCAGATTGATGGCGCCGCAGCTCAGGGCGATACGGGTCATGCGGCGGATGACGGAGTCGGTAAAATGTTGGGTCTTTCTGCTCAGTTCCTGCATAGCGGTAAACCTCTTTTCCTTTCTGAATCCTTACTGGACGCCCAGATCCCCAGCCTCGGCGGGGACGATGCCGCTGGCGCGCAGCACCGCGTCCAGTTTCTCTACGTCGGCTACCCGGAAGATCATGTGGGCCCGGCCGTCCACCTGGCCGAAGACGGAGTACATGTACTCCACGTCGATGTTCTCCCTGGCCAGGACCTCCAGCACCCTGGCCAGCCCGCCGGGCTCGTCGGGCACGCTCACCGCCAGCACCGGCGTCATGGAGAGGATGAAGCCCTGCTCCAGCAGCACGGAGGCGGCCTCCTGGGGCTTGTCGGCGATCAGGCGGAGTACGCCGTAGTCGGTGGTCTCCGCGATGTTGATGGCCCGCAGGTCGATGTTGTGCCGGGCCAGCACAGAGGTGATCTCTGCCAGCTGCCCCGCCCGGTTCTCCAGAAATACGGAGATCTGATGAATGGTCATATCGTTGCCTCGCTCCTTTCCTGTGCGCCTTAAATCTTCCGCTTGTCGATGACCCGGACCGCCTTGCCCTCGCTGCGGGTGATGGACTTGGGGGCCACCAGCTTCACCTTGGCGTAGATGCCCAGCATGGCCTTCAGGGCGGCCACGATCCTCTTCTCCCGGTCGGCCACCTGGCTGAGCTGGTCGGAGAACATCTCCGGCGTCATCTCCACCTGGACCTCCAGGGTGTCGGAGTTGTTGACCCGGTCCA
>CAJFVK010000116.1 GCA_904420435.1 uncultured Oscillospiraceae bacterium
AAGTACGCCATCCTGGCGGAAGACTCCGTGTCCAGGCGGACAGAGATGATGGAGAAGGCGTTCTATGAGTCCCTGGAGCTCTTTAAGGTCAACAAGGAGGCACAGACCGCCCAGAAGGAGTCCAACGAGCAGCTCTACCGGGAGCAGGCCATCCGCAAGCAGATCGGCTTCCTCCAGGACGAGCTGGACAAGCTGCACCCGGAGAACGTCACCGACGTCCAGAAGTTTGAGCAGAAGATCCGCCAGTCCGGCATGAACGATGCCGCCCGGGCGGAGGCGGAGAAGGTCCTTAACCGCATGAAGCAGGAGGGCAAGGACGGCCACGAGTACGGGATACTCTACGACTACCTGGACTTCGTCACCAGCCTGGTCTGGAAGAAGGAGCCTCCCGCCGACATCGACCTGAAGGCTGCCAAGGCTGTGCTGGATGAGGACCACTTCGGCCTGAAGAAGACCAAGGGCCGCATCCTCCAGCAGATCGCCGTCATGGCCCTGAACAAGAAGCAGTCCGGCTCCATCCTCCTCTTTGTGGGCGCTCCGGGCACCGGCAAGACCAGCATCGGCCAGAGCATCGCCAAGGCCCTGGGCCGCAAGTATGTGCGGGTGAGCCTGGGCGGCGTCCGGGACGAGGCGGAGATCCGGGGCCACCGGCGCACCTACATCGGCGCCATGCCCGGCCGGATCATGGAGGGCATCAAGCGCAGCGGCGCCTCCAACCCGGTGGTGGTGCTGGACGAGGTGGACAAGCTGGTCCGGGACTACGGCGGCGACCCCTCCAGCGCCCTGCTGGAAGTGCTGGATCCGGAGCAGAATGCCACCTTCACCGACCACTACATGAACGTGCCCTACGACCTGTCGGACGTACTGTTCGTCTGCACCGCCAACACCACCGATACGATCCCGGCCCCGCTGCTGGACCGGATGGAGGTCATCTCCTTCCCGGGCTACTCCGCCCCGGAGAAGTTCCAGATCGCCAAGCGGCACCTGCTCCCCAAGGCCATGGAGAAGACCGGCATCCGGGACGGGCAGCTGACCGTCAGCGACGACGCCCTCCGCGCCGTCATCTCCGACTACACCATGGAGGCCGGCGTACGGGGGCTGAAGAACCGGCTGGACACCCTGTGCCGGGCGGCGGCGGTGAAAATTGTCAGCGGCGAGGAGCAGTCGGTGGCGGTGGAGCCCCAGGACCTGCGGGAGATGCTGGAGAGCGCCCCCATCCGCCACGACCGGGTGCTGGAGGCCAAGGCGCCCGGCATCGTGACCGGCCTGGCCTGGACCCAGGCCGGCGGCGAGATCCTGTTTATCGAAACCCTGCTCACAAAGGGGCATGGAAAGACCATCATCACCGGCCAGCTGGGGGATGTGATGAAGGAGTCCGTGCAGATCGCCATGAGCCTGGTAAAGTCCATGTTCCCGGATAAGGCGGAGCTCTTTGAAAAGAACGATCTCCACGTCCACGTCCCGGCCGGGGCGGTGCCCAAGGACGGGCCCTCCGCCGGCATCACCCTGACCACAGCTCTGGCCTCTCTGGTGACGGGCACGCCGGTGGACGCGGCGTACGCCATGACCGGCGAGGTATCCCTGCGGGGAGCCGTCATGCCCATCGGCGGCCTGCCGGAGAAGCTGATGGCCGCCCAGCGCTCCGGGGTGAAGCAGGTCTTCATCCCGGAGGAGAACATGGAGGACTTGCGGGATGTGGCCGAGGAGGTCAAGGAGGCCCTGACGATCATCCCGGTCCGCCGGGTGTCGGACGTGCTGGAGCGGGTTGGAATTTTGCAGCCCGCGTCCGTGGCCGCCTGATGGCGGGGCGGCCACGCCGGCGCAGAGGCCCCCGCTTCGCGGGGCATCCGATTGGATGCGAGGTGGGCTCTGTCCCCTCGAGCTCCCCCTGCGCTGTGCAGCTTTTTCCTTTTGATGGAAGTTTTTCCACATGCTGGGCAGAGGCCCCCGCTTCACGGAGCGGGGGCCTCTGCTTTTTGCTGCGTGTGGGCGCGCGGCGGTAACCTGCCATAGCAGACAGAGCAGCGAAATGCCGGACGTCCCCTTTCCTGGGGAACGACCCGCCAGAGGCCGGTCCGCTCCTCCGCGGAGTCCGGTTCCGGCGCCGCCGGCAGCCTGTTCGCCGCAGGCTCCGAACGGCCGGGCCCCAAATTCCGGAGAGGGCCGGCACGGCGTGTAGAATTGGCGGATTTTACGTCCATTTTACATGGTTCTTACGGCGTCTTAATGCCGGTTGGCCGGCCCGTGTGGTATGATGAACTTGGCACAGAATCCATAAAGACTACTTGCTAAGGAAGGAATCCGCTGTATGAAACGATGGATATTTGCGTTCCTGGCGGCGATGATGGTGTTGGGGCTTGCCGCCTGCGGCCCGTCAGACTCAGAAAACGGGAATGGGGATGACCACACCTTTGACTATGGCGGGGATGTGACCCTGCGCATCCTCTCCGGCTCGGAGAACCGGGAGCTGGAGGGGATCCTGGATGAGTTTGCCCGGAACGAGCGCGTCAATATTGAGATGGACTACCAGGGCTCTCTGGACATCATGCGCGCTCTCCAGGGGGCGACGGTGGACTATGACGCGGTGTGGCCGGCCAGCAGCCTGTGGCTTACCGCCGGGGACACCCAGTACCGGGTGAAGCACGCCCAGTCCATCTCTATCACGCCGGTGATCTTCGGCCTCCGCCAGAGCCTGGCGGAGGAGCTGGGATTTGTGGGGCGGGAGGTGTCGGTCAGCGACCTGCTCTCCGCCATCCAGTCCGGAGATCTCAAATTCTGCATGACCTCCGCCACCCAGTCCAACTCCGGGTGCAGCGCCTATATCGGCTTTCTCTACGCCCTGCTGGGCAATCCGGATGTGATCACCGCGGAGGACCTGCGAAATCCGGCGCTGGGGGAGGAGATCACCGCCCTGCTCGCCGGGGTGGACCGGTCCTCGGGCAGCTCGGACTGGCTGAAGGACCTGTTTCTCATGGGCGGGTACGACGCCATGGTGAACTATGAGTGCCTGATCATCAGCGCCAACCAGGAGCTGGCTGCCCGGGGCGAGGAGACGCTGTACGCTGTCTATCCCTACGATGGGATGTCCCTGGCGGACTCCCCTCTGGGCTATGTGGATAACGGGGACAGCGAAAAGGAGGAGGCGTTCCTGAAGCTCCAGGAGTACCTGCTCTCCGACGAGGTGCAAAACCAGATCCAGCGCACAGGCCGGCGCACCGGCTACGAGGGGGTTTCCCCGGAGAACGAGGACGTGTTCCGCGCCGACTGGGGCATCCAGCCCCAGCGGGTCCTCTCACCCATCCGGATGCCCTCCACCGACGTCCTGATGGAGTGCCTGGATCTCTATCAGACCCAGTTCCGCAAGCCCTCCCTCACGGTCTACTGCCTGGACTACTCCGGCAGCATGGAGGGGGAGGGGCGCAGCCAGATGGTGGAGGCCATGTCCCAGATCCTGATCCAGGAGAACGCCCGGGCCAACCTGCTCCAGGCGTCGGAGCACGAGGTCAACCTCATTATCCCCTTTGAGGGGGCGCCCCGGGACGTCTATACAGCCGCCGGGAACGGGGCGGAGCTGGAGTCCCTCTACGACACGGTGGCTTCCGAGGAGGCATACGGCGGGACGGATATCTACGCGGCGGCGGAGGAAGCCCTGCGGCAGCTGGAGGACTACGATCTCTCCCAGTACACCCCGGCCATCATCCTGATGACAGACGGGGTGTCCGACGGCAGCTTCTCCGAATTTCAAAGGACGTACGAGGAAAGCGGGCTGGATGTCCCCATCTTCTCCATCATGTTCGGCGATGCCGACCCCACCCAGCTGGAGGACCTGGCGGAGCTGTCCAACGCCCGGGTATTCGACGGCCGGGAGGACCTGGTGGGGGCCTTCCGCAGCGTAAAGGGGTACAACTGAGATGAAGAAGGGACAGCTGCGGCAGCTGCTGGCGTCGCTGGCTGGGGGAACCGCCGTTTTTCTCATCCTGGCCCTGGCGCTTCACTGGAACTATTTTCTCAGCGCGGCCCTGGGGGTGGGGGTCTACTTCGGCCTCTGGTTCCTCCTGGCCCCAAAGCCGGACGCGTTTACCCTCTATTTTGCAGACCGCCCGGACGGCGAGGAGATGCAGGAGCGGATGGAGGAGGCGGGCCGGGACCTGACGCGGATCTGGGCCAGCGCCCGAAAGATCACGGATATACGGACCCGGACAGACGCCCTGGCCCTGACGGAAACGGGGATGCGCATCTACACCTATCTGCGGAAGCAGCCGGAGAAGATCTCCGCCGCCTACCGGTTCCTCACCTACTATTTGGATACCGTGGGCCGCATCCTGGACCAATATGTCCGGTACCAGGAGGCCGACCTGCACACGGCAGATGTGCGGCGCTTCCAGCAGAGGGTGCGGGACCTTCTGCCCAAATTGAAGGCGGGCTTTGACGGGCAGCTGGCCCAGCTCATGGCCTCGGAGCGGTTTGACGTAGAGGCAGATATGAAGGTCATGGAGAGCCTTCTGAATACGGAGGGAATGCAATGGGAAACAAGACAAGATGGATCGGCCTCCTGATCCTGGCTGCGGTCATCGCGGCGGGCGGCATCTACCTGCTGCTGGGCGGCGGCCAGGAGCCTGTGACCCTGCGGGGCTACGTGGGGGGCGAGAAGATCGGCCTGCTGGAAGATCCGGAGGTTCAGGATATTTGGGAGCGGGAGTACCGCCTGACCCTGGACTACGCCAGGGCGGGCTCCCTGGATATGGTGACGGCAGATCACACCGGGCGGGACTTCCTGTTCCCCTCCAGCCAGAACGCTCTGGAATACTACCAGCAGGTGCGGGGCGCGCCGGTAAAAAGTGAGATCATCTTCAACACCCCCATCGTCCTGTACACCCACGTCCCCATCCTGGAGGCCTTCCAGGCGCGGGGACTGGTGACGGAGCGGGAGGGCTGTTACTACATGGATATGGCGGGTCTGGTGGCGGAGATCGAGGCGGGGACCACCTGGGCGGAGCTGGGCCTGCCGGAACTCTACGGGACCGTGGCGGTCAACACCACCGACCCGGTCCGCTCCAACTCCGGGAACATGTTCGCGGGGCTCCTGGCCAACGTGCTGTGCGGCGGCGTGGCGGACGAGGAAAACGTGGACGCGCTCCTGCCCCGGCTCCGCGCCATCTTTGAAAAGCTGGGCTATATGGAGGCATCCTCCTCCGACCTGTTCGACCAGTTCCTCAAGACCGGCATGGGGGCCAAACCCATCATTGCCGCCTATGAGAACCAGCTGCTGGAGTTCGCGGTGGAGAATCCGGAGGACTGGGAGCAGCTGAAGAATGACGTCGTCATGATCTACCCCACCCCCACCGTCTGGTCCTCCCACATCTATATCGCCATGGATGAGGCGGGGACTGCGGGAATCGACGCGCTGCTGGACGAGAAGGTGCAGCGCCTGGCCTGGGAGAAGCACGGCTTTCGCACCACCGTATCCGGCACGGACGGCGGCGAGGAGCGGTTCGGGGTGGACCATATCGCGGCCTCCATCACCCAGGTGGCGGCCATGCCCAGCTACGCCGCCATGGAGAAGATCATAGCCGCCCTCTCATAAAAAGCGGGTCTGCGCGCCGCAGCGGGGAAACGGCGCAAAAGAAAGAGAATCCCCACTTGCGCGCCGCCGGAAAATTCTGTATCATAAGACGGTACAGAGGAAAGGGAAGGAGGCGCTGGTGCGTCATGCTGTATCATGAGCGGGCAGAGTTTATTCTGCAGCAGCTCCAACTCCAGTCCGCCGTAAAAGTAAACGAGCTCAGTCAGCAGCTCCGCGTTTCCGTAGACACGGTCCGCCGGGACCTCAAGGCCATGGAACAGGAGGGGCTGATCAAATGCCTGCGCGGCGGGGCGTGTCTGCCGGAGTCCCTGATGTCCAGCTCCAACTTCGTGGGCCGGGAGGTCATCAACAGCGATTTAAAGCGCGCCGCTGCCCGCAAGGCCCTCCCGCTGATCCAGGAGGGGGACGTCATTGCCATGAATTCCGGGACGACCAACACGATCCTGGCGCAGGAGATGCTGTCCCTGAATACGCGCTTTGCTGTGGTGACCAACAACTTCGCGGCCGCCGGCATCCTGATGCAGAACCCGTCCATACAGCTGACCTTCATCGGGGGAAAGATGGACGCACTGGAGCGGTCCACCTACGGGGCGGCCTGCGTGGCGGAGCTCTCGCAGTATTATCCGGACAAATGCTTCCTGTCCATCAACGCGGTGAACTACCGGGACGGCTATACCGACTTCCGCGTGGATGAGATCCCGGTGATCCGCCAGCTGGCGTCGTCCTCCCGGCAGGTGATCGCGGTCATGGACTCCAGCAAGCTGGGCAAATGCTCAAAGAAAAAGGCGCTAGAGCCGGAGCAGGTGGACCTTCTGCTGATGGATGACGCCATCCGGGAGGAGATCCGCGAAAAATACGCGGACAAGGGATTCCGGATCGAGTGACCGGCGCTTGCCGGAGGGGCCGATCCTTGGGGCGGCATTTGTCGCGGTATATGCGGGGGAAGCGCGGCGGCACGCTGCGTTCCCCCGCGTTTTTTACATTCCACAAAAAGCGGAGCGGTGACGAACCG
>CAJFVK010000117.1 GCA_904420435.1 uncultured Oscillospiraceae bacterium
CACCCACGCCGCAGGCGTGGTGATCACCAAGAACCCGGTATATGAGTATGTGCCCCTGGCCAAGAACGACGACACGGTGGTCTGCCAGTACACCATGACCACCCTGGAGGAGCTGGGGCTCCTGAAGATGGATTTCCTGGGCCTCCGGAACCTGACGGTGCTGGAGGACGCGGTGCAGATGGTCCGGAAGCAGGAGCCGGACTTCCGGCTCTCGGACATTCCGGAGGACGACCCGGCGGTGTTTGAAATGCTGACGGCTGGGAAGACCAGCGGCGTGTTCCAGATGGAGTCCGCCGGCATGACCGGCGTGTGCGTGGGGCTCAAGCCCCAGTCCATCGAGGACCTGACCGCCATCGTGGCCCTCTACCGCCCCGGCCCCATGGACTCCATCCCCCGGTTCATCGCCTCCAAGCACGACCCCAGCCTGGTGACCTACAAGCACCCCGCCCTGGAGCCCATCCTCTCCATCACCTACGGCTGCATCGTCTACCAGGAGCAGGTCATGCAGATCTTCCAGCAGCTGGCGGGATACTCCCTGGGACAGGCGGACATGGTCCGCCGGGCCATGAGCAAGAAGAAGGTCAAGGACATCGAGCGGGAGCGGGAGGCCTTCCTCCACGGTGACAAGGAGAGAAACATTACAGGCTGCGTGGCCAATGGGATTCCCGAGAAGACCGCCGAGGATATTTACAACGAGATCTACGACTTTGCCAACTACGCCTTCAACAAGGCCCACGCCGTCAGCTACGCGGTGGTGGCCTACCAGACCGCCTGGTTCAAGTGCCACCATACCAAGGAGTACATGGCGGCCCTCCTCACCAGCGTCCTGGACAACACGGACAAGGTGACGGAGTATATCGCCGAGTGCAAGGAGTGCGGCATCGCCCTGCTGCCGCCGGACATCAACTACTCCCGGGACAGCTTCACCGTGGAGGAGGGGGGCATCCGCTTCGGCCTGGTGGCCATCAAGAACATCGGCCGCAGCTTCATCCAGGCGGTGGTCCGGGAGCGGGAGGAACACGGCCTCTTCGGAAGCTTCCAGGATTTCTGCCAGCGGATGAGCGGGGCGGACATGAACAAGCGGGCGGTGGAGAGCCTGATCCGCGCCGGCGCCTTTGACAGCACCGGCGCCCGCCGCAGGCAGCTGCTGGCGGTGTGCGAGCGGGTGCTGACCAGCATCGCCGACAGCCGCCGGAGCAACCTGGAGGGGCAGATGGATTTCTTCGGCATGGCGGAGGCCAGCGCCGGGACGCCGGCGGAGATCCCCCTGCCGGACGTGCCGGAGTTCACCGCCGCGGAGAAGATGACCATGGAGCGGGAGATCACCGGGCTCTACCTCTCCGGTCACCCCATGAACGACTACCGGGCCTCCGCCCGGAAGGCGGGGGCGGTGCCCATCGGGGCTATCCTGGGGGATTTTGCCCGGGAGGACGGGCCCCAGCGGTTCCAGGACGGCCAGCGGGTCACCGTGGCGGGCATCGTCACCTCCAACAAGACCAAGACCACCCGGAACCGGAGCCTGATGGCCTACGTGGCGGTGGAGGACGACACCTCCTCCATCGAGCTTTTATGCTTCAGCAAGACCCTGGAGAAGTGCGGCAGCTACCTCCAGGAGAACCAGCCGGTGGTGGTGAAGGGAAAGCTCTCCGTGCGGGACGAGAAGACGCCCCAGATCATGTGCGACAGCGCCTACCCTCTGGCGGTGAACCCCGGGGACATGGAGGTGCCGGAGCAGGCGCCGGAGAACCGGGTGGACGGCCAGGAGGTGTTCCTGCGCCTGCCCTCGGCGGAGGGGAAGCCCTTCCGCCACCTGCAGCTGCTGCTGCAGATGTTCCCGGGGGAGATTCCGGTGAAGGTCCGGATGCTGGATACGGGGAAGCTCCTGGGAACCACCTGCATGCTCCACGCCTCCCTGGTCCGGGAGCTGAAGGCCTACTACGGCGAGGAGAATGTAGTGATCCGCTGAGCCGGTACCCATTGAGAATCAGAAACTGACAGGATAAAAACTTTACAGAGTATCCGCCGAAAAGCCGCGCCTCCAGGGGCGCGGCTTTTCCTGCGCCTGCCCGCCCCGCCGGCGGCAGGGGAGAATCGGCCCTGTTTGCTGCATGAACCGCCGGAGGGCGGCGCAGACTAGAGGGGAAAGGAGTGAAGCGAACGCATGAGCGAGAAGAAAGCGCCCCAGGAGGGGACGGGCGGCGAGGGCATGGACCGGCTAATGGATCTGGGCTCCGCGGTGAGCCGCAGCAGCCGGGGCAATGTCTACACCCTGACCATCATCGGCCAGGTGGAGGGCCACCAGGTGCTGCCGGAAACCACGAAAACCACCAAGTATGAGCACGTGATGCCCCTCCTGGCGGGGCTGGAGCAGAACGAGGAGATCGACGGGGTTTTGCTGCTGCTCAACACCGTGGGCGGCGACATCGAGGCGGGCCTTGGCATCGCCGAGCTGATCGCGGGGATGAGCAAGCCCACGGTGAGCCTGGTGCTGGGCGGCGGGCACTCCATCGGCGTCCCCCTGGCGGTGGCCCCCAAGGTGAGCATGATCGTCCCCTCCGCGTCCATGACCATCCACCCGGTGCGGATGAACGGCACGGTGATCGCCGCCCCCCAGACCTTCCAGTATTTTGACCGGATCCAGGAGCGGATCGTCAGCTTTGTGGCAAAAAACAGCGGCATCAGCAAGAAGAAATTCCTGAGCCTTATGCTGAAAACCGGGGAGATGGCGGCGGACGTGGGCAGCGTCCTCTACGGGGACGAGGCGGTGGAGCTGGGGCTGATCGACCGGATCGGCGGGCTCCAGGACGCCCTGGAGTGCCTCTACGGGCAGATCGCGGAAACCCGGGGGAAGAAGAAAAAGAAGTAGCCGGCCTGGTCCCGGCCCCGCCGGGCTCCGGGCGGCGGGAAGGCGTCCATTGGGAATACGGTTTCGCGCCCGGAGCGGCTGCCGTCCGGGGCGCGGAGCCGTATTTTGCTTTGCCGGCCGGCACGCCTGCGGAGCGCCGCCGCTTCTTGGAAAAATCACCTTGTCAAGGTGGATAGGCTCTGCTATAATAAAGTGATTATAGTCTAATATGGATAAGTCTGCGGCTGGAGGGGATCTTCCCTCGCCGGACAAGGAGTAGGGCATGTATCTGAGAGCGTTGGAAATTCAGGGGTTCAAGTCTTTCCCGGACAAGACGGTTTTGCACTTCGGGGAGGATATTACCGCCATTGTGGGGCCGAACGGCTCGGGAAAATCCAATATTTCCGACGCCATCCGCTGGGTGATGGGGGAGCAGAGCACCAAGAACCTCCGGGGCGCCAAAATGGAGGATGTGATCTTCGGCGGAACCGAGAAGCGGGGCAGCGTGGGCTTTGCCCAGGTGACGCTGGTGCTGGACAACAGCGAGCACATCTTCCCCCATTTGGAGAGCCCGGAGGTGATGGTCACCCGCCGCTACTACCGCAGCGGCGAGAGCGAATACTACATTAACAAGCAGTCCGTCCGGCTGCGGGATGTGAACGAGCTGTTCATGGACACGGGCCTTGGCCGGGAGGGGTACTCCATCATCGGCCAGGGCAGGATCGACGAGATCTTGTCGGTCAAGAGCAGCGACCGCCGGGAGATCTTCGAGGAGGCGGCGGGCATCTCCAAGTTCCGCCACCGCAAGGAGGAGACGGAGCGCAAGCTGGAGCGCACGGAGGAGAATCTGGTGCGCATCAACGACAAGATCGCGGAGCTGGAGCTCCAGGTGGAGCCTCTGCGCAGCCAGGCGGAGAAGGCGAAGAAGTATCTGGTTTTGCGGGACGAGCTGCGCCTTTTGGAGATCTCCGTCTGGCTGGAGAGCCTGGAGGCCCTGAAGCAGAAGGCATTGAAGCTGGAGGCGGACTATGCCGCCGCCCAGCGGAATCTGGAGGAGGCCAACGCCGCCCTGGAGCGGCTGTATCAGAGCAGCGAGCAGTTCGGCGAGCGGACCCGCCGCAACGACATGGCCCAGGAGGAGATCCGCCGGGAGAGCGCCGGCCTGGACGGGCAGGTGGGCGAGCAGGAGAGCGCCATCGCCGTGCTGGAGGCGAAGATCCAGCACAGCCGGGAGAGCGTCCAGCGCCTGAGGGAGGAGCTCAGCGGCCAGGACAGCCGGCGCCAGGGGATCCTCCGGCAGCTGGAGGAGCAGCGGGGACGGATTGAGGAGATCGGCAGCCGGGCTGCCGCGGTGGAGGGGGAGCTCAACACCCTCCTGGACCAGGCCAGGGAGGCCTCGGAGCACGCAGGCAGCGCCGCCCGGGAGGCGGAGGCCCTCCGGGGGCGGGAGGCCCTGGCGGCGGCAGCGGCGGCGGACGGCCGGGCGGAGCGCTCGGCCATGGAGGCGTCCCTCCAGCAGATGGCGGACCGGCAGGCTGCACTGGAGGAGGAGCGCGCCGCCAGCCAGACCCTCTATGAGAGCAAGCAGGCGGAGGCCAAAGCCTGCCGCCGGGCCCTGGAGGACGCGGAGGAGGCGGCGGAGTCCGCCCGCAACGTGATCCAGGGCCATGCCATGAAGATGGAGGCCCGGGAGAAGCGGGAGAAGGAGGTCGCCCAGCGAAAGCTGGACCTGACCATGGAGCACAGCGCCCTCCAGAACCGGATCGCCCTCCTTGCGGAGATGGAAAAGGAGTACGAGGGCTTCAACAAGGCGGTGCGCCTGGTGATGCAGGCGGCGGAGCGGAAGGCTCTGCGGGGCGTCCACGGCCCCATTGCCTCCCTGATCCGGACCGAGGACAAGTACGCCGTGGCCATGGAGGTGGCCCTGGGGGCCGGGATGCAGAACCTGGTGGTGGACCGGGAGGAGGACGCCAAGAGCGCCATCCAGTACCTGAAGCAGCGGGACGGCGGCCGGGCCACCTTCCTGCCCCTCAGCGCCATCCGGGGGGAACCCCTCCGGGAGAAGGGGCTGGAGGCGGAGTTCGGCTTTGTGGGCGTGGCCTCCTCGCTGCTGCGCTATGATAGGCGCTACGAGGCCATCTTCCAGAACCTTTTAGGCCGGACGGTAGTGGCGGAGGATTTGGACTGCGCCATCCAGATGGCGAGAAAATACCAGAACCGCTTCCGGATCGTCACTTTGGACGGGCAGGTCATCAACCGGGGCGGCTCCATGACCGGCGGCAGCGTCAGCCGCAGCGCCGGGATTCTCAGCCGGGCCAACGAGCTGCGCCGGCTGCAGGAGAAGCTGGGCGGCATGGAGCAGCAGCTGGCGGAGGCCCAGCGGGCGGCCGAGGAGGCCCAGCGGGAGCTGGCAGCGGCACAGTATGAGATGGAGGTGGCCGGCAGCCAGCAGCGGGCCGCGGAGGACGCGGTGCTGAAGCTACGGGGGGAGAAGGGGCAGTACGACGTGCTCCTGGAGACCCTCCGCAGCGGCCTGGAGAATCTGGCGGGGGAGGGGGAGGCCCTCTCCGGTCGGATGGCGGACACCCGATCGGCCATGGAGGAAAAGGAGCGGGAGATCGCGGACCGGGAGCGGGAGGCCTCTGCCCTCCGCCGGGAGGCAGAGGAGAAGCTCTCCGGCCAGAGCGGCCTTCTGGAGCTGTCCGCCAACCTGGCGGAGCAGATTTCCGCCCACAAGGAGGAGCTGGCGGCCCTGAGCGCGGAGCGGGAGGCCAAGGAGCGCTCCGCCGAAGATTTGGAGCAGCTCTGCCGGGAGCTCTCCGGCGACCGGGAGAGCCGGGAGCGGACCATCGCCGAGTATGAGACCCTCTGCCGGGAGGCGGAGGAGGAGATCGCCGGGCGGCGCGCCCAGGCGGACCGCCTGCGGGAGATGGGCCGGGACGCGGAGCGGCGCCTGCAGGCCCTGGCGGAGGAGAAGCTCCGCATCGAGCAGGAGCGCACCGCGGCGGACCGGGAGCTGCGCGGCTGCAACGACCAGGTGCTGGCCATGCAGCAGGAGGTGTCCCGCCTGGAGCAGAAGAAGGCCACCAACGCCATGGAGGAGAGCCAGATTCTCGACAAGCTCTGGGAGCGCTACGAGCTGAGCCACTCCGCAGCCATGGAGCAGCGGATCGAGCTGGAGTCGGTGGTAAAGGCCAACCGGCGGATCGGCGAGCTGCGCCGGGAGATCAGCGGTCTCGGGAACGTGAACGTGGGCGCCATCGAGGAGTTTGAGCGGGTCAACACCCGCTATACCTACCTGACCGACCAGCGGGATGACGTGGAGCGGGCCAAGGGGGAGCTGGTGGAGATCATCCAGGAGATCACAAAGGAGATGACGGGCATCTTCGCCCAGCAGTTCCAGCTGATCAATGAGTCCTTCCAGGCCACCTTCCTGGACCTGTTCGGCGGCGGCAAGGCCACGCTGGAGCTGGAGGACCCGGAGGATATCCTGGGCTGCGGCATTGAGATCAAGGTTCAGCCCCCGGGGAAGGCCCTGAAGACCATCACCCTGCTCTCCGGCGGGGAGAAGGCATTTGTGGCCATCGCCCTGTACTTCGCCATTTTGAAGGTGCACCCAACGCCCTTCTGCGTCATGGACGAGATCGAGGCGGCTCTGGACGACGCCAATGTGGTGCGGTTCGCCAAGTATATGCGT
>CAJFVK010000118.1 GCA_904420435.1 uncultured Oscillospiraceae bacterium
GGAGTGGATCCTCCGGACCATCACCGAGGAGAAGTGTACCATCGTCTGGCTGCTGGTGCCCTGGGCCCAGGACATCCTGGACGCCATCGACAGCGGCCGGGTCCGCCTGGAGGACTACTATCTGGACCAGTGGCGGCTGATGCACATCGGCGCCCAGCCGGTGCCCCCCAGCCTGATCCACCGTTGGCAGAAGCTCTTCCCCCGCCACCTCTACGACACCAACTATGGCCTCTCCGAGTCCCTGGGGCCCGGCTGCGTCCACCTGGGGACGGAGAACATCGCCAAGGTGGGTGCCATCGGAAAGCCCGGCTACCTGTGGGACGCCCGGGTGGTGGACGAGCGGGGCAACGACGTGCCCCAGGGGGAGGTTGGCGAGCTGGCGGTCAAGGGCCCCGGCGTGATGCTCTGCTACTACAAGAACCCCGCCGCCACGGAGGAGATCCTCAAGGGGGACTGGCTCTTTACCGGCGACATGGCCCGGATCGACGAGGACGGCTTCTTCTACCTGGTGGACCGGAAGAAGGACGTGATCATCTCCGGCGGCGAGAACCTGTATCCGGTCCAGATCGAGGACTTCCTGCGCCGGTACGACAAGATCAAGGACGTGGCCGTCATCGGCCTGCCGGACAAGCGCCTGGGGGAGATCGCCGCGGCCATCATCGAGATCAAGGAGGGCATGGACTGCACCGAGGAGGAGATCAACCTCTTCTGCAAGGAGCTGCCCCGGTATAAACGCCCCCGGCGGATCATCTTCGACAAGGTGCCCCGGAACCCCACGGGCAAAATCGAAAAGCCGGCCCTGCGCAGCAAGTACTGCGGCGAGCGGCTGGTGGAGGCCCAGACCAAGGGCTGACCACATTCCGGCATCTATCACGCAGAAAAGGAGAATTTCCCCATGGGAGATATGATGATTAAGCTGTCCCTGCTGCTTGTCTTTTTCGCGGTCATGGTGGCCATCGGCCTCTACTGCCGCCGCCACACCACGGACGTGGCCGGCTTTGTGCTGGGAGGCCGGTCCGTGGGCCCCTGGCTCACCGCCTTCGCCTACGGCACCAGCTACTTCTCCGCCGTGGTCTTCGTGGGCTACGCCGGGCAGTTCGGCTGGAAGTACGGCATTGCCGCCACCTGGGCGGGCCTGGGCAACGCCTTTCTGGGGAGCCTTCTGGCCTGGGCGGTGCTGGGCCGGCGGACCCGGGTCATGACCCAGCACCTGGACAGCGCCACCATGCCGGAGTTCTTCGGCCGGCGCTTTGACAGCCGCCCCCTGAAGCTCTGCGCCTCCGTGGTGATCTTCGTCTTTCTGATCCCCTACACCGCCAGCCTGTATAACGGTCTGAGCCGCCTCTTCGGCATGGCCTTTGACATCGACTACAGCGTGTGCGTCATCGTCATGGCCGTGCTCACCGGGGTCTACGTGATCGCCGGGGGCTACATGGCCACAGCCATCAACGACTTCATCCAGGGCATCATCATGCTGGTGGGTATCATAGCGGTGGTGGCGGCGGTGCTCCAGCGGCAGGGGGGCTTCATGGCCGCCCTGGAGGGCCTGGCCCAGGTCAGCGATCCGTCGGTTTCCAGCGCCCCGGGGGTGTTCGCCTCCTTCTTCGGGCCGGATCCGGCGGGGCTCCTGGGGGTGGTGCTGCTCACGAGCCTCGGCACCTGGGGCCTTCCCCAGATGGTCCAGAAGTTCTATGCCATCCGCAGCGAGAAGTCCATCAACACCGGCATGGTGATCTCCACGGTCTTCGCCCTGGTCGTGGCGGGGGGGTGCTACTTCCTGGGGGGCTTCGGCCGCCTGTTCTCCGACCGGGTGGACGTGGCCGCCGAGGGCTACGACGCCATCATCCCCGCCATGCTCTCCGACCTGCCCGCCATCCTAATCGCCGTGGTGGTGATTCTGGTGCTCTCCGCCTCCATGTCCACTCTCTCCTCCCTGGTGCTGGCCTCCAGCTCCACTTTGACCCTGGACTTTCTGAAGGAAACGGTCTTCCCGGACATGGATGAGAAGCGGCAGGTCCGCTGGATGCGGGGCCTGGTGGTGGTGTTCATCGCCATCAGCGTGGTGCTGGCCATCATCCAGTACAACTCCAACATCACCTTCATCGCCCAGCTCATGGGCGTCAGCTGGGGGGCCCTGGCCGGCGCCTTCCTGGCCCCCTTCCTCTACGGCCTCTACTGGAAGCGGACCACCAAGGCCGCCTGCGCCGTGAACTTTCTCTTTTCCACGGCGGTGATGCTGGCCAACATCTTCTTCGGAGGCAGCTTCCCCGCCCTGCTCCAGTCCCCCATCAACTGCGGCGCCTTCTGCATGCTGGCGGGGCTCGTGATCGTGCCGGTGGTGAGTCTTCTCACCCGGGCCCCGGACGGCGGCCGGGTGGCGGAGATCTTCTCCTGCTACGAGCAGACCGTCACCGTCACGGTGAAGGACTCCATCGGCCGCTCCGGCGAAAAGCGGAAGCAGGCCGGCCCCATTCGGCAAAATCCCACAAAAAGACATTGACTTCAACGAGTAAAAGTGATAGAGTTTATTTGTTGATAGGTAACGCGATGACGGAGCCAAGTAGGGAACCATCCCCCCTTTCAGAGACCTGCCGGACGGTGCGAGGCAGGAGGGGCCGGCGCCTGAATTCCCTCCCGAGCGGCCCGCCCAACGGGGATTTCCCCTCAGTAAGCGGCGACGGGTGCGCCCGGTACAGCGCCAGGGATATTGTCGTATCCCACGAGGCCGCCTGGGGCGGCAAACTGAGGTGGTACCACGGGATCTTCTCGTCCTCTGCGAAGCATACGCTTTGCAGAGGACGTTTTGCTATCCGGCAGATGTCTGCCGGCGCCGGCTTCCCGCGGCCCTTCCACCCCAGCCCATTGGTTGTGAGAGAATTTGATCTCCCCACCGCCGGCGGAGCCGGTGGGCGGGAGGAGTAAGGAGGATGCAGTTATGAAAACCCTGATGCTCGGGAACGAGGCGGCCGCCCGCGGCCTCTATGAGGCGGGCTGCGCCTTTGTTTCCAGCTATCCCGGCACGCCCAGCACGGAGATCACCGAGTGCGTGGCCAAATACCAGGAGGTCTACGCCGAGTGGGCCCCCAACGAAAAGGTGGCCATGGAGGCGGCCTTCGGCGCGAGCCTCGCCGGCAAACGCAGCTTCTGCGGCATGAAGCACGTGGGGCTCAACGTGGCCGCCGACCCCCTCTTCACCATCTCCTACACCGGCGTCAACGCCGGCATGGTCATCGCCGTGGCTGACGACGCGGGGATGCACAGCTCCCAGAACGAGCAGGATTCCCGCCACTACGCCAAGGCCGCCAAGATGCCCATGCTGGAGCCCAGCGACAGCGCTGAGGCCCTCCAATTCGCCAAGCTGGCCTACGACCTGTCCGAGCAGTTCGACACGGCGGTGCTTTTGAAGATGTGCACCCGCATCGCCCACTCCCAGAGCGTGGTGGAGCCCGGAGAGCGGATCGTGCCCCCGGCCAAGCCCTATGAGAAGAACGGGGCCAAGTACATCATGATGCCCGGCAACGCCAAGCGCCGCCACCCGGTGGTGGAGGAGCGGACCCGGGCTCTGGTCCAGTACGCGGAAACCTCCCCCCTGAACCGGGTAGAGGAGGGCCGGGACCACGCAATCGGCATCCTCACCGCCTCCACCAGCTACCAGTATGTGAAGGAGGCCCTGGGGGACACCTACCCGGTGCTGAAGCTGGGGATGACCTGGCCCCTGCCGGAGCAGAAGATCCGGGACTTCGCCGCCTCGGTGGACCGGCTGGTGGTGGTGGAGGAGCTGGACGGCTTTCTGGAGGAGCACTGCCGGAACCTGGGCCTTGCCGCGGAGGGAAAGAACCTCTTCTCCTGCATCGACGAGCTGAGCCAGAACCTGGTGGCCGAGAAGCTGGGCCGGGCCCCGGACGCCGGGGTCAAGCTCCCGGAGGAGATCCCCGCCCGGCCCCCGGTCATGTGCGCCGGCTGCCCCCACAGAGGGCTGTTCTACACCCTCCACAAGCTGAATCTCACCGTGCTGGGGGACATCGGCTGCTACACCCTGGGCGCCGTGGCGCCCCTGAGCGCCATTGACTCCACCATCTGCATGGGGGCCAGCGTGTCCGGCCTCCACGGCTTCAACAAGGCCAGCGGCGGGGAGATGGAGGGAAAGACCGTGGCCGTCATCGGCGACTCCACCTTCATGCACTCCGGCGTCACGGGCCTCATCAACATCGCCTACAACGAGTCCAACTCCACGGTGATCATCCTGGACAACTCCATCACCGGCATGACCGGCCACCAGCAGAACCCCACCACCGGCTACAACCTGAAGGGGGACCCCTGCACCAAGATCGACCTGGAGCGGCTGTGCCGGTCCGTGGGCATCAACCGGGTACGGGTGGTGGACCCCTACGATCTGAAGCAGTGCGAGGAGGCGGTGAAGGAGGAGCTGGCGGTCCACGAGCCGTCGGTAATCATCTCCCGCCGGCCCTGCGCCCTCTTGAAGTATGTCAAGCACAAGGCGCCCCTGATCGCCCACAGCGACAAGTGCGTGGGCTGCAAGAGCTGCATGCGGATCGGCTGCCCCGCCATTTCCGTGGTGGACGGCAAGGCGGTCATCGACAACACGTTGTGCGTGGGCTGCGGCGTGTGCCAGCAGCTGTGCAAGTTCGACGCCCTTGAGGCGCCCCAGGCGTAAGGAGGTAAAGGCGGATGGAAACGAAAAATATCATGATCGTCGGCGTGGGGGGCCAGGGCTCCCTGCTGGCCAGCAAGCTCCTGGGCCGGGTGCTCCTGGACAAGGGCTATGACGTGAAGGTGTCCGAGGTCCACGGCATGAGCCAGCGGGGCGGCAGCGTGGTGACCTACGTCCGCTTCGGCGACAAGGTCTACTCCCCCATCATCGACAAGGGCCAGGCGGACTTCATCGTGTCCTTCGAGCTGCTGGAGGCCGCCCGCTGGACGGAATATCTGAAAAAGGACGGCCGGATCGTCACCAACACCCAGCAGGTGAACCCCATGCCCGTCATCACCGGTGCGGCGGCCTATCCCGGGCACCTGGATCAGAAGATGACGGAGGCCGGCATCCAGATCGACGCCTTTGACGCCCTGAAGCTGGCCGAGGAGGCCGGCAGCAGCAAGGCGGTGAACATCGTCCTCATGGGCCGGCTGAGCCGGTACTTCCCCGAGATCCCGGAGGAGGAGTGGCGCGCCGCCATCGAAAAGAGCGTGCCCGCCAAGTTCCTGGAGATGAACCAGCGGGCCTTCACCCTGGGCCGGGCGTCCTGAGGTCCTCCCCTGCCGCTGTTTTTTCTGGGCGCGGCGTCCACTTTCCGGGCGGCCGTTCCCTTCACCCGCGCGGACTTTCGTCCTAAACACAACAACAAGGAGAACACCCCATGGAACGTTACTACCAACCCGAGATCGAGTGCGCCAGCCGGGAGCAGATTCTCGCCTGGCAGAACGAGCGCCTGGTCAAGCAGGTGCAGCGCGTGTGGGACAACGTGCCCTACTACCGCGCGAAGATGGAGGAGAAGGGCGTCACCCCCGCCGACATCAAGAGCGTGGACGACCTCCACAAGCTCCCCTTCCTCACCAAGGACGACCTGCGGGAGGCCTATCCCTACGGCCTGCTGGCCAGGCCCCTGAAGGACTGCGTCCGCATCCAGTCCACCTCCGGCACTACCGGCAAGCGGGTGGTGGCCTTCTACACCCAGCACGACATCGACCTGTGGGAGGACTGCTGCGCCCGGGCCATCATGGCCGCCGGCGGCACCAACGAGGATGTGTGCCACGTGTGCTACGGCTACGGCCTCTTCACCGGCGGCCCCGGCCTGAACGGCGGCAGCCACAAGGTGGGGTGCCTGACCCTCCCCATGTCCTCGGGCAACACGGACCGGCAGCTCCAGTTCATGGTGGACCTGGGCTCCACCATCCTCTGCTGCACCCCCTCCTATGCCGCCTATCTGGCGGAGAGCCTCATCGAGCGGGGACTCCGGGACAAGATCAAGCTGAAGGCCGGCATCTTCGGGGCCGAGGCCTGGAGCGAGGAGATGCGCCAGGACATCCAGAACAAGCTGGGCATCAAGGCCTACGACATCTACGGCCTCACCGAGATCAGCGGCCCCGGCGTGAGCTTTGAGTGCAGCGAGCAGACGGGCATGCACATCAACGAGGACCACTTCATCGCCGAGATCATCGACCCCAACACCGGCGAGGTGCTCCCCGAGGGGGAGAAGGGGGAGCTGGTGTTCACCTCCATCACCAAGGAGGCCTTCCCCCTCCTGCGCTACCGCACCCGGGACATCTGCGTCCTCAGCCGGAAAAAGTGCTCCTGCGGCCGCACCCATGTGAAGATGAGCAAGCCCATGGGCCGCAGCGACGACATGCTCATCATCAAGGGCGTCAACGTCTTCCCCTCCCAGATCGAAACGGTCCTTCTGGAGCAGGGCTACAGCGCCAACTATCAGATCATCGTGGACCGGGTCAACAACTCCGACACCCTGGAGGTCCAGGTGGAGATGACGCCGGAGATGTTCTCCGACCAGCTCAGCCAGGTGGCCGAC